>CAZXIR010000083.1:0-9393 GCA_964640845.1 uncultured Syntrophomonas sp.
ACTGTATTTTACTCCGATATTGTAGTAACCTTTGTTTATGGAATTTATTTTTCTAGCATGTCAGGGGGACGGCATGTCAGGGGGACGGGGGTGTTGACACCATTTCCATAACTTAATGCATTGTGTCACTATCTAATAATGGTGTCAACACCCCCGTCCCCCTGACATGCAATGAAATTGTTTTTGGGGGGAATACTAAATTGACCAGGAAGCTTAAATTAGGTCGCAACGACCCATGCCCCTGCGGCAGTGGCAAAAAATACAAGCATTGCTGTGGGCTACTTAATGATATCTCACCTTTGTTTGATGATCCCTACGCTCATTATAACCAATTACTAACATCAGCCAAGCTAAAACTGGACCGCAGTTTTTCAGCTGATTTAAAGAAACACCGCCAAGCAGTGAAATCCCGTTTTGCCAGATTCAGCGTGAGTAAGAGTATCCGCACCGAACACGAATCAATCTTTTCTGATTGGTTGTGGTTTGATCTTAAGGATGATGAGGATAGAAGCATGGCTGGCAAGTATTTAGATCAAAATCAAGCTTATATGGAGTCTCCCCTGGTGGAGTGCTTGCAAGCCCTGGATAATTCTTATCTTTCCGTCTATCGGATAGACGGTTCTCAGGGCACTAAAATGGATGTGACTGATATTTTTCTGGAAACCAGCTATCAAGTCATAATAAAAGAGCCACTCACTCTAAGTGGAGAAGAACCGCAGATGCTGCTCTTAGGCAGATTGCTCAGCTTACCCAAAGCCCATCTGTTTTCCGGTATGGTTTTAATGTTGGAAAACAAGCTTTTACAGGAAGAATTTATTAAAGAACATCTGAATTATCTTAAAGAACTATGCCAGGATGAGCTGCCCCATATACTAAAAGATTACGGGGAAATTATTTATGGCATCTATGACCATGCGGGACAGAAGATGCTAGTCAACTTAAACGATATGCGCATCAAGCTGCTTAATGAAAATGACCGAGAGTCCTTGCTGGCAAAATTGTCCTCAGACCCGGATTATCTCCTTGATCATGAAACTGCAGGTTTCTTCTGGTTCAAGCCATCCCTGGAAATAGCCGGATACTCTCGCATAGTAGTTGGAAGAGATTTGGTTTTGAGCTGTTCGGAGGTATTGGAAGATGTAATTAGACATGATCTTCTTATTAACTCTATCGTGCCTAAACAGCCGACCCAGATTATTAATAGCCTGATGCTGCAGGCTCCCCCTGACCCAGAATATACCAGCTTGTGGTTTTTGGTTTTAAAGGATCAGGAATGTGAAAAATGGCTTAATACTCCTCATCGGGAACTTAATGGCCAGACTCCCCAGGAAGTTTTAACGCAAACTGTTGGGGCAGAAAAAATTATCGCTTTGTTGGACAAGTATTTATCAACAATTATAATGGCTGAGGAAAAGGAAGTAGTAGAATATATTAAAATGAGATGCCAGTCAGCATCACAGCAGCCTTAGGACTCATCCTGGACGAAGAAAAATAGAGTAGGCTTAAGCCTACTCTGCTTTATCTTTTAGGATTTCATTCAGTGCTTCTTTAATTTCCTCTACTCCTTCACCGCTCTCAGCGGAAAAACAAATTGGCACCTGTTCCACCGGCAGTTTAAGATCTTTTCTGATCACTGCCAGGTGTTTGGCCCTGGCCCCCCGTGATATCTTATCGGCTTTAGTTGCTACCAACAGAACTGGTATATCATGATGATTGAGCCATTCCTTCATCAACAGGTCATCGTTTGAAGGCGGGTGTCTTATATCCAGGATTTGAAACACACCTTTTAATTGCTCACGCTGGCTTAAATAGGCTTCAATCATTTTACCCCATTTAGCCCTTTCTGTTTTGGATACTTTAGCATACCCATAACCAGGCAAATCCACCATATGCCACTCATCGTTAATGAGATAGTAATTTATGGTCCTGGTCTTTCCTGGTGTAGAACTTGATTTAGCCAATTTCCTACGATTAACTAATTTGTTTATTAAAGAAGATTTGCCTACATTGGATCTACCCACCAATGCAATTTCAGGTAAGAGTTGTTCCGGAAGCTGTTTAATATCTACAAATACTCCTTTGAATTCTGCCTTCTTAATATTCATCTTTATCACCCTTATCCCCAATTGATTATGTTTTTCTGTCTAGTTCAAAGGAGTATCAGGCCTATCCATAGTGATTCCCAATACCTGATCCATGTGCGCTGCCAACTGGAAATTAATCTTTTTCCTGACTTGGGCGGGTATATCCTGAATATCCTTCTTGTTATCTTCAGGTAATATAACGGTCTTAATGCCAGCCCTATGAGCTGCCAACACTTTTTCTTTTACCCCTCCAATAGGAAGAACTCGACCTCTCAGGGTAATCTCTCCAGTCATAGCTATATCGCTTCTAACAGGAATGCCTGACATAGCCGAAGCCAACGCACAGGCTATAGTAATACCGGCCGATGGACCATCTTTAGGAATCGCTCCTTCAGGAACATGAAGGTGAATATCGTTTTCATCCACGGTCTTCTGAGCGATGCCCAATTCTTCAGCTCGGGATCGAACATAGGTTAAAGCCGCCCGGGCCGATTCTTTCATAACATCACCCAGTTTCCCGGTTAGGATCAGCTTGCCCTGACCTTTGTATAAGGCTACTTCAATAGCCAGTATGTCGCCCCCGGTCTCGGTCCAGGCCAGACCTGTAGCTACTCCCACCTGATTCTCGGTTTCAGCCATACCGAAACGGTAGCGTTCTTTACCTAAGTAGCGAGCAACTAAACTGGCAGTCACATTGACATGAAGATTTTTATCCTCTACCACCTGGCGGGCTACCTTGCGGCACATAGAAGCGATTTCTCTCTCCAGATTTCTTACCCCTGCTTCACGGGTATAGTTACGGATTATCTTTCTTATGGCACCCTCAGTAAAACTGATATTTTTTTCCTTTAAACCATGTTCCTTCACCTGTTTGGGAACCAGATAACCCTTGGCAATATGCACTTTATCCTCTTCGGTATAACTGGTGATTTCTATAACTTCCATTCTATCCAGTAAGGGGCGAGGAATATTATAAACCGAATTGGCAGTAGTTATGAACATCACCTTGGAAAGATCGAAGGGAATTTCCAGATAATGATCACTGAACGAGAAATTCTGCTCTGGATCCAATACTTCCAACAATGCGGAAGCTGGATCTCCACGAAAATCCATAGTCATTTTGTCAATTTCATCCAGTAAAAAGACCGGATTTTTCGAGCCAGCCTGTTTCATGCCCTGCAGTACTCTACCTGGCATAGATCCAACATAGGTTCGCCGATGTCCTCTGATTTCTGCTTCATCTCTTATGCCACCCAGGGACATCCGCACAAATTTACGTCCTAACGATCTGGCTATTGATTTACCCAGAGAAGTCTTTCCAACCCCAGGGGGGCCTACCAAACAGAGAATCGGCCCTTTCATCTTTTTAGCCAGCTTACGGATGGCCAAATATTCCAGAATTCTCTCTTTCGGTTTTTCCAGCCCGTAATGATCCTCTTCCAATATTCCCTCTGCCACTTTTAAATCCAGCCTATCCTTGGTTTCACTTGACCAGGGCAGGGAAAGCATCCAATCCAAATAGTTACGAACCACAACTGCTTCGGCTACCATGGGAGGCATCTTTTCCAGCCTTTCCAATTCTTTATAAGCCTTTTCGTGTGCATCTTTGGGTAAATTTGCTTCTTCTATTCGTCCCTTAATTTCTTCAACTTCCGCGGTCCGTTCGTCTTTTTCCCCTAATTCTTTCTGTATGGCTTTCATCTGCTCCCGCAAATAATATTCCTTCTGGGTTTTTTCCATCTGTTTGCGAACTCGAATGTTTATCTTTCGTTCAAGTTCAAGTACTTCCATTTCTTTGGCCAAAATATCACACATATATTCCAGCCGTTTATCGGTATCTCGTGCTTCCAGAATTTTTTGTTTCTCATTGATCCTCAAGGAAAGATGGGAAGCCACCACATCTGCCAATCTGCCCGGTTCTTCAATAGCCACCACCGATACTACGGTCTCTGGTGGTATCTTCTTGCTGGCCCGGACATACTGCTCAAACTGTGACACCAAGGTTCTCATCAAAGCTTCTAGTTCAGCTGGTTTATGCTTGGGATCATCTTTATACTCTTCAATTCTGACCTGAATATACGGATCATGGGTAACATAGCTACGCACTTCTGCACGATGCAGGCCCTCTACCAGAACGCGCATAGTACCACCAGGCATTTTCAATATCTGCCTTATTTCAGCTACCGTCCCTACATTGTAGATATCTGCTTCTTCCGGATCATCATCTTGAGCCTCTTTTTGGGTGGCTAGAAAAATTTCCTTGCCTTCCAGCATAGCTTCTTCTATGGCATTTATAGATTTCTTTCTCCCTACATCAAGATGTATAACAGTATATGGAAAAACTAACATTCCCCTCAAAGGGAGCATAGGTACTACTCTAAATACTTCATTATTTGACTGCAAAAAAACACCTCCCGGGCAAATTAATTCTACTATATGAGTATCTCTTTAGGCAAGTTGGAGGACTGGCGTCATCATTAACATTTAAATGAGATATCAAATTATATTACTGATTATATATTATGTGTCAATCTTATTAAACAAATGCTTTATCAAACACCTGTTTTAAATCTTTAACCGGAATCACTTCGATATCGCTAAGGTTTTGAAAAATGGTCAGCCAATTATCACTAGGTATGATTACTCTCTTGATCCCTGCCTTCCTGGCGGCATCAACTTTACTCATTACTCCCCCCACCGGCTTGACCTTGCCATGCACAGATACTTCACCCGTCATAGCCAACAAATTATAAACCGCTTTATTTGTAATAGCAGAATATATGGCGGTGGCGATGCTTACTCCTGCTGATGGACCATCTACCGGAGTCCCCCCCGGGAAATTGAGGTGTAGATCATAATCATGTATTTGCACTCCATATTCAGATCTCAATACGGTGAGAACATTTTCCACCGCACCCCGAGCCATGCTTTTGCGGGTTAACTTTCTTCCTTCTCCTCCTACTTCTTCTTGATCAATCACTCCGGTTACGGTCCAGGTGCCAGTTCCTTTATCCACTGGGATTGCTTTAGCTTCAACTTCGATTAGCACCCCCACATTAGCCCCCTGTACGGCTAAACCGCTAACAACACCTACAGCCGGGGTTTCTTGGGGCCGAACTTCCGAACGAGGTGAAAACCGACCATTGTTTAAAACCTTCTCTACGGTTTCCAGAGTTATCCTAGATGAATGCTCTACCTGGGCAATCCCTGCTGCTAATTGGACTATATTGACGGCCTCACGCCCATTGCCAGCATATTTGACTATTTCATCTACTGCCTCATCAAAAACCTGTATTCCAACCTTATTAATGGCATTGGTTACTATTAATTTTATATCCTCCTTTTCCAAGGGCTTAAAAAACACTTCCATACACCTGGAGCGAAGAGGCGGCGATAACTCATTGGGCATCCTGGTGGTAGCACCTACCAGTCGAAAATCGGCCGGCAGACCATTTTGAAATATGTCGTGTATATGACCTGGAATATTTCTATCATTTTCACTATAATAGGCACTCTCCAACAGAACCTTGCGATCTTCCAAGACTTTTAACAGTTTATTCATCTGCATGGGATGCAGTTCCCCAATTTCGTCAATAAACAGAACTCCGCCATGGGCTTTAGTACATGCGCCTGGCTTAGGCTGAGGTATACCTGCCGATCCCATTGAGCCTGCTCCCTGATAAATTGGATCATGTACTGACCCGATCAGAGGATCAGCAATATTTCTCTCATCAAAACGAGTAATAGAGGCATCGATTTCCACAAATTTGGCCTCCATGGTAAAAGGTGATACTTCTGTCTTCCTGGCTTCTTCCAGAACTAATCGAGCCGCCGCTGTTTTACCTACACCAGGGGGACCATATACGATGACATGCTGTGGATTGGGACCGCATAATGCAGCACGCATCAAATCTACCCCTTGTTCCTGCCCTATTACATCTTTAAGATCGGCGGGACGAGTAAGGCTGGATAATGGTTCAGTAAGTCTAATATTACGCATTTCCTTTAGCTTACCGTTTTCTTTCTCTGACTCCCTTACCAGACCATGTTTTTTACTTTGCTGGCTCTTTAAGAGATTCCAAAAATAAACTCCTATTACAATAGCAAAAAACAACTGTACCATATACAAAATAGGGCCATAATCCATGAATATATTGTTCATGCGTTCTTTCCTTTCTCTGCAGGTTAACGTTGGGACAGCTAAGTATTCTAGCCAAGTAAGAAAATACCGGTTGAAAACTTTGCGACTAGGGTTATCGTTTATATTATTCCCTGCAGAGTCAGATGAATAAGGCAATATGGTCAGTAAAAAAAGGCAGTTTTCACTGCCTTTTCCAGACTAATGACAACAGCGAATATCTGTATTATTTTAAATATCCGCTTAATCAATGTCAATCACGGACATTTTTCATGCCTTGATCTTCACCGTTGTCATCGGTCTGCATCTTGTCGACACTGTCGACAAGTGAAAAAGGCAGCTTTCACTGCCTTTCCAGATCAATGACAACGGCGAATATCTGCGTTATTTCAAAATGCCCGCTCAATCAACGTACTTTGGTACGTTTCAATCGCCGACATTTTTCATGCCTTGATCTTCACCGCTGTCATCGGTCTGCATCTTGTCGACACTGTCGACAATATGAAAAAGGCAGTTTTCACTGCCTTTTTGAATCAATTATTTGTGTTTTACTAGTTAACTTTCCTTCTGGCATCAACAGTGACCAGCAATGGTTTTTCCTTTTTAGCAATCACATCTCTGGTTACTAAAACTTTGGTGATATCAATGCGGGAAGGTACCTCATACATGACTTCCAGCATAACATCTTCAATTATCGCTCTAAGGCCGCGTGCCCCGGTATTCCTACGTAATGCCTCTTCAGCAATGGCATCCAAAGCCTCATCCATAAATTCAAGATCCACACCATCTAGTTCCAGTAACTTTTTGTACTGTTTAGCCAAAGCATTTTTGGGTTCCGTCAGAATTTTTATCAAAGTTTCCTTATCCAAAGCATCCAGGGTTACTATTATCGGTACTCTACCCACAAATTCTGGTATCAACCCATAACGCAGAAGATCTTGAGGCAATATCATCTGCAAAATCTCTCCGATTTTCTTTTCTTCTTTGGCTTTTATATCTGCACCAAACCCCATAACCTTTTGCCCAATCCGGTTTTGAATGATCTTATCAATGCCTTCAAAGGCTCCTCCGCAAATAAATAGAATGTTGCTGGTATCAATCTGAATAAACTCTTGATGCGGATGCTTTCTACCACCTTGAGGAGGAACACTGGCTACTGTACCTTCCAAAATTTTAAGCAGAGCCTGCTGCACGCCTTCCCCGGAAACGTCTCTAGTAATGCTGGGATTATCAGTCTTACGTGCAATTTTATCTATCTCGTCGATGTATACGATGCCCTTCTCAGCCTTTTCAATATCATAATCAGCA
The DNA here is from genome assembly GCA_964640845.1 of uncultured Syntrophomonas sp. Taxonomy (GTDB): domain Bacteria; phylum Bacillota; class Syntrophomonadia; order Syntrophomonadales; family Syntrophomonadaceae; genus JAAYJK01. Next base: position 7,531 of record CAZXIR010000083.1, read on the forward strand.
GCTTGGATAAGTTTTAATAAAATATTTTCAACATCTTCTCCCACATAACCAGCCTCAGTAAGTGAGGTGGCATCTGCGATGGCAAAAGGCACATTTAATATTCTGGCCAGAGTCTGAGCCAGGAGAGTCTTTCCACTGCCAGTTGGACCCAACATCATGATATTGCTTTTCTGCAGCTCTACATCATCCAATTTCATACCCAGATTAATTCTTTTATAGTGATTATAGACTGCTACTGCCAGTGATTTTTTGGCAGTATCCTGTCCTATTACATAATCATCCAGAGTTTCCCTTATTTCTAGAGGTTTGGGAATATCGCCCAGTTCCAACCCCAGGTCTTCTGCCAGTTCTTCCTCGATTATCTCGTTGCATAATTCAATGCATTCGTCACAAATATAAACACCTGGGCCAGCTACCAATTTTTTGACCTGATCCTGGGTTTTCCCGCAGAATGAACACTTTAATTGTCCTTTATCGTCCCCATATTTATGCATATATTCACCCCTCTTTAAGGTAGCACTATTTTTTCTTACTTATGCCTTTTGGCTGACCCATTACTTCATCAACAATACCATATTGTACAGCTTCATGTGCAGTCATAAAGTAATCTCTTTCCGTATCCTGCTCGATTCTATCCAATGGTTGGCCAGTTCTTTCCGCCAATATCTTATTCAAAGACTCTCTCATTTTTATGATTCTTCGGGCGTGTATTTCAATATCTGTAGCCTGCCCCTGTGTTCCACCCATAGGTTGATGAATCATAATCTCTGCATTAGGCAAAGCATAACGTTTTCCCTTTTCCCCGGCTGTGAGCAAAAATGCCCCCATACTTGCAGCCAAGCCAACACATATGGTTGATACATCGGCCCGTATATGCTGCATAGTGTCATATATGGCCATCCCTGCACTGATTGATCCTCCCGGACTGTTAATATACAGGGCGATGTCCTTGTCGGGATCTTCTGCTTCTAAAAATAACAACTGCGCGATTACCAGATTGGCAACGGTATCATCTATAGCGCTTCCAAGAAAAATAATCCTGTCTTTCAATAAACGAGAATATATATCATAGGATCTTTCTCCTCGGTTAGTCTGCTCTACCACCATAGGCACCAAATAAGACATGTAATTCACCTCTTTAAAACTATTCATTAACCTCACCGGCTAGTAATTGTTTTATTCTCCAGCTTCTTCAACTGCATTCTCATTATTTTCTTCTTCATCCTGTTCTAGCTCTACAGGATCCTGGGTAGTAATTACAGCATGATCCACCAGATAATCAACCGCTTTATCCATCTTAAGATTGTAACGAATATTATCTGTCATACCCTCTATGTCTTTACGGACTTCTTCAACTTCCATGCCCATTTTTTCAGCCATATCATTTATATATATATCTAATTCTTCATCATTAATGTCTATACCTTTTTCATCAATTAATTTTTCCAGCATAAAGTTGGTTTTCAATTGTTTCTCTGCCTCAGGCATTAATGAATTAATCAGAACTTCGATACTGCTGTTAGTTATAGCTAAATATTGTTCCAATGGTATTCCCTGGGCTAAGAGACGTTGTTCGAGTTGCTGAGTCATAACCGCTGCCTGAGACTTTATGGCTGATTCTGCCAAGACCATTTGACATTTTTCCAAAGCTTTTTCCACCGCTGCCTGCCGTTGTGTATTACGACGATTGGTCTCTCCCATTTCGGTCAAGGTTTTTCTAGTATCCTCTTTTAGCTCTGCTACGGTTTCACATTCGCTTACTTCCTGGGCAAATTCATCAGTTAATTCCCTCATCTGCTTGGTCTGTACACTCTTTACTTCAACTTTAAAGACTGCTGGTTGCCCCGCTAAGTCTTCGGCTTG
>CAZXIR010000084.1:0-1100 GCA_964640845.1 uncultured Syntrophomonas sp.
GGGACATCAGCCAGGACGCTGAGCCCGCCGCTCATATCTCCATACAGGGTACAGTAACCCAGTGCCATCTCACTTTTATTTCCGGTGGAAAGAAGCAGGTGGCCAAATTTATTGGAGAAAGCCATCAGTACATTCCCTCGTATACGGGCCTGCAGATTTTCTTCGGTAGTATTCGGCTGTTGGTCTTTAAAATGCTCGGCCAAAGTATTAAGATAGGCGTTATGAACATCAGTAATGGGAATAACCTGGAATTCCATACCCAGATTGTCAGCCAGCATGTGGGAGTCTTCTACGCTGCCCCGGGAGGAATGAACTGCCGGCATAGATATTCCCAAAACATTATGGGCACCGATGGCAGCACAGGCCAGACAAGCTGTTAAGGCTGAGTCTATCCCACCGGAAAGCCCCAGGATGGCTTTTTTGAATCCGCATTTGCCCATATAATCACGGATTCCCAGAACCAGAGCCTGGTAAACGGATTCAATTTCATCCAGAGGATAATAAGAAGAGATTGAACCATGCTGTTTGGTGTCTAAAGTTGCTGCATGTTCCTGGAATGCAGGAAAGATGAGGAGCGGTTCCCCCCTGGCGTCCAAGCAGATACTATGGCCATCAAAAATCAACTCATCATTACCTCCTACCTGGTTAACATAGATAAATATTTTCTTATGTCTCCTGGCATGGTTCTTGACCAAGTGGTAGCGGATGTATTCTTTGCCGGTATGGAAGGGAGAAGCGGAGATATTTATAAAGATTGAGGCTCCTTTATCAGCCAGGATTTGAATCGGGTCACAGGGATACATTTGTTTTCCAGGCCATAAAGAAGGGTCGTTCCAAGCGTCTTCACAAATGCTTATTCCCAGTAGTTCATCTTTGAAGGGAACCGGTTCAATATTTGTTGCCGGATCAAAATAGCGGGCTTCGTCAAAAACATCATAGCTGGGCAGCAGTGATTTATGTCGAACTGCAACTATCTGACCCTGCTGAATAAGCAGGGCGGAATTAAATAACCCCTTGCCCGGGAGATTGCCGGGAAATGGAGTGCCTAGTAAGATTCCCATCTGCCCGGAATCCAGAGAGTATTCCTTAATTTTTTCTAT
>CAZXIR010000084.1:1200-6133 GCA_964640845.1 uncultured Syntrophomonas sp.
TCCCAATATGGGACAATGGCAGAAAAAAATCAACTAGCTGTGAAGAAGTATACAATATTCCTGGCTAATAACAGTTGTAAAGATATGCTGCAGCAATTACAATATAGCTGGGCATGCCAAATGTATAAAAATCTAACAAGAATTATTAAGGACAAAGGCGTCCAAGATATGTTAAAGGCCAAAGGCTGGTTCTATACATATCTTGGACGCTTTTTTACGCCAACCAGCTGGTTGATAGACCATATGAATGAAGGCAGGTGATGCCATTGGGAGGAAAAGTATTAGTCGCCAGTTCTGCAGAAGCGGAAAGAAAGTTAATCAATGAAATCTTACGCAGAGCTGGATATACGGTAAGTGCTGAAACGAGCGATATTGCTCACACTTTAAGAAGAACTCGTTTACTATATCCGGACCTGGTTATTGTAGATAATGGTCTGGATGGGGCCAAAGGCTTAAAAGTTGCTGAGATAATAGCCCAGGACCGATTAGCAGGAGTTTTAGTTTTAGTTGACAGCGATATTTTCCCCCAGGCCAAGAATTATCATTATTTGATAAGGCCAGTAAACTACGGTTCTTTGATCCCGGCCGTAGAAGCGGCCCTTTACTACTGGAGACGCGAAAGTGAGTTAAGAGAGCAGATCAGGAGACTGGAGGATACGCTTCAGACCCGCAAGCTGACCGACAAAGCTAAAGGCCTGTTGATAGATAAAATGAATATGAGCGAGCAAGAGGCTCATCGTTTTATCCAGAAGGAAGCTATGAAAAGAAGTGTCACCTTAAGGCAGGTTGCGGTGGAGATCTTGGAAAAACTTAGACAGTAAAAGAGTTAGGAGTGATTTTAATGAGTTTCAATATTCCCAAAGAAAAGAAGATAGAAGTAATGGAAAAGGTAAAAGCCCACGGAGTGCGTTTTATTCGGATGCAGTTCACTGATATAGCCGGCATACTGAAGAATATAGCCATACCAGTCTCCCAGTTAGAGAAAGCCCTGGATGGGGATTTGATGTTCGATGGATCTTCCATCAACTGGTTTGCCAACATTGAAGAATCAGATATGTTTTTGATTCCAGATCCGGATACCTTTGCTATTTTTCCCTGGAGACCATCTAATGGAGCGGTAGCCAGAATGATCTGTGATGTATATACCCCGGATATGGAACCATTTATTGGGGACCCACGCACCAATTTAAAACGCATAGTAAAAGAAGCTGCAGATATGGGATATATTATGAATGCTGGGCCAGAGGCCGAATTCTTCCTGTTCCTGGTTGACGAAAAGGGTAAGCCCATATTAGCAACCCAGGATGAAGCCGCCTATTTCGATATAGCCCCTATAGACCTGGGTGAAGATGCTCGTCGGGATATGGTATGTACCTTGGAAGACATGGGATTTGAGATTGAAGCATCCCATCACGAGGTAGCACCCGGCCAGCATGAGATTGATTTTAAGTATGGTCCGGTGCTCAGAGTAGCTGATGACATCCAGACTTTTAAGCTGGTAGTAAAATCCCTGGCTGAACGGCATGGACTGCATGCCACCTTCATGGCTAAGCCCATTGCCGGGATCAATGGTTCCGGCATGCATACCCATCAGTCACTGTGTTCTCCGGAAGGGGTAAACATGTTTTATGATCCTAATAGCGCCAATGGTTTAAGTGATCTGGCCCGCTGGTATATGGGAGGCATTATGGCCCATGCCCGCGGACTGACTGCGGTAACCAATTCCAGCATCAACTCCTACAAACGGCTGGTTCCCGGTTATGAAGCCCCGGTCTATGTAGCCTGGTCCGAAAAGAACCGCTCTTGTTTGGTAAGAGTACCGGCCAAACGAGGTGCTTCCACCCGTATCGAAGTACGCCATCCCGACCCCATGTGCAATCCCTATATGGCTATGGCGGTAATGCTGGCAGCAGGACTTGATGGAATCAGGAATAAAATTGAGCCACCGGCGGCTATTGACAAAAATATCTATCACATGACTGCGGCTGAGAGAGACGAATTGTCTATACCAAGTCTTCCGGGTTCACTGGAAGAAGCCCTGGAGGAACTGCAGAAAGACCAAGTAATAATAAATGCCCTGGGGCCTCATATTTTACCTAAATTTATTGCAGCTAAAGAGGCTGAGTGCGCATCCTACAAGCTTACGGTAACACCCTGGGAAATTCGAGAATACCTCAGCCGTTACTAAAACCGGGAAAGGAGTGGAACAGGTGAGATTAAGAGAGGGAGAAGTGAGAATACCAAGCGGATGCGCCATAGCAGGTATATTAAACCGCTCCGGGCAGAGGTTTAATGGTAATACTATAATTTCTTGCATCGCTAATATGCACCAGCGCTCCAATGGGTTGGGCGGCGGATTTGCTGCCTATGGAATCTATCCCGAATACGCAGAACAGTATGCACTGCATATATATTACGATCATGAAAAGGCTCGGGAAGAGTGTGAGTATTATCTGAACCGCAACTTCAATATAGCTTTACAGGGGCCGGTTCCACTGCGCAGAACAGCCAAAATAAGCAACGCTCCCATAATCTGGCGCTATTTTGCTCTACCCAAGGAAGGACGCCTCTTCCAGGAGGAGATTGGAATAGAGGAATTTGTGTTCCGTTCCGTTATGTATATAAACTCTTCCATATCTGGAGCTTATGTCGCATCCAGCGGCCAGAACATGGCCGCCTTCAAAGGGGTAGGTTATCCCGAAGACATCGGAGAATTCTTTCGACTGGATGATTATTCAGCCTATATGTGGACTGCTCACGGTCGTTTCCCCACCAACACACCAGGTTGGTGGGGAGGTGCCCATCCCTTCACATTGTTAAACTGGTCAGTAGTTCATAATGGAGAAATATCCTCCTACAGCACCAACCGAAGGTTTTTAGAGATGTATGGTTATACCTGCTCACTGCAGACCGACACCGAAGTTATCACTTATGCGGTGGATATGCTGATGCGCAGACACGAATTGAGTATGGAAGATACCGTCAACGTAATCTCAGCCCCGCTGTGGGAAGACATAGAAGATGAGCGGCAGGCCAGATTGAGAAGAGTATATTCCAGTCTGCTCTTAAATGGCCCCTTTTCCATCATTGTAGCTACCGGTAATGGAATGATGGCTATAAATGACCGGATAAAACTCCGGCCCCTGGTAGCAGCGGAAAAAGGAGATTGCCTTTATGTTAGCAGTGAAGAAGGAGCTATCAAGGTGGTGGAACCATCACCTGATCGGATTTGGTCCCCGGGTGGGGGAGAACCAGTTGTTGGACTGTTATATGGCAAAGAAAAATTAATCGAAGCAGAACCTAAAATTATTCGCGCCCAATCGGCCTGAAGGGGGGAAGATGTATGGGTGCTCCATTAAATACCGGATTTCAGATGAGTACACCCGTATTTAAAGTTGACCGGAATCCGGACCGATGTATACAGTGTGGGGTTTGTGTCAACCAATGTGCCAACCAGGTACACCATATGGATAGTGACGGTTGGATGTGGACTGAAGACGACAAATGTGTAGCCTGCCAGCGCTGTGCAGTCCTCTGTCCCACCAGAGCCATAAGTATAACCGAATTCCCGGTGATTTTTCGAGGAAATAGTCACTGGGGACCGGCCAGTTTAAGAGAAATATACCGGCAAGCCGAAAGTGGAGGGGTACTCCTGACCGGAATGGGCAATCCCCGCCCCTATAAAAGTTACTTTGATCACCTGTTGCTAAATGCCAGTCAGGTAACCAATCCTTCCATTGACCCACTACGGGAGCCAATGGAATTAACCACCTATCTGGGAAACAAGGGTGACTTGATCAGCGAGGCGCAAAAACCCTTTCTCAAGCTAAAAACGCCCATTATGTTTTCGGCCATGTCCTTTGGCTCAGTGAGCTTGAATGTGCAGAAATCCTTATCGGCAGCGGCTAGAGAGATGGGAACCTTTTGGAATACTGGAGAAGGAGGCCTGCACCCGGATTTGAAAGAGTACGGTTCTTGTGCCGTGGTTCAGGTGGCCTCAGGAAGATTTGGGGTACATCCCGGATATCTGGAAAACTCGGCGGCTATTGAAATAAAAATCGGCCAGGGAGCAAAACCAGGGATAGGAGGCCATCTGCCCGGTGAAAAAGTCAGTGAGGAAGTGTCTTTGACCCGGATGATCCCAGCCTGGTCGGACGCTATTTCGCCGGCTCCTCACCATGATATTTATTCTATCGAAGACCTGGATCAGTTGATCGAAACCCTCAAGGTAGCTACCGGGTACAGCAAGCCTATCGCGGTAAAAGTAGCCGCAGTGCATAATATTGGGGCTATTGCTTCCGGCATAGTCAGAGCCGGAGCAGACATTGTAGTCATCGATGGGTTTCGGGGTTCGACCGGAGCTGCTCCCATGAGAATAAGGGATAACGTGGGAATACCTATAGAAATAGCCCTGGCTCAGGTGGACAGCAGGCTTAGAGATGAAGGCATCCGTCAGCAGGCCTCCCTGGTAGCAGCCGGGGGATTCAGGAACAGTGCTGATGTAGTTAAAGCGATAGCCTTGGGAGCCGATGCAGTTTACATCGCTTCTGCGGCCTTGGTAGCCTTAGGATGTCATATGTGCCAGATGTGTTTTACCGGTAAATGCAACTGGGGGTTAGCTACTACTAACCCTGAATTAAGCAAGAGATTAAACCCACAACTGGGTATCCAGAGAGCTAAAAACCTCCTGGCTGCTTGGAATCACGAGATACAGGAAATGATGGGCGGCATGGGTATTAACGCTATCGACAGTCTACGAGGCAATCGGTTGATGCTGCGGGGCATAGGCCTGAATCCGCAGGAACTGGATCTGCTCGGGATCAAGTCGGTGGGGGATTAGGGGTGAATAAAGATGAAAGTAATATCGATACCTGAATACTGCCTCGGATGCGGATTGTGTGAAATATACTGTGCAGCCCAGCATGATGGGTAT
>CAZXIR010000084.1:6233-9174 GCA_964640845.1 uncultured Syntrophomonas sp.
CAACTGCTTAATTTAGACAACGGAGAACAGGTAGAATATGATCGACTTTTGATATCCACTGGCGCCAATCCCGTCATGCCGCCTATACCAGGTCTGGATCAGGATTGGGTGAGGAGTTTTTACACTATAGGGGATGCCGAGTTGATCGATCGGGATATGGATTCGGTCCGGGAAGCAGTAGTAATAGGCAGCGGGTTAATTGGTATTAAGGCTGCAGAAGCTCTGCATAGAAGGGGAGTTAAGGTACACCTGATAGAAAAAGAATCTCATATCCTGCCCCGGCAGCTAACTCCGGGAGCCGCGGTATTGGTACATCGTCACCTGGTCCGACCGGGGCTGGATATAATTACCGGGGAAGAGGTTCTCGCTATACATCCGGATCATCAAATAGAGCTTAAAAGCGGCCAGGAAATAATTGCTGATCTGGTGATAATGGCAGTAGGTACCCGTCCTAACATTGAGTTGGCAGTAAAAGCTGGTTTAGAAGTGAAACAGGGTATAGTGTTGGACGATTATTTGAGGACTTCAGATGATAAAATTTATGCTGCTGGTGATGTTGCCGAAACTTTGAACGTGATAAGCGGGAAACTGGAAGTAATGGCCCTCCTACCTCATGCTCACCGGGAAGGCTATCAAGCAGGCCGTAATATGGCCGGTGTGGATGAGCCGAATTTAGGGAACATACCCATGAACTCGGTAAAGCTCTGGGGTTGGAATATATGTTGTGCAGGAGCAGCAGGAAACAAGAAGGTAGAACTTCTGACCTGGTATGATAATGACCGACTAGTGGAAATGAGGGTCCGGGAAAATTTTCTTATTGGATATATTGCGGTAAATATGCCGGAAATAACAGGACCGCTTACCAATGCCATAGCCAAAAAGATACCGGCAGGGATTGGTGGATGGCAGGAATTTATGAACCGAGGACCGGCACTAGCGACTATTCCTGCAGCTTACTGGCAGGAATTAAGGAGGCTTGAGGCTAATGGCAGTAATTAATGCAGGTAAATACAGTCAGCAGGAACTGATAAAAATTCTGAATAATATGACTGATGACGACATAGAGATTACCGGATTATGCGGACAGCGGTATTTAGCCTGCGGCTGGAAAAACCACAAGCGCTTGATATTACAAGGAGTGCCAGGTAATAATTTAGCCGCTTTTGCAGATGGGCCCGAAATCACCGTGTATGGAAATGCCCAGGAAGGGGTGGGCAACACCATGAGCAGCGGTTCTATTCAGATTCATGGAAGGGTAGGAGACATTGCCGGTTACGGTATGCGCGGTGGAGAATTGTTGGTAAAAGAAGATGCTGGTTACCGCCTGGGCATTCATATGAAAGCCTATCAGGAGCACAAACCGGTTATAGTAGTGGGTGGATCAGTGGGAGCATTCGCTGGAGAATATATGGCCGGAGGCACTATGATAGTTCTGGGTCTTAATAACGGTCATCCTCTGGTTGGTCCCTACTGTGGAACCGGCATGTATGGAGGAGAGATTTATTTGAGAGGGGATTACCCGGTAAGACATATTGCCTCCAATATTGAAAAGGTTATAGTATCTGGAAAGGAATTAGATAATATTATTGACTACCTGTACCGATATTCTATATATTTTAAATACCCGTTGGAGAAAATACTAGATAAGCCATTTACACGTTTAACCGTGGAAAATGTCCGGCCTTTTGCGGGTCTATATGCGGGTTTTGTTAGCTAAACTCAACTTTAGAATACATAAGGACCGTCTGAGACGATCCTTATGAGTCATATTCTCCAGGTTGAGGCAAGATGATGTGTCTTTAAGCTGGTTATGCAAAACTCTCCAGAATATATGAAGAGGTGGTATAAAGTGGAATTTACTAAAATGCATGGTCTGGGCAATGATTTTATTGTTGTCGAGGCCGCTTCTTTCCAGGAAGCTATTAAATATCAACCATATGCCCAGCAACTCTGTGACAGGCATTTTGGAATAGGTGCAGATGGATTGATTCTAACTGGGAAAGATAAGGAACAAGACGTTTTTATGCGAATTTTTAATTCGGATGGTTCAGAGCCCCAGATGTGCGGTAATGGAATCAGGTGTGTGGCTCTATATGCACGCAGATACGGACTGGTGGATAAAGACTGCTTTGCAATAAAAACTCTGGCCGGGCCCAGATTTCCACAGATTTATAAAGAGGCCGGCCAGGAATGGGTTAAAGTAGATATGGGCGAACCGGAATTGGAACGACAAAAGATACCGGTATCTGGAAAGGGAAGCAATACCGCGATTCCTTTAACCGCAGCGGGGCAGGACTTTCTTATTAGTGCGGTATCCATGGGAAATCCCCACGGCATAATATATGTAGACGACATCAAGTCACTGCCCTTATCCCAATGGGGACCACAGATCGAAACCCATGAGATGTTTCCCGAAAAGACCAATGTGGAATTTGTTAAAGTAATAAATGAAGGACAACTGGAAGCCGTGGTCTGGGAAAGAGGGGCCGGAATAACCCTGGCTTGTGGAACCGGGGCATGTGCCATACTGGTAGCCTCGGTACTTAACGGCCTGTCTCATCGAAAGGCTGTTATCAGGCTGCCGGGAGGAGAACTGCTGATTGAGTGGAATCAGGACGATAACCACGTTTATATGAGCGGCCCGGCAGTTGAAGTTTTCCGTGGAACGGTAGAAATATGAGAGTTTTGCCTAATTCAAAAATCCAGCTTGTAATTATGAGCGCAGCGAAGAATATATTAGATCCCCCCTACGGGGACTACAATGTGCTGCTTAACAGCACTATCAAGGTAGCTTCGGCGTTGCCTCAGGATCACATTACTGAATACTTGGGCAAATAATATAAAAAGATTGATTATGCAAAATCCTCATAAAATGAGCAATCAGTCTTCATCAGAAATTCTAAAGGAGGACCAGGATGATAGAGAACAACGCCATGCAAAG
>CAZXIR010000085.1:0-9159 GCA_964640845.1 uncultured Syntrophomonas sp.
AGAAGTTGGTATGTATCTTGCGATGGCAAGGGTCGCACACAGGGAAGGCTATCCCGAGATCGGACTTTATTGGGAGAAGGCTGCTTTCGAAGAAGCAGAGCATGCAGCCAAGTTTGCTGAGCTTCTAGGAGAGGTACTGACTGCTGATACTAAACAAAATGTAAAAATGAGAGCCGAAGCCGAACACGGAGCTTGTCTGGGTAAAAAAAATCTGGCCACCCGGACAAAAGAACTCAACTATGATGCCATCCATGACACCGTCCATGAGATGTGTAAAGATGAAGCCCGTCATGGGGCAGGGTTTGTCGGATTGTACAGGAGATACTTTGCCTAAAACCGATATCTATTATTTGAAATATATCTAGAATAGTCTGCCTTTATCTTAGGCGGATTTGATTTTAAAGTATATCCAGTTAGGCCAGGTATCAAGCATAAGCTGCAATACCTGGCTATTTAACAAGAAGAACGGGTCTAACACCCCGGGCAATCAAAGCAGTCTTAAGTGGTCAGGATGAGCTGATCTGGTATTTCTTCTTTAACGCCTGGTTAACTACCGGGGGTACCATACTTGATACATTAGCCCCTACCATAGCAGCTTCTTTTACACCACTGGAGCTGATAAATATATAGTTTTTGTCTGAGGTTACAAATATGGTATCAATCTCAGGTATGATCTCTCGGTTTACCATGGCCATGTGCATTTCGTATTCAAAATCGGTAACCGTTCTAAGACCCCTGATGATAGCACAGGCCTGTTTTTCTATTAGATAAGTGGCTAATAAACCACTAAAGCAATCAATTTCCACATTGTGAATATGAGCTGAACTCTTTCTTATCATCTCAACTCTTTCATCCAATGTGAACATGGCGTTTTTAGTAACATTATGAACTACTGCAATAATAATCCGGTCGAAAATTTTACTGCTTCTTTCCAGTACATCAACATGGCCGTTGGTAATAGGATCGAAGCTACCCGGGTAAACTGCTACACGCAATTTGATGCCCCCTTTAATCCCACAATCACAAAATAAGAAGTTCTATCTTCTGATTATGTTTCCCTGCCTAATACAATATTTTTCTTTTAAATTCTTATAAAAATACTTTATTTTCGGGGAAAAATAACATTATATGATAAAAAATGAAAAGATTACCCAACCCAAACCAATATCCAGCCTGCTTGGGGTAAAAAAAAAGAGCCCCGGACAGGGGCTCTTTTATTAGTTCAAAATAGTGACCTTCACCGTCTTAACACCCCAGTTTAGTGCTTGCTGGTGGTTGGCAAAACATAAGTCAAGTCTAGTTCCCTTTATCGCTCCTCCCTGATCAGCTGCTATGCCCTCTCCATAGCCTGGAATATAAAGTCTGGCTCCCATAGGAATAACCTTGGGGTCAGTGGCTATAATTCCATAGGTCAAGGGATAGCCGAGATAAGAAGGCTGACCATAGAAAGGATAGTTGCACTTGGCGCATGGACAGTAGCCAGTGGCCACCATGGTAATAGTCCGACTACTTCCTGATCTTGATACCTGAGCACTGCTGGTACTGCTGGTTGCTGAACTCTCCAAGCCTAAATATTTAAGGGTTACGGGTCCAGCTATACCGTCAACTTTGATACCTACATCTTTTTGGAAACGTAAAACTGAGTTATAGGTTTTGGAACCGAATATGCCGTCTGCACTATCACACCAATAACCGTTGTTATTAAGGGTTTGCTGCAACTGAGTTACTCTGCTGCCGGTGTCTCCCCACGATAGTACATTATCTGCCGCCATGGCGCTACCTGTCATTAAACCTGCAAATATAAAAACCAAAGATGCCAAACATAGAGATACTAATAGTGTTTTCCTATTAATCATAATCTTATCATTCCTTTCTAAACTGTTGGGTCGTTAAACTATTAATTGATTTCTAACGGCTTATCAGTTTAGTCAGGTAGCAACGACTGTCTTATTTTATAAGGATTACAGATATTCTGCAAACACCCTTAAATGGAGCTGGAATAGATGTGCAATTTTGAGAAGGTTTGTCCGGCTGCCGTTTAAGACATTCTTAAAGATCATCTGCATATCACCCTGATGGGAAAATGTCACAAAATAGGGGTTTTATATTCAGTGGTTGATAATAGCAGCTTTCTTTTATTCCTATGGTGAATAGTGGGAAAGCAATAGTTTAGGTGGGGTGAAAAGTAGTGTCGGGGGGGGATCTATACCCCCTCCCCCGGGAATGATTTAATCTTCTATAAGTTTTATGCCCTTTAAGTACCGATCTCCGAGTTCCTCATATAGAGATGTTCCTAATTTAATATAGGTTAGCAGTTTTTCATCCAATGGTTTTTTGATTTTAGCTGGATTTCCTGCAGCCATGGTCTTCTCTGGAATATGATGTCCGTGGATTAGAACGCTCCCAGCGCCGAGAAAACCATAAGGACCTATCTCGCATCCGGATGACACCACGGATCCCATACCTATTATAGACTTGTTTTTGATTAAACAGGGGCCATGCACTATAGCCCCATGACCCAATAAAATATTGTTTTCCATTATTACAATGGTGTCAGGTTCAGAATGGATGATACAGTTGTCTTCTATCGCACAACCCATGCCAATAGTAACTTTGCCATAGTCAGCTCTAATAACCGCACCCGGTCCAACAAAACATTTATCTTTGATGAGAACATTACCGATTACGGAAGCAGTGGGGTGGACATAGGTAGACTTGCCTATTACCGGACGATTGCCTTCGAATTCATATATTGCCATAATCATTCCTCCATTGTTCTTATAGAAATAGCAAAAAAAAATATCTTATTTAAAGGTACTATATTTTCTTTAGAATGAAAACTAGGTAATACAACTTTAGAGAATTTCTGGCTATAATGATCCTGGTTTCACCCTTAAACTTAAATTATTTTTAAAATCGCCCTGTTTATGGTTATAATTACTATGAAAGTATTTTGAACGAGGTATTCATTGTGATTAAATCAGATTATTTAATAAAAGCGGTTGATAATCATAAGCAGATAAGAATCATCCTGGCCAGTACTACTGGACTGGTGGAAGAAGCGCATCGCAGACACCATACGTCGGCAACTGCTTCTGCTGCCCTGGGCCGGGTCTTGACTGCTGCCCTGATGATGGGAAGCGACCTGAAGGGCGAAGCAGATGCACTAACCTTAAGAGTAAATGGAGACGGCCCTGCTGGTTCCATCGTGGCCACAGTTGATGCAGCAGGTAATGGAAGGGCTTTGATATCATCGCCTCAGGCAGATTTGCCGTCACTCTCCCCAGGTAAATTAGATGTGGGCGGTTTGGTAGGCAAAAATGGATACCTGGAGGTTATTACTGATTTAGGGCTCAGACAGCCTTTTACAGGCCGAGTTAATCTGGTTAGTGGTGAGATAGCTGAAGATTTGGCCCAGTACTATCTTCAGTCAGAACAGATACCTTCCCTGGTTTCACTGGGAGTTTTAGTAGATAGAGATTTGAGCATAAAATCGGCCGGAGGTTTAATTATTCAGGCTTTACCGGGACTTCGGGATGATGAGATCCTGGAACTTATAGAAAAAAATGTAATGGGGATGGGGCCGATAAGCGAAGCTATAAATGTAAGTGAATCCCTGGAAGAAGTGTTAGCCCAAGTAATGTATGGCATACCCTATTACCAGATTGAAGAAAGAGCACTAGCCTTTAAATGTAAATGCAGTAGTGAAAGGCTGGCGATAATACTGTCAAGTTTAACAAAGGAAGAACTGGCCGATATCCATGAAGCTAACGGAAGGCTGGAAGTTACCTGCAACTTCTGTAACCAGGCATACAGTTTTTCGCTGGAAGAAATAGAGGCTATAAAAAACAAAAAACCCAAGATATGATATATCTCGGGCTCTGTTTAATTATATAGCTCTTTGTACTTTTCCGGAACGCAGGCAGCGGGTACATACATAAACTCTTTTAGGAGTTCCATCAACAATAGCCTTAACTCGTTGAATGTTTGGTTTCCATTGCCGGTTGGTTCTTATATGGGAGTGGCTGTACTTTTTACCAAAACCAATGCCTTTCCCGCAAATTTCACATTTAGCCACATTTCTTGCCCCCTCTCTTTCAAGTGCACTTACATATTTTATCAAAACCAATGATAAAGGGCAAGAAAAAGGAATAAATATTCTCTTGTAGAATTATGAATTAACAGATAGGAGGTATTCTAATGTATACCATTAAAACAAATGAAATTGGTGCAGTAAAAGTGGCTGTAGAAGTAGTGCAAACCATAGCAGGTTTAGCGGCTATTGATTGCTATGGTCTGGTAGGGATGGTTGCTCAGGATTTTCAGTCCGGACTAACCAGTATTTTAGGAAGAGATTCAGTCCGTAAGGGTGTGGTAGTAAAAACAAGTGAATATGGACTGGAAGTCGATTTACATGTTATAGTTGGCTATGGTATCAAGATAAGGGAAGTAGGCAACAATGTAATGCAAAAAGTAAGATATGAACTGGAAAATAATGCCGGGATACCTGTTGCCACTGTAAATGTTAACGTAAGAGGCGTCAGAGTCCTTACAGATAAATAGGGGAGGATTAACAAGTTGAGTCTCGAGTTTGTTGAAGGAATCGATCTGGTAAGAAGTATAAAAGCGGGCTGCATTAAACTGGAGCACAATAAAGATAGAGTCGATCGGCTCAATGTATTCCCGGTGCCGGACGGAGATACTGGGACCAATATGTATCTTACCTTGATGTCAGCAGTAAGAGAAGGGGAAAAGAATCAGGACCTGGCTCTGGGAAAGGTAGCTAAAGCCATATCCAAGGGGGCCCTTATGGGTGCTCGGGGAAATTCAGGAGTTATTTTGTCCCAAATATTTAGAGGTATAGCGCGGGAGCTGGAAGGAAAAGAAAAAGCAAGTTCCAAGGATCTGGCCCGTGCCTTCAAAACAGGATCAGATACTGCTTATGAAGCGGTTATGAAACCGGTAGAAGGTACTATCCTCACTGTAATTAGAGAGGTGGCCCGGGCTTGTGAAAACGAAGCCGCTCGTAATAAGGATGTTATCGCCATGCTCTTGGCCGGAATCAACGCCGGCCTGATTACCCTGAAGAAAACTCCGGACATGCTGGCAGTATTGAAAGAAGCGGGGGTAGTAGATTCAGGTGGACAGGGACTAGTGTATTTTTTGGAAGGTTTTATGGAAGGATTTGCTTTTGACAATGAAATCCCTCTAGAAACATATCGCTCCGGTATGTTGCCCGAGGCAGCAGGTGAAATCCCTCAATTAGAGGCGGAACTGGAATATCAGTATTGTACAGAACTGCTGATAAAAGGGGAAGATATGAATCCCGAAGAAATAAAGCAACATCTAGCTCCATTGGGTGACTCTATGCTGGTAGTAGGTGGAGATGATTTGGTTAAAGTGCATATACATGTAAATCATCCCGGTAAAGTTCTGGAATCATGCCTGCAGTGGGGACAATTAAGCGACATAAAAATAAATAATATGCTGGAAGAGATACATGAACACCGTCTTAATATGGAAGTGCAAGAGCATCAGGCTCCAACTAAAAAAATCGGATTGGTAGCCGTAGCATCTGGTGATGGAGTTATTGAAATATTAAAGAGCCTGGGGGTAGATGAGGTTGTCGAGGGTGGGCAGACTATGAATCCCAGTACCGAAGACCTTTTGTGTGCCAGTGAAAAAGTGAATGCTGAATCAGTGATAATTTTTCCTAATAACAGCAATATCATCATGGCCGCTCAGCAGGTGGATAGCCTAAGTGATAAGAAAGTCTCGGTAGTACCTACCAAATCAGTGATGCAGTCTATAACCGCATTGGTCGCCTATGACCCTGAGGGAGATATTGATCATATTTATAATGAAATGAGTCAGGAAATTAAACAGGTAAAATTTGCGGAAATAACTTATGCGGTAAGAGATTCGGTTATGAATGGTCTGGAAATCAAAGAAGGAGACAAAATCGGAATACTGGATGGGGAAATCTCTGTTACCGGAGACGATGAAAACGAAATTGCTAAAAAGCTTCTAGATCAGATGGTAGATGAAGATAGTGAACTGATTACCCTTTTCTATGGTAATGGCCTGCAGGAAGAAGAGGCCGGAACTTTAAAGGAAATTATAGAAGAATCATTTCCCGAGCATGAAGTTGAAATACATTGGGGCGGCCAGCCTCATTACAGCTATTATATTTCAGTGGAATAAATCTGAACTTGGAAAGAGGCTCAAGAAAAAACTTGGGCTTCTTTTTTCTATCAAAGGATTATTTTAACGGCAGGCAGGTAGATTAAAATTTATGGAGAAATTTTCTAATATTGATTAAAGTAGTGGATCTGAATTACTAAAGGACCATAATTATGGGGATAGCCATACTAGCTAGCATAAAATCGGTTCTCAATATGGATCCTGAGTGCCCGGCTTTATATTAGCCTTAATGATTTTGACTCTCTTCAATAAACTGGAGGGAAAATGGAACGTCTTTTTCAGGATATACAGTACTTAAAAGGGATCGGTCCCAAAAGAAGCCAGCAGTTTAAACGACTGGGGGTGGATAATATCTTTGATCTGTTCTGGCACGTACCACGGGCTTATTTTAACCGTGGCAACCCGGAAAAGATTAAATCTCTGATTCATGGTGAATCTGCTGCGGTTCAAGGAATCGTTAAAGGCACGCATGCTTACCGCAGTCGTCGGGGCATGAATATTTTTAAAGTTGTTTTGCAGGATGATTCGGGGGTCGTGACCGCGGTGTGGTTCAACCAACCCTTTCTGGCTGGAATCATCACTTCCGGTCAGGAGATATTTGTGAGCGGTAAAGTTAAGGGAAAACAGGGAGCCCTGGAATTGAATGTGAGTGAATACGAAGTACTGGATGAAAGCTCCCGGCATATGGATGTGCTGCCAATTTATACACTTACTGACGGCTTAAGCCAAAAGTCCTTAAGAGCGGTTATTATGAATAGCCTATCAGAATATCTGGCCTATTATCCGGAAATACTTGATGAAGAAATCAAAGCACAGTATGATCTGTGTGATATAGCCTTTGCCTTTTATAACCTGCATTTTCCCCAGGATGGAAAAGCCTATCTAAGGGCACGTAAGAGGCTGGCATTAGAGGAACTGCTTCTATTCCAGTGCAGCCTGCGGCTGGAACAGTCAAATTTACAGCCTCAGTCATGTGTGGTACATGTAGAAAAGACTAATTTGGTCCAGGAGATGAGGGAGCAACTGCCCTTTGAACTAACTCCAGCTCAGGCCCGGGTGGTAGATGAGATATCTAGTGATATGAAGTCACCTAGGCGTATGAACCGACTTCTACAAGGAGATGTAGGATCAGGAAAGACTATCGTAGCTGCATTAGCTATGGCTACCGCAGTGGCCAGTGGGTTTCAGGCTGCCATGATGGCTCCCACTGAGATACTGGCCGAACAACATTATCTATCTTTAAGCAAGTTATTTAGCAATCATGAGGTGGTGGTTGCCCATTTGACTGGCTCCACATCACCAGGACAACGTAGAATGATTCTGGAGGCCTTGGCTTCAGGGCAGATAGATATACTTGTTGGTACCCATGCCCTGATTCAGGAGGAGGTTCTTTTTTGGCGCCTGGGCTTAGCAGTTATCGACGAGCAACATCGTTTTGGAGTAAAACAGAGAGCCTTGCTGGGTTTAAAAGGGGAAATGCCTGATGTTCTGGTGATGACCGCCACCCCCATACCCCGCACCCTGGCTCTAACTGTATACGGGGATTTGCTGGTATCTATTATCGATGAAATGCCGCCAGGCAGAAAAGCGGTTTACACTAAATTCGTACGCAATTCAGATAGCGATAAAGTATACCATTATATTCGCAGTCAGATCCAGGATAATGCTGCCCAGGCTTATATAGTCTGTCCGCTGGTAGAAGAATCAGAAAAGCAGGATCTTATTGCCGCAGTTACCCTGTATGAAGAACTAAGAAACGATGTTTTCTCAGATATTAAGGTGGGACTGATTCATGGTCGCCTGAAGCAGGCAGAAAAACAATATATTATGGACCGTTTCAAACAGGGTGAAGTTAAGGTACTAGTATCAACTACGGTTATCGAAGTGGGAGTTGATGTGCCCGAAGCCACCATCATGGCAGTGGTACATGCTGAACGCTTTGGTTTATCCCAGCTGCACCAGTTACGTGGGCGGGTAGGCAGGGGTAAAAAGCAGTCTTATTGTTTTCTGATTGGCGATCCACATACCGAAGATGGGTATAAGAGGCTGAAGATAATGGAGAAAACCAATGATGGATTTAAGCTGGCTCAACATGACCTGATGATTCGGGGAGCAGGTGAATTCTGGGGCGTTAAACAGCATGGCTTAAACCAACTCAAGGTAGCCAGTTTACTAAAAGATCAGAAGCTGATTGAGATCAGCCAACAACTGCAAATAAATTTAAATGGATCAGATTATGATTATCTAGAACAGTATATTAACAAGAAATTTAAAAAAAATAAGCATATCGCAGGAAATTAAGATTGGCAATATATGCATAAATAAAATAGCAGATTAAGAAAAAGCTAATACTGCAGGCTATAAGTCAGCAGTATTTTTTATTTAAAAAAAGCATTTTTAGGGAGGTGAAAAGATGGGTAAAAAGAAAAAGGGTTCGCCGGACAGTCCAAGATCCAATTCCGAAGGTCATCAGGAAACAACACCGGTTAATGAAGATTCTAAGCAAAATAGGAAAAAAAATAAAAAGTCTTGAAAATACTTCTAGCATATAAGTTTTCACTCAGGAGACAATAAGACTACAAAAGCAAAGGAGGTGAGATTTAAAAATGGCAAGTAACAAACTTTTAATTCCCCAGGCAAGACAGGCCATGGATCAATTCAAAATGGAAGCAGCTCAGGAAGTAGGAGTTAACCTGAAACAGGGCTATAATGGTGACCTGACTTCACAACAGGCTGGTAGCATAGGTGGTCAGATGGTGAAGAAAATGGTTTATGCTTATCAGCAGAATCACACCATGAAGTAATAATATAGTTTGATTGACTAATCATACTACTCTTAACAAGCGGATTATTTTTTAAATATCCGCTTGTTTTCATTTTGGGACACGGGGAGGGAGCCACGGGGACAGGTTCCTTGGCTCGCCCTGATATCGATATTGTGGCGAGCCAAGGAAC
>CAZXIR010000086.1:0-9154 GCA_964640845.1 uncultured Syntrophomonas sp.
GCCAGATTTCGCATGGGCAACACCATCTACTCGCCTCATGACGAAAGGTGCTCTTGTGCAAGTACCGGTTTGGGTCTTTATCATCCCTCCCCAGGTTAAGGAAGGTATAAATTTGCCTATCGTGTACCATAAGTTATGCATGTGGGCATTTTTATGAATTATAATGTAATCGGAGATTATAAAGTTGTGGTTTAAAAATGAGAAGGATTATGGCCCCATAGGCAAAAAATTATAAATAGTGGGTGAAAGCAGATGGGCGAGAAGAATTGCGATAGCATTAAAGGTGCTGCCAGAGCCTGGAAGCAATTTGTGGATCAGGGAGAACTGGATATAGAAACTGTTCGTGAGGAAATTGCTGAATCATGGCAGCGATGTAAACAAGCAGGGGTTAATCCCTATATTGAGATTAAGAGTAATATTCTAGACCAAAATTATCTGAATGAATGTCTCCACAGAAAAAGTGCTTTGATAGGGATTGCTCTTCCCTTTATGCAGAAGCTGTATGAATTTGTTATCGGAACTGGATTTGTAGTAATGCTTGCGGATGAAAACGGTTATATACTGGAGATGCTTGGTACCCGTGATGTTGTCGGTAAAGGAAAAGAAATCAATCTGGTTAGGGGAAGCTGGTGGATTGAAAAAGTAGCCGGAACCAATGGTATTGGAACGGCACTGGTTACCCGGGAGCCGGTACAGGTTTCAGGTGCTGAACATTACTGCCAGGCAATTCATGATTGGACCTGTTCAGCCGCCCCTATATTTAATAATAATCATCAATTGGTAGGTGTCTTGCAAATGTCCGGCCCGGCTCAAGTCAGTCATCAACACACCCTAGGTATGGTAGTGGCAGCCGTAGCGGCGATTAAAGAGCAGATGCAGATTGAACAGAAAAATCGGGAATTAATCCTTATAAATAATCGTCTGCACCATATTTTCCACACTATGTCGGAAGGGGTAGTGATTATTGACCGGCGAGGGGTGATCGAACAGGTAAATCCCGTTGCAGAACGCATTTTGAGACGACCTGCTGAGGATCTGGCCGGCTTACATCTGGAAGAAATATTTGGAGAAATCCCACGAATAAGAGAAATGCTGGCGGCAGGCAACCCTTGCTCAGATATCGAGATAAACGTAACTTGGGATAGCAGAAATATACATTGTCTTGCATCGGGTAAAGCGATTAGGGATGAAGAAGATGGGCTTAACGGTGCGGTTCTCATATTAAGCCCCATAAAGAAAATCAAGAATCTGGTCAATCGTTTTAGCGGGGCCCAAGCCAGATTCACTTTCGAGGATATTATTGGGAGCAGTCCGGATATTACTGAAGCGGTTCGGATTGGCAGGTTAGCAGCTCTAAACGATAACAACGTTCTATTGCAAGGGGAGAGCGGTACTGGCAAAGAAGTATTCGCTCAGGCTATTCATAATCAGAGCATGCGTTGTAATGGTCCTTTCGTAGCTCTTAACTGTGCGGCTATTCCTCGGGATTTGTTAGGAAGCGAATTATTTGGCTATGTAGAGGGAGCATTTACCGGCGCTCACCGGGGTGGGAGACCAGGAAAGTTTGAAATGGCCAGTGGGGGCACTCTGTTTTTGGATGAAATAGGAGATATGACATATGGCAAGCAAGGTGCGCTGTTAAGAGCTATACAGGAGAGAGCAATAATAAGAATTGGGGATAATCAGGTTATACCGGTTGATGTTCGTATTATTTGTGCCAGTAATAAAGATCTGCAGGCGGCAGTTGAGAAAGGCGTATTCCGGAGAGATCTATACTACCGATTAAATGTTTTGAGGATCAACCTCCCTCCTCTGCGTGAGCATCCTGGAGACATACCCTATCTATTTGATTATTTTGTAAATCAGATATGTCAGCGCCAGGGAGTAGAGATAGATGATATACAGCCGGAAATTTTAAGTGCGCTACGAAAATATCACTGGCCGGGAAATGTACGAGAACTGGAAAATGTGGTGGAGAGAATGGTTTGTATGGCTCAAGGTAAGATGCTTAATGTTGTGGATCTTCCGGAAGAAGTATATGGACCAACAATAAACAAAGAAATTCCAACCAATGAAAAGACTTACTCTCATGACCTCAGCCTGTTAAACCTCAGCCAGGAAAGAAATAAGCGAAAGATAATCCGTGAAGAACAGGAAAAGCAGGAACTCATAGAATTGATTAGAAGCTGTGGCGGGAATATAAGCCGGGTAGCAAAGGAAATGGGGGTTTCGCGAAACACTATATATAGGAAGATGAAACAATATCGTATATCAATATAAACCAAGTGTACCAACGGTGTCACCGCAGTGTGATGCGATTGACACAAGCTTGTAACAACAGCAGGCACGGGGAGGGTTCTTTAGGTTGCATAAGATGCAGCCCAAGAACCCTCCCCGTGCCTGTTTTATATCAACTATCGATAGCTGGCATAAAAATTGCTTAGACATATAGATATGATGTCATGCCATGGAAAGAATTGGTTTGGTTAATTGGGAAAGACACAAGCAAAAGGTAAGGAGGTGAATAACTGGTTTCAAAAAATTTGGAACCAGGAAGGTATGCACAAAGAATTAATTGTTCAGCCGGAAAAATGTACGGGTTGCCGTACCTGCGAGTTGATTTGTTCATTTGTCCATGTCCAGGAATTTGATCCCACCCGCTCCAGAATCAATGTATTCAACTTTGAGAAAGCAGGTTTCTCTGTCCCTATAGTCTGTCAGCAGTGCAGTGTGGCAGCCTGTATGGAGGTATGCCCGGTAGGGGCTATAAGTCGTAGTGATAAGACCGGGGCCATGGTTGTCGACCATGATAGGTGTTTGAGATGCAAAATGTGTACTATTGCCTGCCCGTTTGGTGCAACTATCTATGATCCGATAAAAGATATAATAGCCAAGTGCGATCTTGGCAATGGGGATCCTATGTGTGTCAAGCTTTGTCCTTCAGGAGCTTTGACCTACCAGGAGCCCACTCAGGCTAATGTCAACAAACGTAAAGCATATGCCGTCAAATTCAAAGCGGTTTATGAGGAGGTGGGCTAAACCATGTATGGATGGACAGGTAGAATATTAAGAATTAATTTAAGTGATAGCACCGTTAAAACTGAATCGTTGAAGAAGTCCGACCTGCAAAACTATATTGGTGCCAGGGGTCTGGGAACCAAGTTATTTACTGATGAAGTTGATCCGAAAGTAGACCCATTAAGTGAAGGCAATAAATTGATATTTATGACTGGACCGCTCACCGGTACGATAGCCTCCTCAGGGGGAAGATATAATGTGGTAACTAAAGGGGTTCTGAATGGAACTATTGCCGCATCCAACTCAGGCGGGACGTTTGGACCGGAAATCAAGTATGCAGGATATGATGGATTTATTATCGAAGGGAAGGCTCAAAAACCAGTATATCTATGGATATATAATGATCAGGCAGAAATAAGGGATGCTTCGGAAATGTGGGGTAAGGATACCGTGCAAGCTACAGATATGATAAAGGAAGCTACTATTGAGGAAGCTAAAGTAGCCTGTATCGGACCGGCCGGGGAAAATTTGGTAAAGTTTGCCGGTATAATGAATGAATACAATCGGGCTGCCGGTCGTTCTGGAGCCGGAGCGGTTATGGGTTCAAAAAACTTAAAAGCTCTAGCAGTACGTGGTACCAAAGGTTTAAAGGTTGCTGATAATACCAAATTTTTGGATGTCATTATGGATGCACGGGCTAAATTACAGGCTCACCCGGTTACCGGAGCAGGATTAAAAGCTTTTGGAACCAACATTCTGGTTAATATTCTTAATGAGCATGGAGGACTACCGGTTAAAAATTTCAGTGAAGCAGCAGTATTTCCTGAGGCAGAAAAAATCTCCGGGGAGTATCAGGCAGAAAAATATCTGGTTCGGAACAAAGGGTGTTTTGGATGTTCTATTGGCTGCGGAAGGGTCACGAAAATAAAACAAGGGAAATATAAGAGTTCGGGAGAAGGGCCGGAATACGAGGCCACCTGGGCCATGGGGGCTAATTTGGCTCTAGCTAATTTTGAGGCCATCTCCAAAGCTAATTTCCTCT
The DNA here is from genome assembly GCA_964640845.1 of uncultured Syntrophomonas sp. GTDB lineage: Bacteria > Bacillota > Syntrophomonadia > Syntrophomonadales > Syntrophomonadaceae > JAAYJK01. Next base: position 4,061 of record CAZXIR010000086.1, read on the forward strand.
GTAATGAGCTGGGATTGGATCCAATAACCATGGGAAGCACCTTGAGTTGTGCCATTGAAATGGTAGAAAAGGGGTTTATCCCGGAGGAAGATACCGGAACGGAAATGAGATGGTCGGATCCGGACCTGCTGGTTGATATGGTGAAAAAAACCGCTTACCGGGAAGGGTTTGGCAACCAACTGGCGGAAGGTTCTTATCGTCTGGCTGAAAGTTACGGGCATCCGGAGTTCTCGATGACGGTTAAAAAACAGGAACTACCTGCTTATGATCCCCGGGGGCAGCAGGGAATAGGGCTAAATTATGCAACTTCTAATCGAGGTGGGTGCCATGTAAGAGGTTATATGACTTCTCCCGAGGTATTGGGAATTCCAGTAGCAGTTGACCCAGATGCAACTGAAGGCAAACCTGAACTTTTAAAATTATTCCAGGACTTAACGGCTCTGGTTGATTCAGCCGGGCTTTGTTTGTTTATTACTTTCGCTCTGGGCCTACCCGAAATATCAGAACAGTTGCGAACTGCCACTGGAGTTGCCATGACTGATGAGGAATTCCTGCTAGCGGGAGAACGCATCTGGAACCTGGAACGGGTTTTCAACCTGCAGGCCGGGTTCAGTAAAGATGATGATGTACTGCCCAGGAGATTGCTGGAAGAGCCTATGGCGGCTGGACCGCATAAAGGCCGGGTAGTGGAATTGGATAAGATGCTGCCTGAGTATTACGAACTTCGAGGATGGAATGATAACGGGATACCGACCGAAGATAAGTTATCTCAGCTAGGTATATCCTGATAAATACGGTATCAATGACTGGCTGTCACTCTATGTGAGTGGCAGACAGTCTTTTTAAGGAGGACGGTTCCAATGGCTGAGGAAGCAGTACAGATAGAAGATGGCATAAGGTCTATTATCCAGGCCTATCCTCGGGAAAAACGTTTTATTTTGGCTCTAATGCAGGACATACAGAAGGAATACAATTATTTGCCCAGAGAAGCGTTGCTGAGTATTGCGGAACATGTTGGTGAGCCCTTTAGCAGAGTATATTCCATGGCTACTTTTTATAAAGCCTTTAGTTTGACTCCCAAAGGACGTTATAACATAAGAGTATGTGATGGTACTGCCTGTCATATAAAGGGCTCTGCGGTACTAATCGATCAAATAAATAGCAGCCTGGGCATAAAACCTGGTGAAACAAGCCCAGACCGGATGTTTTCGCTGGAAACGGTCAATTGCCTGGGAGCCTGTGCTATAGCTCCAGTAGTAATGGTGAATGAGACGGTTCATCCCAAGGTTTCTTCATCTGGTATCCTGGAAATTATTAAAAAATATCGGGGGGGATCAGATGATGCCAACTAACGACCATAGTGAATTCAGGCAGGTGCTGGTGTGCTGCGGTACAGGATGTCAGGCCAGCGGAAGTATGCAGATATTTGACGCTTTTAAAAATCAGCTAAGATCGGTAGAGGGAGTTGAAGTGGCAGCCTCTGCTAAAGCAACCGGATGCAACGGTTGGTGTGAGCAGGGCCCTCTGGTTAAAATATTGCCGGACGATATTACTTACTGTATGGTAAAAGTCAAGGATGTGCCAACAATCATAGAAAAGACCATATTGAACCAGGAAATAGTTGAACGTCTTCTGTACCGGGATCCGGTAAGTAAAAAGAGAATTAAATCCCACCACCAATTAGATTTTTATCGCAAGCAGAAAAAGATAGCCCTGCGCAACATTGGGGAAATCGATCCGGCTTCCATGGATGATTATATTGCCCGGGATGGCTATAAAGCCTTGGAAAAAGCTTTCTGTCTGACCGCCTTGGATATTATAAATGAAGTTATCGCATCAGGCCTGCGGGGCAGGGGAGGCGGTGGCTATCCCACCGGCCTGAAATGGCTGAGTTGTTTTGAGCAGCAAGAAAGCAAACGTTATATCATCTGTAATGGTGACGAAGGTGATCCTGGTGCTTTTATGGATCGCAGTATTATGGAAGGGGACCCCCATACGGTAATTGAGGGCATGCTGATCTGTGCTCTGGCAATTAGAGCTTCTGCCGGCTATATATACGTAAGAGATGAATATGGTCTGGCGGTAAGGAATCTTAAGCAGGCTATCCAGGATGCCAGGGATAGATCCCTGTTGGGCCATGATATTATGGGGCAGGGGATTTCTTTTGATATTGAGATCGTTAGAGGTGGAGGGGCCTTTGTTTGTGGAGAAGAAACTGCATTGATGGCTTCCATTGAAGGTAATGTGGGCGAACCCCGGGATAAGTATGTTTTTCCATCTGAAAAGGGATTATGGGGATGTCCTACAATTATCAACAATGTTGAGACTTGGGCCAACATTCCAGTAATTATCAATCAGGGTGCGAAAGAATTTGCATCCATAGGAACAGAAAAGAGCAAAGGAACCAAAGTATTTTCACTGGTGGGCAAAGTTGTCAATACCGGATTAGTAGAAGTCCCTATGGGAACTACTATAAGAGAAATAATCTTTGAAATCGGCGGGGGTATTCTAAAGGGCAGACAGTTCAAGGCTGTTCAGACCGGGGGACCTTCAGGTGGTTGTATCCCTGCTGCCTTGCTGGATCTGAAGTTGGATTTTGATTCCCTGAGCGAAGCTGGTTCCATGATGGGTTCAGGCGGTTTGATAGTAATGGACGAACGTACCTGCATGGTAGAAGTGGCGCGCTATTATTTGAATTTCCTGGCGGGTGAATCCTGTGGTAAGTGTGTCCCTTGTCGAGAAGGGATCCGGCGTATGCTGGAGATACTTACACGAATATGTGATGGCAAGGGTCAGTCAGGGGATGTGGATCTTTTAGAGGACCTGGCAGAGACGGTGCAGGGTGCTTCTATGTGCGGACTGGGTAGAACTGCTCCCAATCCGGTATTGTCTACTATCAGGTATTTCCGGGAGGAATACCTGGCCCATATAGAGGAACACCGCTGTCCGGCTGGGATATGTCGAAAACTGACCCAGTTTCACATCGATCCGGAAAAATGTACCGGGTGTGGTTTGTGTAAAAAGAATTGTCCTGCCGATTGTATAATTGGAGAGCCGAAAGAAGCTCACAGAATTGACAGTGATAAATGTATCAAATGTGGTTCATGTATTGAAAACTGCAGGTTTGATGCAGTTGTGATCAGCAAGGAGGAGGGGGGAAAATGAAAATACTAATCGACGATATGGATGTAGAGGTTACATATGGTGAAACTATTCTTACAGCAGCCCGAAGAGCAGGTATTCATATTCCCACCCTCTGCTACCATGAAGCTTTTGAGGGGCAGGGTAGATGCCGCCTTTGTTTGGTAGAAGTAGACTATCGGGGGAAAAAACAAATCGTAACCTCCTGCACCTATCCTGTTACTGATGAAATAACGGTTAGGACATCTACTCCCAGGATTCAAAAGATGAGGAAAAATATTATCATGCTCTTATACAAACAAGCTTCTTCCAGTACTTTATTACAAGATATGTTTCGGGAATACGGGTGTCAGGAAAACTCCCTCCATGATAATCCGGAAGAAAAGTGTATACTCTGCAACCTATGTGTTTTAGCTTGTGAAGAGATGGGAAGCAGTGCTATATCTCTCATAATGCGCGGTACTGAAAAAAGGGTCGCCACTCCCTACGATGAAGCATCGGAAGTATGTTTGGGATGTGGAGCATGTGCAGCAATATGTCCTACTCAGGCCATTGAAGTTATTGAGCAAGATGGGTATCGGATCATATGGAACAAGAAATTTAAACTTCTGAACTGCCAGCGCTGTGGCAGGCCTTTTGCGACTGAGGAGCAGCTGGCTTACATTAATTCCAAAGGAAACTATACTGATAACCTCATTTGCTTAAGCTGCCGAAGAAAAATGACTGCCGAAAAGATACAGGTATTTACATGAGCCGTCGTATGAGTTCTGGAGGTGGAAGCAGTGAGAATTACGGTAAAACTCTTTGCTTATCTGCGCCAGGGGCGCTTTAAAATCAGGACCATGGAGTTCAATGATGATTGTACAGTGCAAAATGTATTAGAAGCATTGGCTATTTCCAGAAAAGAAATGGCAATTGGGATCATCATGATAAACGGAAAACGGGCCAGTTTTGACACCACATTAAAGGAAAATGACACTCTGGCCATTTTTCCCCCGGTTGCAGGTGGTTGATATGAAAAGTAAACTGGTAGAATTACTAAATGACCAGCAGTATAGTGTTTCTTTCGCTTTATCAGACGAGTTGAATATAGCTGGGAAAACCGGTTGTTCACTAATTCAAGTGGAGGATGCGGCTTTGGAGCAAGGCATCGTCCCACTGCGATATCAACGTAATCTGGGAGCCATAACCATTGATGAACAGCGCAGGCTTTTACATTCCCGGGTGGGTATAATCGGTTGTGGAGGGCTGGGAGGATTTGTCATCGAAGAACTGGCAAGGTTAGGAATAGGCGAAATAAGCGTCTGGGACTATGATTACTTTCAGGAACACAACCTTAACCGTCAGCTTATGTCAGAACTCAGGCTCATCGGGCATGCTAAGATTGAGGCTGCAGGTCAGCGGGTCAGGAGAATAAACCCGGGCATAAAATTTAATGGAATGTATCGGCAGTTCGATGAAAAGGAAGATAGTGGGTTATTAAAGCATCAGCAGGTGATGGTAGATGCACTGGATAGTATCCAGGCTCGATTGGATCTTAGTAAAGCCTGTCGAGACTTAGGTATTCCCATGGTGCATGGAGCTGTAAATACTTGGTATGGTCAAGTGTCCACTCAGTTTCCCGGTGAAGACGTCATAGAGCAAATATATGCAGGCAAGGACAAGTACAGAATAGAAGAAAAAAGTGTACTGGTCTTTGTCGCTTCCCTAGTAGCCAGCCTCCAAGTAGCCGAAGTACTTAAAATCTTACTAAACAGAGGAAACCTATTACGACAAAAAATAATGCTAATCGACACCCTATCCATGGACACCGAAATCATCGACTTATAACCAGGGACATTCCTATCACCAAGTCCCCCCAGGATAGGTGTGTCCCTGTTCCTTAGCCTGAGAACTTCTCCCCACAGCCCACCCCCCGACGAAGCCCGGTGTGTCCCTGTTCCTTAGCTTGAG
>CAZXIR010000087.1:0-6280 GCA_964640845.1 uncultured Syntrophomonas sp.
TATAATTAAAAAGCTGGAGAACGGTGGAGTTAAGGTATTGGGCGATGGAGAACTAAACAGAAAACTGATAGTCAAAGCTAACAAAATTAGCAAACAAGCAGCTCAAAAAATCGCGGACCTGGGTGGCGAGATAGAGGTGATTTGATGCTGGGATCCATGCAGCAAGCTTTTAAAATCGGGGATTTACGGACTAAATTATTGTTCACCCTGATGATGCTCCTGGTGTTTAGATTGGGAGCACATATTCCGGTTCCCAATATAAATGCCGATGCAATCCAACAGTTTCTAAGCGGACAATTGTTTAGTTTTTTTGATGTAGTTTCAGGTGGTGCATTCAAACGTTTCAGTATTTTTGCCATGAGCATTACACCGTATATAAACGCATCAATCATAATGAATCTTTTACAGGTAGTTGTCCCCCGGCTGGAAGAACTGGCCAAAGAAGGGGAAGAGGGCAAGAAAATTCTCGCCCAGTATACCCGTTATTTTACGATAGTATTAGCATTTATACAGGCTATAGGTATGGCAGTTGCCCTGGGTAACAACAATGCTGTTATTAATCCAGGTATATTAACGTATCTTATGATAGCCATCTCATTGACGGCCGGAACTGCTGTTTTGATGTGGATCGGGGAAATGATAACCGAGCACGGAATAGGAAATGGTATCTCGTTGATAATATTTGCCGGGATAGTATCCAGAATGCCCAGCCAGTTCTCTGGAGTGGTGCAGGAGCTATTCGGAGGGCTTATTGGATACTTTAATATTCTGGTGTTTATAATTATTGCACTGGCTATAATTGTGGCGATAATAGCTGTTAATGAAGGTCAGAGACGATTACCGGTACAATACGCCAAAAGGGTAGTAGGACGTAAGATGTACGGAGGACAGAGTACCTTCTTGCCCTTGAAGGTAAATGCCGCAGGGGTTATTCCGATAATATTTGCTATGTCCTTGATGATGTTCCCAGCAACCATAGGATCCTGGATGAGTCAGACCGGGGGATTCAATCAGTTTTTGAATACCTATTTTAATTTCGGCAGTCCAGCCTATAATATTCTATATTTCTTATTGATAGTATTCTTTACCTATTTTTATGTAGCAATAATCTTTAACCCAGCTGATGTGGCGGAGAATATAAAGAAATATGGCGGTTTTGTACCAGGTATACGACCGGGTAGACCGACAGCAGAATATATAGACCGGATATTGTCCAGGTTAACCCTGGCGGGAGGCGTATTCCTGGGATTGATAGCCGTTCTACCTAATTTCGTTATAGCTTTGACTGGAATAACCAGTTTATGGTTTGGGGGAACATCGCTGCTGATAGTAGTAGGTGTAGCACTGGATACCATGAAACAGATAGAATCTCACTTACTGTTAAGAAGTTATGAAGGCTTTGTTAAATAGGAGATGATTATATGAACGTGATATTAATGGGACCTCCAGGAGCCGGAAAGGGAACTCAGGCAGAATTTATCAAGGTAAAATATGCAGTACCTCATATATCTACCGGAGACATGTTCAGGGAAGCGGTAAAGAAAGAAACTCCCATGGGGAAAGAAGCCCAAAAGTATATGAGCGAAGGAAAATTGGTTCCTGATCAAGTCACTATAGGTATTGTTGAAGATAGACTTGGTGAAGATGACTGTCAGCCAGGTTTCTTATTAGATGGTTTCCCCAGAACCCTTATACAAGCCGAGGCTCTAGATAAGGTTATGGAAAAACTGGGTAAGAAAATTGATGCGGCTATTAATATATCTGTGCCGGACGAAATCCTGATCAAAAGAATGTCCGGAAGGGTGAGCTGTAAAGAATGTGGTAAGGTATACCACCTGGTATTCAGCCCGCCGTCTGCTCCGGGAAAATGTGATCAATGCAGCGGTGAACTGGTTCAACGCAGTGATGATAATGCAGAAACTGCGGCCAACCGCCTGCAGGTTTATATAGAACAAACTAGTCCATTGCTGGATTACTATCAGAGTAAAGGGCTGCTGAAAAATGTGGATGGGAATCGCGACAGCAACTCAGTGGGTGCAGATATTGAATCGATTTTGAATGGACTGTAGGCAATACTGTTGAGGTTGCAGACGGTAGACCGCCAGTATTATATATGATTGTAGGTGCAAGCTTAAACATCCGAGGGAGTTCTAATTATATGAAAACTAATCGTCATCTATCGCACCGAATTATGGAGGTGTCTGAAAATCCGGAATGAATTAATAGGCCGAGTAGTTTATTCAAAATCGGGACGCGATAAGGGCAAGGTAATGGTAGTTATTGAGTTGATTAACGAGCAGTATTGTATGGTGGTAGATGGGGAGCTGAGGAAAATGGAAAAACCAAAGATCAAAAATATCAAACACCTGCAGCTCACCAACATAAAAGCAGATTCTGTGTTGGAGTGTCTAGCCAGGGGAGAAATGCCACAGAATCATGTGATAAAAAACTACCTTAGTGCATTAAAAGGGACTGGAGAAACAGAAGGGAAGGAGGGCTGGTAAATGGCTAATAAGGACGATGTTATAGAGGTCGAGGGAAAAGTAATCGAACCGCTGCCGAATGCCATGTTCAGGGTGGAACTAGAAAACGGCCATAAGGTCCTCGCCCATATATCCGGTAAAATGCGAATGAATTTTATAAGGATATTACCTGGTGACCGGGTAATGGTTGAATTATCACCATACGATCTAAATCGTGGCAGAATAGTATACCGGTTCAAATAATAACTTAGCGCATACGCATGTTTATTTAAGGAGGTATGGAAAATTGAAGGTTAAACCCTCAGTCAAACCCATGTGCGAAAAATGCAAAATAATTAAACGCAATGGTAAAGTGATGGTAATATGTGAAAATCCCAAACACAAGCAAGTTCAAGGCTGATAAACGGGAGGTGAAAAATTATGGCGAGAATAGCAGGTGTTGATTTACCCAGGGACAAAAGGATAGAAGTTTCCTTAACATATATATATGGTTTAGGCAGATCAGCTGCCAAGGCAATATTGGAACAAACGGGTATAAATCCCGATACCAGGGTGAAAGATTTAACAGAGGAAGAAGTATCCAAATTAAGGGAGATTATAGAAAAGCAGTATCAGGTCGAAGGAGATCTGCGCAGACAGATCAGCATGGATATTAAAAGACTAATGGATTTAGGTTGCTATAGAGGTCTGCGTCATCGTCGGGGGTTACCAGTACGCGGTCAGAAAACCAAGACTAATGCCCGTACCAGAAAAGGACCTAAACGTACTGCAGGCGGCAGGAAGAAATAGCATATAAGGAGGATAAATGAGTGGCAAGAAAGACTTCCACCAGAGTTAAACGGCGGGAAAAAAAGAATATTGAATCTGGAATTGCTCATATAAAGTCTACCTTTAACAACACTATGATTTCTATCACTGATAAGAAAGGTAATGCCATATCTTGGGCTAGTGCTGGAACGGTGGGATTTAAAGGTTCAAGAAAAAGCACCCCTTTTGCGGCCCAGCAGGCTGCCGAAAATGCTGCTAGAGCAGCTATGGAACATGGCTTAAAGGAAGTGGAATGTTTTGTGAAGGGACCGGGAGCAGGTCGTGAGGCAGCTATCAGATCTTTACAAGCAGCAGGTCTAGAAGTTAGTGCGATAAAAGATGTCACACCTATTCCACACAATGGATGTAGACCGCCAAAAAGAAGAAGAGTATAAGGAGGTATATGGATAAGTGGGAAGATATACTGATTCGGTCTGCCGCCAGTGTCGAAGAGAAGGAGAAAAGCTATTCCTTAAGGGAGACCGTTGTTATTCAGAAAAATGTGCAGTAGAGAGAAAACCATATCCACCAGGTTCCAATGCACGTAAACGCAGACAAAAACAGAGTGAATATGGCTTACAATTAAGAGAAAAGCAGAAAACCAGAAAAATATATGGAGTTATGGAGAAACAATTCCGCAACTATTTTAAAAAAGCTGATAGACAGCAAGGAATAACTGGTACCAACCTGTTGATCTTGCTGGAGAGAAGGCTGGACAATATAGTGTATAGACTAGGTTTTGCATCATCTCGGGCAGAAGCACGGCAGTTGGTTAACCATGGCCACTTCACAATTAATGGCAAGAAGGCTACCATTCCATCAATGCTGGTTAAAGTAGGTGACGTTATTCAAGTTAAGGATAGCAGCAAAGAAGCCATTAAATTTCAAGAAATCAAGGACCAGGCTGCTTATAAAACACCACCGGAATGGCTTAGTGTAGATGCGGAGAACCTGAGCGGTAGTATGCTAGCTTATCCGATTCGTGAGCAGATAGATACCACTGTAAATGAGCAGCTTATAATAGAATTGTACTCTAGATAACACCTCTAAAATTAAGGAGGGGATAAATAGATGCTAGAGATGGAAAAACCTCGTATTGAGTGTGTTGAAAAAGATGTTGATAGAAATTATGGTAAGTTTGTTATCGAGCCGCTGGAAAGAGGGTATGGAACTACCCTGGGCAATTCTCTGCGGAGGGTTCTTTTGTCATCCTTACCTGGAGCAGCCGTTACTTCCGTGAAAATAGATGGAGTATTACATGAATTCTCTACTATTCCCAAGGTGGTAGAAGATACCACGGAAATGATACTTAATATCAAGAGAATGGTATTAAAGTATGAAGGAAGCGAACGAAAAATAGTTCGTATATCTCAACAGGGGAAAAAGGACATAACAGCTGGTGACATAGAACAAGATGCAGAAGTCGATGTCTTAAATCCTGATTTGCATATAGCAACTCTGGATGATGGTGCCAATCTGGAAATGGAAATGACCGTGGAAAGAGGACGAGGGTATGTAACTGCTGACCAGCAACCCATTAAAAATGAAGATATCGTTGGTCTGGTACCTATTGACTCAATTTTTACTCCGGTCAATCGAGTTAACTATACTATTGAAAATGCCCGGGTAGGCAAGAGAACTGATTACGATAGCCTGATCCTGGAGGTTTGGACTAACGGCAGCATCAGCCCGGAAGAGGCCATCAGTTTGTCAGCACAGATATTGATTGAATACCTAAAACTATTCACCCAGATAGATGATACTTATGCTGAAGTGGAAATACTGGTGGAAAAAGAGGAAGAAAAGAAAGACAAAGTCCTGGAAATGTCCATTGAGGAACTGGAACTATCGGTTCGAGCTTCCAACGGTTTAAAGCGGGCTAATATCAACACCGTAGGTGATCTAATTGAGAAAACTCGGGAAGAAATGAGTAAAATAAGAAATCTAGGCCAGAAATCGTTAGAGGAAATCGAAAGAAAGCTAAAAGAGTTAGAGCTTGGTTTCAAGAAATCCGAAGATTAGAAAGGAGGAGACCCGGTGAGTTATCGTAGATTTGGTCTCTTAAGCAGTCATAGAAGATCTATGTTAAGAAATGCAGTGACATCCCTGCTCGACAAAGAAAAAATTACCACCACTGAAACTCGGGCCAAGGATATCAGCCGTATAGCTGAAAAAATGATTACCCTGGGAAAAAAAGGCGACTTGCATTCAAGAAGGCAGGTTGACTCCTATGTGATGACTGATGACGTAGTTCATAAAGTCTTTACCGATTTAGCCCCCCGTTTTAGTAAAAGACAGGGAGGTTATACTCGTATAATAAAAACTGGTAATCGCAAAGGGGACGGTGCTCCCATGGTTATTTTAGAACTGGTAGATTAGTATATTAACTTATGATTAAGGTAGAAAAGGTTAGTTTTTCGTACTCTAATACCGGACCCAGGATACTAAAAGATATAGATTTGGAAATAGCTGAACATGAATTTGTAGCTGTTATCGGCAACAATGGTTCCGGTAAAACTACCTTGGCCAAATTGCTAAATGGCCTTTACCTTCCGGATGCGGGCAGAGTAATAGTAGATGGCTTGGACAGTAGAGTAGCTGAAAGCCGCGTCTTGATAAAACAAAAGGTAGGCATGTTATTTCCTGAAGCTGATAAGCAACTAATATCCAGTATGGTAGAAGAAGACGTAGCATTTGGCCCGGCAAACCTTGGTCTGACACAAAATGAAATACGAGCCAGAGTTGATAATGCTCTAAAACTGTTATCAATGGAGGATTTTGCTAAATATCCTCCTTATCTTTTATCAGGCGGGCAAAAGCAAAAAGTGGGGATAGCTGGATTGCTGGCCATGAAGCCGTCATATTTGGTCCTGGATGAACCTGCCTCTATGCTTGATGAAATGGGTAAAGAGGAAGTATTCCAGGCCTTATGGCAGCTAAATAAACATGAGGGTATTGCAGTAGTGTTGATAACTCACGAACTGCCTTTG
>CAZXIR010000087.1:6380-9140 GCA_964640845.1 uncultured Syntrophomonas sp.
TATTATCTAGTCTGAATCGTAAGGAAGGGATGAGTATAATAATAACCGGTCATAGTCTTCAGCAGCTAAGCAAGTTTTGTAATAGAATTATGCTGTTGGAGGAAGGGAGAATTATTATAGATACCTCCACAGCGACCCTGGATACTCATTATCATCAATTGACGGAAAGAGGATTCACCCTGCCGGTTCACCAGGAAGTTTTATATCATCTAAAGAGCAGAGGTTGGGATATTAACACTGGTGTCGAAAAAGCTGAACAAGCAGTCCAAACAATTATCAATGGTTTATAATCTTTAGAGGTGAGGTATGACAAAATACATTTCCCTAGGCCAGTACATACCGGTTGAATCCTACCTGCATCGTCTTGATTCCAGGGTCAAGATTGTGAGTACATTGATGCTGACCATTGTTGTAGTTTCGGCTGATACCATGCAAAAATTAGCCATTCTGGCAATTGTCATGCTAGTGCTCAGCACCCTTAGCGGTATAAAATTGATAGAATACTGGAAGGGCATTATCCCTTTTTTGTATATAATACTCTTAACCGCCTTGATTAAAATCTTCTTGGTAGATGGAAGCAGTATAATAAACATCTGGATAATAAACATTAGTGGGGAAGGTTTGAAAAGCGCCCTCGGTTTGTCGCTTCGCCTAATCATGATTATCTTTACAGCCCAACTACTGTTGTTAACAACTTCTATTGTAGCTTTAACCGATGGATTAGGGTTGCTGCTTAAACCGTTGGAACTGATAAGGTTTCCGATTCATGAACTGGTTATGATTATGACTATAAGTTTACGATTTATTCCGGTTCTACTAAATGAAAGCCAGCGTATAAGATCGGCTCAAATAAGCAGAGGGATAAACTTTCAGCAGGGCCCCATCTGGGAGCGGGCTAAAACATATTTTGCCATTCTGGTTCCCTTAATAAATAGTTCATTTCAAAAGGCTAACGACTTAGCCGAAGCCATGGAAGCCAGAGGATTTATTGCCGGCAAGAAAAGGAACCGGCTAAACGACTTGATATTAACAAGAGCGGACTTTGTCTACCTTTTAGCAGTAAGCATAGTCCTATTAATAATGGTATTATATTAAACTGCTTATAATTACTAATTCTAATGCTGGCAATGGCATTATAAGTGGTTGAGCGGTGGAGGAAACATGAAGCGAATAAAAGCTGTTCTGGAATACGATGGTAGTGGTTATCATGGTTTTCAAATTCAGAAGAATGCAATTACTATACAAGAAAAAATTGAAACCAGCATAGAAAACTTGCTAGGCGAAAAAGTCAGCATCATGGCCGCTGGCAGAACAGATGCCGGGGTTCATGCGGTAGGCCAGGTTATAGCTTTTGATACCGATTCCAGTATACCGCCTGATAAATGGAAGTTTGCCCTTAACAGCATCCTACCTCCAGATATACGGGTAGTATCCAGCAGCGAGGCCAGAGCCGATTTTCACCCTCGCTTTCATGCGGTCGATAAAAGATATATATATATGATTCACAGGAAGCCTGGTGGCAAGGTTTTCTACGGCAAATACGCCTATTGTAACATGGAAGCATTAGAACTTGAAGTAATGCAGCAGGCCTGCGCTCTGTTTATAGGTCGGCACAACTTTAAATCGTTCTGTTCCAGTGGCTCATCAGTTAAGACTCATGACCGTCATATCAAAGAGTGCAGAATAGTAGAAAAGGGACCCTTTATAAAATTGGATATTACCGCCGATGGATTTTTATACAATATGGTAAGAATAATCGTAGGGACCTTACTTGAAGTAGGACGTCTAACTTATGAACCAGAATACATTACCGATATAATACAAGCTCAGGATAGAAACCGAGCCGGGCAGACCGCTCCGCCTCAGGGTTTATATTTATATTCCGTAAACTATGGATAAGATTTTAACCTAGCGTAAAGGCGTGATTACAGCATCTACTAACTGCCGGAGCAACGTCTTTGTTAAGCCTTACCTGCTGCACATAACTTAACCAAAGATTCTTCCTCGGCTGGGATAGGTTTTTTAAGAGGTTAATAAAAATCAGTAATTTCTTGACAAGGGTACTAGAAGTTAGCTATCATTTAAAGGTAGTTTATCTATTACCAGCTGGTTTCTGCCCCGTTGCCGGCAGGATGATGAAAAACTATTTATTAATGATTAGTTAAGGATATACAGGAGGGAACAACGTGAAAACATACATGGCCAAACCTGCCGAAGTTGAACACAAATGGTATGTTATAGACGCCAGTGGTCAGACATTGGGAAGAATAAGTTCAGAAGTAGCCTCCATATTGAGAGGAAAGCATAAACCTACTTACACCCCGCATGTAGACACAGGTGACTTTGTTATAATTATTAATGCGGAAAAGGTTAAGCTCACAGGAGATAAACTTAATCAGAAGATGTATCGCCACCATACCGGTTATCCAGGCGGCTTGAAGGAAATGGATTATAGGACTCTGTTACAGAAAAAACCTGAAAGAGCAATAGAAACAGCAGTCAAAGGAATGCTTCCACATAATCGGCTGGGCAATATGATGTATAAAAAGCTCAAGGTATATAGGGGAAGCGAACATCCCCATCAAGCCCAGAAACCTGAAGTTCGAGAGCTCAGAGGTTAAGGAGGATTAGGATATGGAAAAAGTGCAATATTGGGGAACCGGCAGGAGAAAAGAAGCGGTTGCCAGAGTCAGATTAATTCCTGGTGAAGGTCGGATCAGTATAAATGACAGGGAATTTGAAAATTTCTTTCCTAATAAA
>CAZXIR010000088.1:0-8962 GCA_964640845.1 uncultured Syntrophomonas sp.
CCAAAAATCATCGTACAATTCCCTCCTTAAATACAGCTGGTTCTACTGGATATACCCCCCGGTATATCCAGTAAAAACCTTTCCTCACCCCTGCCCAGAATTATTTTTTAAGTTCTGTACAAAGCATAGGTATTACTTTAAAAAGATCCGCTACTACACCGAAATCTGATACATTAAATATGGGAGCTTCAGGGTCAGTATTAATAGCTGCAATAAACTTGGAGGAGGACATACCAGCCAAATGCTGGATAGCGCCGGAAATACCTGCTGCGATATACAGATTGGGGCAAACAACCTTTCCGGTCTGTCCAACCTGCAGTTCATGTCCTAGCCATCCTGAGTCGATTGATGCACGGGATCCACCAACTGCTGCTCCCAGCATGTCAGCCAGAGTTTCAACTAGCTTGATTCCGTCTGGACCTTTGCATCCACGTCCACCAGATACCACAGTTTCAGCTTCAGTTAGGTCTGGTCTGGCTGATACGGTGGGAACAAATGATTTGATATTCTGATATACATCTGCATCAGTAGCTGTAATAGCAGGTTTAATTACTGCTCCAGCACCTGCAGATTCAACAACTTCCATAACCCCGGCACGAATGGTTGCTAGCACTGGACTGGTAGCAACTTCTACTTTAGCTATAGCTTTACCAGCATAAATAGCTCTGGTAAATACGCCTTTGCCTGCGGACAATTCAACAGCAATAGCATCAGTTGCTAATCCTGCTTCAAGTTTCTGAGCCAAGCGGGAAGCGAAGTCCCGTCCATTAAAGGTATGAGCAAAAAGCACCGCATTGGGGCTGTATTCTGCTATCATAGCAGCTAATTGTGCTACAAAAGCACCAGTATTATATTCTGCAAATACATCGCCTTCTACAGCGTAAACCTTATCGGCACCATACTTGGCAAACTCGCCAGCCATGCCCTCTACGCTTTTTCCAAAAACGATTGCACTAACTTCATCGCCAAGTTTTTTGGCTTCTGACAGCATTTCGAAAGTAACCTTACGAATACTACCGTCTCTCTGTTCTACAATTACCCATGTTCCTGACATCAATTACCCTCCTTTTTTTATTAAGTAACAGGTGTATAACAACTATTTAACTTCGAGCTTAACCGTGTTCAGCATCCAATCTGCCAGCTTGCCAGCACATACATCAGGGTCATCTTCAATCTTTACACCAGCCTGTTTTGCGGGAGGCATTCCGAATTCAATAATCTTGACCTTGTTGTCAGCTGCAACAGCATCTGCAGTGGTGACAGGCTTTTTCTTAGCTTGCATTATACCTTTCATGGAAGGATAACGCGGTTCATTCCAACTTACCTGAGAAGATACAACTGCGGGCAGCACAACTTCAGCTACCAGTGTTCCACCGTCAGCTTCACAGGTACAGGTTGCCTTTCCGTCAGCAATCTCTATATTGGTGATAACGTTTATATGGGGCAATCCTAGAATTTCTGCAATACGGGTAGGAACCTGTGATGAACCATCATCAGCAGCAACATGACCTGCCAGTATAATGTCAGGATTTTCATCTTTGATAGCCGCAGCCAGAGCAACTGCTCTTGCATATTCATCCGCTCCGGTATCCTGTTTTATCAGAATTCCCCGGTCTGCGCCCATTGCCAGAGCTGTACGAATAGCGTCCATAGCCTTGTCAGATCCTGCTGATAGTACAACTACTTCATCCACGACCTTCTTTTCCTTTAGCTGGATACCACCTTCTACAGCAACTTCATCATACGGATTAATGATTAAATTAATCCCTGCATCTGCTATCTTGCCATCCTTTAATTCAATTTTGGCTTCAGTGTCGAATGTCTGCTTTACACAAACTAGAACCTTCAAGTCCATTCCTCCTTTTCATCTAATAATTAGTCTTTTCTTAGGTTTTAACTCCAGAGTACCGTGATAGTCACCATCACCCCCACGAAATAATGTATATATTTATGATTGCCTACGGCAGTTTACCGCCAAGTGTAATTTAGAATATTCAATTATTATTTCTATGCCCATATCGCATTTCCTGCTTATCTCTATTTTTCGACTTATTATTTGGTATCTTGCTATTCTTTCTTTTCTTTTGTTGAATATTGTACTATTTCTATACTCCTATGAAATTTAAGCTAATTATTTATTGACAATATTTGTCTCCTTAACCTAAAGCACTATACACCAACTTTTTGGGTTTTTCGGTAAATAAACAAACTCTTAGCCTCTATTTTACATAATTTTTTCCAATAATCCATCTGCTGATTCTTGCTAATTGTTTAACTTTAGCTCTTACCTGCTGCAAAAAGTGATTTTTCTATCGCAGACACGGTTTTATCAATATCTTTTGGGGTATGGGCAGCCGATATGAAACACACTTCAAACTGTGAAGGTGGAAAATAGACCCCCTCATTTAATAGAGCTTTATAAAATTTTGCAAATATTTGTGTCTCACTATTAAGCGCAGTCCCATAATCTTTTACCTGGCAGTCGGTAAAGAATAATGAAAACATAGATCCCAGGTGATTTACCTGATACTCTAATCCACAGGAAAGCAGACTATCTTTTATCCCCTTAACCATATATTGTCCCAACTCTTGAGTATAGGTATAAAAATCATTATTCTTTAGTAGATTCAAGGTTGCTGCACCGGCTGCCATGGCCAGAGGATTCCCTGATAGGGTTCCGGCCTGATATACATCTCCTTGGGGAGCTATTCGGGCCATAATGTCTTCACGTCCACCGTAGGCCCCAACCGGCAATCCTCCTCCAATTATCTTGCCCAAAGTAGTAATATCAGGTTTTACATCAATTAGATTTTGATATCCTCCATAACAGGTTCTGAAGCCGCTTATAACCTCATCAAATATTAGCAGGCTTCCATATTGTTCCGTGATACTACGAAGTTTTAACAAAAATTCCTTTTCAGGTACTATCAGTCCCATGTTGCCTGCAATGGGTTCAACAACAACCGCTGCAATATCTTTACCTGATTGATCAAATACTTTTTGAACAGCATCTATGTCATTATAACGTGAAACCAGTGTGCCTGAAGCATAATCTTTGGGAATCCCGGGACTGGTTGGAACCCCGGAAGTTAATAAGCCGGAACCCGCTTTTATCAAAAAGGAATCAGCATGTCCATGATAACAGCCTTCAAATTTAAGGATTTTATCTTTGCCCGTATAAGCTCGAGCTAACCTGGCTGCGCTCATGGTAGCCTCGGTGCCCGAATTAACCATACGCACTTTGTCAATTGATGGTATGGCTTCACATATTAACTCAGCTAATACTATTTCGTTTTCACAAGGAGCACCATAACTAGTCCCAAGTTGTGCAGCAGCACAGATAGCTGCAACTATCTCTGGATGAGCGTGTCCTAAAATTAATGGTCCCCAGGAACATACATAATCTATATACTCATTACCATCAATATCATATATCTTTGCCCCACTGGCCTTCTCAATGAATAAAGGATCTAGACCCACCGCTTTAAATGCTCTTACCGGACTGTTTACCCCACCCGGCATCAGTTCTTGTGCTTTAGTAAATCTCTCTTTAGACTTTATGGGATCATTCATGGTAGCACCTCCACCTCCAGATAAGCAATAAGCTGATCTAGATTAATACTTAAAATACTCCATACTGCTTTTCTTTAATTCCCGTATGCTTTTAATAATAACAAAATCATTGAGCCCGGTGCTTTTTGCAATATCATCTATCAATTCTTGCAACTCTGGTTCGGTTTTGGCATGAATCATAGTGAACAAAGGATAAGCAAATGATTCTGGCACCTCCCGGAAATAACAGTGACTAATTTGCTTATATTCAGCCATTATTCTCCCCGCCTGATCAGCAGAGACGGAATCGGTTTTCCAGGCTACCATAGCATTAACTGTATATCCTGCTTTTTGATGACGCAATACAGCACCCATTCTCCTGATGACACCTTTATCCTGCATTTTTTTTATACGCTCTACTATCTCCTGCTCAGAGATATTCAGAGCTTCTGCCAAGGATTTATAAGGGCGTTCAGATAAAGGAATGTCTTTCTGAATCATTTTTATTATATCCTGATCGAGTTTATCATAATTCATTATTTATTCCATTCCCAAGGATACTCTTATCTTATATACTGTTCGGGCCGGCATACAGCTAATTATAATATTAAATTGGTCCTCCAGCTCCAAGATAATTCTTCCTCTCTCTTCTATAGTCGGAGTAGTAAGAGTAAACCAGATATTTAAATCATGGTCTCGAACATAATTGTGAGTGATATAGGGAATATTGTTGACCACTGCTGCAAAGTCATCTATTATATTTTCCGGCATTTTGCAAGCGCACAAGGTAGACTTATAGCCGACCTGCTCAGCATTAACTACGGCTCCAATTCGTCTTATAATTCCCTCTTCTTTTAGACTTTCTAACCTCCCCAAGACCTCAGACAAACTGATATCTAGTTTGTCAGCTATGACCTGAAAAGGATTTTCTTCGATAGGAAGTTCATTCTGCAGGATATCCAGCATTTTTTTTTCTATATCCTCCAGCTTATCCACTTTCCCTAGCTCCCTTCGGTTTATATAGACACCACTCATCTTCAGCCATATAATCACCCTGGCTATAATAATAAGCTCGGGCTCTACAGCCTCCACACTTCGATTTATATTCACAAACTCCACATTTTCCTGCATAGTCCATTGTTCTTAGGTTTTTCAACAAATCATTTTCCTTCCAAATCTCATCAAAAGGTTTGTCCCGGACATTTCCCAGGGGAACATCCAAGTAGGCACAGGGCTGTACATCTCCCTTAGGGCTGATAATACAATAGCTTATTCCCGCCAAACATCCTCTGCTGAAACGCAGTTTCATTCCCATCATCTCAGCTATACGTATAAACTGAGGAGCACAGGTAGGTTTGATTTCTATGTCAACTTCCTGTTGCTTTTTCATTAAACGGACTATGGTCTTTTCGTAAGCACTTACTCGCAATGCCTCTTCTTCAATATCTATGGCTCTTCCAGTTGGAACTAGGAAAAAGACATGGTAGGCCACGGCACCCAACTGGATGGCATAATCACATAAGGCTTCGATTTCTTCCATGTTCCAATCCATTACTGTAGTATTAATCTGAACCGGTATGCCAGCCTGTTGCAGATTTCTTATACCTGCCAGGGTAAGGTTAAAGGCGTTCGACATTCCCCTGAATTTATCATGTTTTTGGGCATCCAGGCTGTCCAGGCTTACTGCTGCCGCCATAATGCCGGCCTGTTTCAACCTTACAGCTACTTCAGGAGTTATAAGGGTTGCGTTGGTCCCCATTACCGCTCTCAATCCTATAGAGCTAGCAAAAGCAATTAGTTCATAGATATCCGTTCTCATTACTGGCTCGCCACCGCTAAATATCATAATCTTAAAGCCCGCCTGCTTAATTTCCCGGATCATCTTTTGTGCTTCTGTTGTTGATAATTCCTGATCCAATTTGGCTCCTGCATCCCGATAGCAATGTTCACAGTATAAATTACATTGATTAGTACTATTCCAAGAAATTAACATATATTTTGATAGTATTAACTACCATTTTCACCTCTCCCTCACTAAATATGGCTTTTAGGAAGTTTTAAATATCATTTAACAGCCGGGCCGCTTCTTTGGCTGCGTAAGTCAGAATCATATCCGCACCTGCTCTTTTAATGGACATAAGAATCTCCATCATCACTCTATCTCCATCCAACCAACCATTGGCAGCAGCTGCTTTAACCATGGAATATTCACCGCTGACATTATAAGCCGAAACAGGAAGATCAAAACGGTCTTTCACCGCCTTAATTACATCCAGATAGGCCAGAGCTGGCTTGACCATAACCATGTCTGCACCTTCTTCAATGTCCAATGCAACTTCTCTCATAGCCTCTCTAATATTGGCACTGTCCATCTGATGAGTTCTTCTATCACCAAATTGGGGGGTTGAATCAGCCGCGTCACGAAATGGTCCGTAAAACCCTGAAGCATATTTAACCGCATAGGACATTATAGGTATATTCTCAAAAGCATTATCATCCAGGCATTTTCGAATATATCCTATTCTGCCATCCATCATATCTGATGGTGCCACCATATCACAGCCCGCTCGGGCATGTGATAGTGCTTCTCGAGCCAGCAGTTCAAGGGTAGCATCGTTATTGATGGTACCATCCTTATCAACTAAACCACAGTGACCATGATCGGTGTACTCACACATGCACACATCGGTAATAACCATCAGATCGGGACAGGTGTCTTTTATTAAATGGATAGCCTGCTGTACCACACCGTCATCTTGATAAGCACTGCTGCCCACACTGTCCTTATATTCAGGAATGCCAAATAGTATTACTCCCGGAATACGGAGTGACTCCAGTTCTTTTATTTCCTGCTTAAGTTTATCATCAACTGAAAATTGGAACACTCCCGGCATCGATTTTATTGGGTTCTGCTGATCCCGGCCGTGAATCACGAATAACGGATAGATAAAATCGTTTACTGAAATACTGGTCTCCCTAACCATCCTCCGTATAGTCTCATTGCTTCTCAACCTTCGCATCCGATGTAGAGGAAATCCCATCAATAACCCTCCTCCATTTATTAACCACCAAAGTTGACTGTGCGTCTTGCCCATAAACATAACGGTTATTTCCAGACCACAGGATAATTAGAATCCAGCTTCTAGGTTTCTGAGCTCATTTCCTCATTGAGATAGTTGTTCGCTCCCCCTTGATGGTCCTCAGCATCATTTAGAATAGCCTGGACCAATCCATCGATAGTATATTCTTCAGCAACTATTTTTACCTCAAAACCAAGTTCCCTGGCTTTATCTGCTGTTATCGGGCCTATGCAAGCGATTTTAATTTCCTTCCCCAATTTGCTTATATTTTCCAGTCCCATTATTTCAACAAAATTATTCACGGTAGAAGAACTGGTAAAAGTCAGATAATCCACCTTACCCTGTATTATATTATCGGGTATATCTGCATTTTCTCCTGCCACTAAAGCAGCACTATATATTTTGATTTCGTCAACTTGCAGACCCCATTTTCGCAGGGTTTCCGGCAAGACATCACGGGCTCCCCTGGCCCGAGGCATCAAAACCCGCTCCTCTTCCGTAATTATACCATTCAATGCTTCCAGAACACCTTCCGCTCGGTACTCATCAGGCATTACCTCTACCTTCAGACCCCAATCCTCCAGTTTTTTTCGAGTAGCTGGCCCTATGGCACAGATTTTTATTCTATATAAATCACGGATATCGATATTATTCAATTTCATCTCATCAAAAAATATTTCTACTGCATTTACACTGGTAAAAATAATCCATTGATAATCATTAATGTGCTTGAATGCTTCTGCCAGTTGGGTTAAATCTGCTTCTTTGCTTATTTTGATAGTTGGAAATTCCAAAGGAATACCACCTAGGTCCCATATTTTTTTAACCAGAACGCTAGCCTGTTCCCTGGATCTGGTAATCACCACTTTTTTTCCCCATAGTGGTTTATCTTCAACCCACTTCAATCGGTTCCTTAATTCAACCACCTCACCTACTACTATTACAGCAGGAGGCTGGAAATCAACATCTTTCACTCTCTGAACAATATTATCCAGAGTTCCGGTTAGAACTTCCTGTTCCGGGAGCGTACCCCAACGAATAAGCGCTACTGGAGTAGCTGAGTTTCTCCCATTTTTTATCAACTGGGAGCAAATATAATCGAGATTTTCTACCCCCATTAAGAATACCAGGGTTCCGATTCCGGTGGATATCTTATCCCAGTTTATGGAACTATCTTTCTTCCCTGGTTTTTCATGACCGGTTATAACCGCAAAGCTGGAAGTAGCCTCACGATGGGTCACCGGTATGCCGGCATAAGCAGGAACAGCTATAGCTGAGGTAATACCTGGAACCACCTCATAATCTAAACCCTGTTCCCTAATATAGACTGCCTCTTCTCCCCCTCTCCCATATAGAAAGGGATCTCCTCCTTTTAGACGAACCACCCGCTTGCCTGCTGAAGCTTTTTCCACCAGCAGAAGATTAATCTCATCTTGAGATAAGGCATGCCGGCCAGACTCTTTGCCCACATATATAAATTCAGCTTCCCGGGGGGCATAAGACAATATTTGGTCTCCCACCAGACGATCAAATACTACCACCTCTGCCTGCTCTAGCAGCATTTTTCCTTTAATAGTGAATAGACCCGGATCACCCGGTCCGGCTCCGACTAAATAAACCATTCCCTTACTCATTCATTTGCTCCCATTTGCCTTATTTTATCCAGTATTCTCCCTGCTCCCGCAGCAAGTAAGTGCCGACCCAGATCCTGACCTAGTTGTACTGCTTGTTCCTTATTGCCTGACAGTTCTGCCCGCAAAATATTCTGACCATCCAGGGTGGCTACCAATCCTTGTAAGAACAAAGAGTTCCCTTTAATAAATGCTGCAGCAGCTATTGGCACCTGGCATCCCCCTTCCAGTTCGGCCAGGAAACTTCTTTCTGCTTCTACCTCTATTCTGGTCTCCTCATCATTTATCAGTTGAATAATATTAAATACTTCCGGATCTATGGCCCGCATTTCCACCGCTATGGCACCCTGTCCCACAGCTGGCATTAGCAGATCATATTCTAAATAATCGCTGATAAGGCTTTCATATCCCAATCTTTTAACACCTGCATAAGCTAGTATAATGCCATCCATACCCTCATCTCTCATTTTCCTAATACGAGTTTCCACATTTCCACGCAGGTCTACTAATTGAATATCTGGACGCACAAACTTTATTTGAGCTTTCCTCCGCAGACTGGAGGTGCCTAAAACAGCTCCCTCCGGTAAATCTATAAGCCGACCCTTGATATCTGATATTAATACATCCTGAGGATTTTCCCTGGACAAGACAGCCCCGATACAAAATCCCTCCTCAAGTTGAGAGGGCAGGTCTTTCATA
>CAZXIR010000089.1:0-8820 GCA_964640845.1 uncultured Syntrophomonas sp.
CAGGCCGCAAATTCGGCCAGCAGTCTTTCGAATATCACTGAGACCGGAAGTATTTCTTTGATTTTAAAGACGTTCTGGCCGGTAAAAACCAATCCTTCATCTACTTTCCCATTGCGAGCATTAACCAGTGCCTTATTTATGCAGTAAACCTTGGAACAGTTTCTTAAACAGGCATTACATTTCTCGGGTTCAGGGGCTTGTCCCGATTGGATTAATTCGGTAAAGGGATTTTTTAAGGCCCGGCCAGGTAATCCTACCGGACTTTTTACAATGATCACATCTTCTTCCCGGGCATTCAGGTACATCTGCTTGTATTCATCAGCAACTGAACATTCTTCACTTAGTACAAATCTAGTTGCCATCTGTACGCCATCGGCACCCAATTTGACCATCTCTGCCATATCCTTGCCGTCCACTATCCCTCCGGCAGCGACAACCGGTATTTTAACCGCTTTTTTAATTTCCGGCAATATTTCTTTAACAGAACGGTCAGTACCCAGATGCCCGCCTGCTTCTGCTCCTTCGGCGACTACTGCTGCAGCCCCTGACTTTTCAGCCAGAATCGCAGCCCGGGCTGAGGAGACAATAGGTACAATAGGGGTGTCGCTTTCTCTGCCCCGCAAGAAAATCTCTCGGGAAAAACCGGCTCCAGTAAATATTACATCAATGCCCTCATTAATGGCAGTTTCGACCAGTTCAGAAAATTGGCGGGCCGCATACATAATATTGACTCCGATTATCCCCGAACCTGCCAGTTGCCGGGCTTTGCGAATCTCGGTTTTCAATTCTTCCAAGGGAATGGCGGTGGCACCGATAACTCCAATGCCTCCGACCCTGGCCACGGCGGCCGATAATGATGCAGTGGATACACTTATAGACATACCCCCCTGGATAATGGGAAAACGGGGCAAGAGCTTTCCTATTTTTAATTCAGGTAATTTCAAAATAGTTACCTCCACTTTAAATTTATATCAAGAATATTAACTTATTCTGTTTAAAATATCCAATAAATATTAATCATAGATTAATAAATGGGGTATTTTACTAATAATGAATGGCTATTGACATTTTTCAATATTACTGGTTTAATAACCTATGAAAAATTATTGTGCACAACTTATGCGCAATACAAGAACTCTAGATTAATCCCAATAAGGTGGTGTTTTGATGAAAGCTCAGATCAAGGGTATGGGTCATGCCCTGCCTGAACGGATACTTAATAATAAAGAACTGGAACAGATGGTAGATACCAGTGAAAAGTGGATAATTGAAAGAACTGGTATCAGAGAAAGAAGAATTGTCGATGAATCTGAAACAACTTCGGATTTGGCTTATCGAGCTGCGCTGATGGCTATGGAAAACGCTGGCATTGGTGTTGAACAACTGGATTTAATCATCGTGGCTTCAATTTCACCGGATATGATTTTTCCGGCCACAGCCTGTGTGGTACAGGATAAGTTGGGAGCCTGGAATGCCTCTGCATTTGACATATCAGCTGGATGTACTGGATTTGTGTACGGGATAACAGTGGCTGAAAAATTCCTCTTGTCACCAGAATACAACTACGTTCTGGTCATTGGAGCAGAAGCTCTGTCCCGCCTAATAGATTATACGGATCCAACTACCTGTGTTTTATTTGGCGATGGAGCAGGTGCTGCCGTCTTGAGCCGGGGTGATTCTGAAGCAGGTATAATAGCCAGTTATCTGGGAGCTGATGGCAGGGGAGTCCAGCACCTTTACGTACCGGCGGGTGGTGCAGCCCTGCCGGCTAGCCCGGAAACCTTGGAAAACCACCAGCATTTCCTCAAAATGAATGGTAACGAGATATTCCGGTTTGCCACCAAGATAACGGTAGAAGTCAGTGAAAAGATATTTGCCATGGCGGGCGTAAAGGCGGAAGATATTGATCTTTTTATACCACACCAGTCCAACATGCGTATTATCAGGACGGCCATGAAGCGGATGGAGATACCGGCAGAAAAAACCCTGGTTACAGTTGATCAATATGGTAATATGTCGGCTGCTTGTTTGCCGGTAGGTTTATCGCTGGCGGTGCAAGAAGGGCAATTAAAAGCGGGTGATCTGGTATTAATGGTATCATTTGGGGCAGGATTAACTTATGGTGGGGTTTTACTCCGCTGGGGGAGTGAATAATAGATATGTTTAAAACCAGATTGTGTAATTTGTTAGATATAGAATACCCTCTTCTACAGGGAGCCATGGCTTGGATTGCTGGAGGACGGTTAGCGGCAGCAGTATCCAGGGCTGGAGGCCTAGGTGTTATAGGCACTGGAAATGCAGATGCCAGTTGGCTTAAGGAGCAGTTAGACCTGGCCCGAACTATGACTGACCGAGCTGTTGCTGTCAATCTAATGCTGGCCTCTCCTTACATCGAAGAGGTAGTAGATTTAACTATAAAAGAGAAAATTTCCATAGTAACGACTGGTGGTGGAAATCCCGGGATTTATATGGAACGATTTAAGAATGCAGAGATGAAAGTAATTCCGGTAGTAGCTTCTCTAGCATTAGCCAAAAGGCTGGTTCGTCTGGGAGCTGATGCCATAATCGTAGAAGGGATGGAATCTGGAGGACATGTGGGGGAGATGACTACTATGTGTCTGGTGCCCATGATTGCCGATGCAGTTGACATACCGGTTATCGCGGCCGGAGGCATTGCCGATGGCAGGGGTTTTATGGCAGCTCTGGCCCTGGGGGCCGATGGAGTACAGGTGGGAACCAGATTTGTCTGTGCCCGGGAATGCAATGTCCACCCAGCTTATCAGAAAAAAGTCATCGAGGCCAGAGACCGAGCCACAGTAGTATGCGGAACAACTACCGGCCATCCGGTACGAGCCATACATAATAAATTCACCCGCCAGTATTTGCAGGCCGAGGCACAGGGGAGCAGCAAAGAGGAACTGGAAGAAATGGGCCGGGGAAAGTATCCCGACGCAGTGGTAGACGGCGATATAGAATTTGGGTCGGTCATGGCAGGACAGATTTCGGGTCTGGTATCCCAAATACAGACGGCAGAAGAGATAGTCAGAGATATTATTCAAGGCGCTGTAGAAATTAAACGGCGATGGGAGGATTTGCAATGCCAGGAATAGCCTTTGTATTTCCCGGCCAGGGAGCTCAACATCTGGGTATGGGAAAAGAACTATATGACAATTATGAAGAAGCAGCCCGGGTTTTTGACAGCGCAGACCGATTGGCCGGGTATAAATTGAGTGAGATTTGTTTTGAGGGACCAATAGAGGTATTGAACCAGACTGTGTACGCACAGCCCGCATTAGTGGCGGCAGGACTGGCAGCATATGAAGTGGTAAAAAGTCGTGGCATAGCTCCTATTATGATGGCCGGGTTGAGTCTGGGAGAATATACCGCTTTGGTAGCTTCAGGAGCTATTTCATTAGAAGATGCTTTGCCCTTGGTACAAAAAAGAGCTCGTTTGATGCAGGAGGCAGTACCTTTGGGAAAGGGAGCTATGGCGGCTATATTTGGTCTTGATAACCAGCAAATAAAATCTGTCTGTGATAAAGAGCCGGGTATGGTTGATATCGGCAATTATAATTGCCCCGGGCAGGTGGTCATAACCGGAGCCAAAGAAGGGGTGGATAATGTTTGCCGGGTTCTGAAAGAGGCAGGGGCGAAAGTGATACCACTGGCAGTAAGTGTACCTGCTCACAGCCAGCTTTTATATGATGCAGCGGTACAGCTAAAGCCCCGGCTGGAAGCCATTGATTGGCAAGAACCCCGGTTAGCGGTTGTCAGCAATGTAAATGCCAGAGAGAATCAGGCTCATGAGCTGGCAGATCTGCTTATGAAACAGATTTATTACCCGGTACTGTGGGAACAAAGTGTAAGGTATATGATGGAAAAAGTAGATTATTTTATTGAACTGGGTCCGGGTTCTACTCTATCGGGCTTGATTAAAAAAATAGATAAAAGCCGAGTTTTGGGACAGGTCAATGATGTGAAGACTCTAGACAAAACGTTGGAGAAGGTGAAGTCGTTATGAAGGAAAGGACAGCTATAGTAACCGGCAGTTCACGGGGTATAGGTAAGGCCATAGCATTGGAGCTGGCCCGGGAGGGCTATCGGGTAGCAGTCAACTATAATACTAATCGGGAGGCAGCCCTGGAGGTGCTGGGACAAATTGAATCTGCTGGAGGTTCTGGAATAATTGTCGGGGCTGATGTATCCACTGTTAAAGGAGCGCAGAAATTGGTGGATGAAACAGTGAACACCTTCGGACAGGTAGATGTGCTGGTAAATAATGCCGGTGTAAATAAAGACCAGTTAATGTTGAGAATAAGTGATGAAGATTGGCAGCAGGTAATCGATACTAATTTGAGCTCTGCTTTCTACTGCTGTCGGGCTGCTTTAAAAACCATGGTCAGAAAACGCTATGGAAGGATTATAAATATTTCGTCAGTAGTAGGTATTAGTGGAAATGCCGGTCAGGCTCATTATGCAGCCGCCAAGTCGGGATTGCTGGGATTTACCTATTCCATAGCCCGGGAATATGGTCGAAGGGGTATTACCGCCAATGTTATAGCTCCCGGATATATCAAGAGCGATATGACCGCCGCTTTAAACGAAGAACAGACTGCAAAAATTGCGGAAGGAATTGCTGTGGGACGGTTAGGAACTCCCGAAGATGTTGCTGGAGTAGTGGTTTTTTTAGCCTCTGATCGAGCCGAATATATTAATGCCCAGGTTATAAGAGTAGATGGAGGCCTGGCCTCCATGTAATAAACTCCCGAAAAACACCGGGCAAGTTGCCCACTAAAAAATATATAAATTTAAGGAGGAATTTAACCATGTTAGTATTTGAGGAACTGAAAAAGATAATTGCTGAGATCAAGGATATTGCGGAGGAAGATATCAAACTGGAATCCAGCTTTGGGGATGATTTAGAAGCCGATTCACTGGATATTGTAGAAATGCTGATGCTTTTGGAAGAAAAATTTGATATCCAAATACCCGAAGAAGAATCCGAAAAGATGAAGAAGGTTGCGGATGTTGTCAAGTACGTTGAAGCAAGGTTGTAATAACAATGGATAAGGCAGGGGTGATAAAGTTGCCGGAACGTAGGGTTGTTATAACCGGTATGGGAGTAATTTCCCCTATCGGTTTGAATAAAGAAGAATTCTGGACCAGTCTTTTGGCTGGTCGCAGCGGTGTAGTGAAGATTGATCGCTTTGACACCGAAAATTTCCCAACCAAAATTGCCGCTCAGGTTAAAGAATTTAATGTAGTAGATTATATACCGCGCAAAGACGCTAGGCGTATGGACCTTTTCGTTCAGTACGCTTGTGCCGCAGCTCGTATCGCAGTAGAAGATGCGGCCCTTGAAATCAATGCTGAAAACCAACATCGTATTGGGGTATGGGTAGCCTCTGGTATCGGCGGGATAGATACTCTTGTAACCCAGCACCATGCTTTTATAAAAAAAGGTGTGGGGGGAATAAGTCCATTTTTTATTCCCATGATGATTCCTAATATGGCGGCGGGACAGGTTTCCATTTTGCTGGGAGCCAAGGGCCCCAATGGCTGTACGGTTACTGCCTGTGCTTCAGGCAGTAACTCCATCGGAGAAGCATTCCAGCTAATACGCAATAATAAAGCTGAGGTGATGATTGCCGGTGGTGCAGAAGCCTGCATTACTCCGCTGGCAGTGGGAGGATTTTGTGCCATGAAAGCCCTTTCCACCGCTAATGACGATCCCGCCCGAGCTTGTAAGCCCTTTGACCTTAACCGGGATGGGTTTGTTATGGGTGAAGGCTCAGGTATCCTGGTCCTGGAGGAAATGCAGCATGCTTTAAACCGGGGAGCTCATATTTATGGTGAGCTGATCGGATATGGCAGCAGTGGAGATGCGGTTCATATGGTTCAGCCGGATAGTGAAGGAAGAGGAGCTGCTCTGGCCTTCAGGGCTGCTATTGCCGAGGCCGGCATTGAACCGAAAGAAATTGATTATATAAATGCCCATGGCACAGGAACTCCTTTGAATGACCAAATTGAGACTGCGGTAGTTAAAGAGGTATTTGGACTTCACAGTCAAAAGATATTGATTAGTTCTACCAAAGGTGCTCACGGACATATGCTGGGCGCTGCTGGAGCGGTAGAGCTTATTGCTACGGTCATGGCTCTGGTTCATAATACAGTTCCACCTACTATAAATCTGCATGATCCCGACCCCCGGTGTGATCTGGATTATGTACCAAACCAGCCCAGGCAGCAGGAACTTCGGGTGGCACTATCCGATTCTCTTGGATTTGGAGGCCACAATGCAGCATTAGTAGTACGAAAGTTCAGTTAGGGGTTTGACCATGAAAATAGAGGAAATAATGCAGATTCTTCCTCATCGGTATCCATTCCTTATGGTGGATCGGATTACCGAGTTGATACCAGGAGAAAGGGCCACCGGCCTGAAGAATGTGAGTATTAATGAACCATATTTTGCCGGCCATTTTCCTGGGCAGCCGGTAATGCCAGGGGTATTGATGATTGAAGCTATAGCCCAAGTTGGAGCCTGTGCCCTCCTGGCAGATGATAAATTCCGAGGAAAACTGGTTTATCTAGCCGGTGTGGATAGAATTCGCTTTAAACGTATGGTGGGACCGGGGGAAACCCTCTTAATAACTACCGAACTAAGCAGCATCAAAGGGACTATAGGTAAGGGGAAGGGACGGGTCACTGTTGAGGGCGAATTGGTATGCGGTGGTGAATTCTTATTTGCCATAACTAAAAGGGGGAGTAATTCTTAACTATGTTAAAAAATGCCTTTGGTAAACAGAGATTAATTCCTGTTCCTGGAAGCCGTGAATATGTGGAGAGTGAAGAAAAAACTGCCGGACAGGTAAAGTGTCCCTCCTGTTCCAGGCGGGTATCGGAATTGGGATTAAAGGAAAACCATAAGGTCTGCCCTGCATGTGACTATCATTATCCTATGACGGCTTGGGAAAGAATTGAGCTTATAGCCGATTCTCAAAGCTTCCGGGAATTCGACTCCGGTTTGAGGTCCATTAATATCTTGGATTTTCCAGGATATAATGAAAAACTTACTGGGGCCACAACCAAGACTGGATTAAATGAGGCCTTAATAACCGGACAATGCACTATCGGTGGTTACCCAGTTATTTTAGGTTGCATGGATTCGCGTTTTATGATGGCCAGCATGGGGTCAGTAGTTGGCGAAAAAGTATGCCGGGCAGTGGAGAAGGCCATTGATTTAAAAACCCCGCTGATTCTATGTGCTGCCTCGGGCGGAGCACGTATGCAGGAAGGGATGCTTTCTTTAATGCAAATGGCTAAAACCAGTGCTGTTCTGGATAGATTCCATCAGCAGGGCTTACTGTATATTTCTCTGTTTACTAATCCAACCACCGGTGGAGTTTCAGCCAGCTTTGTCTCCCTGGCAGATATAATCCTGGCTGAACCAGGAGCGTTGATTGGTTTTGCCGGACCCCGGGTTATTAAACAGACTATCAGCGAGGTCCTGCCAGCTGATTTCCAAAAAGCCGAATTTATGCTAAAACATGGTATGGTAGATAAGATTGTAAACCGCCCGGTTTTAAAAAGCACTTTAGAGTGCTTTTTAAGGCTGCATCTGGGAGGAAAGCATGGTTAAAAGACATTTCGATTATGAGGAAAAGTATAAAAATCTACAAGGCAAGCTGGAAGAACTGCAAGAGCTGAGCAAGAGTATGCAGTTTGATTTAACTGACCAATTTAAACTCATGGAAGAAAAAATGAAGGATCTTAGAGATAATAAGTACCAAAACCTGACTCCCTGGGAAAAGATCCTGTTGAGTCGTCATTCTGAGAGGCCTACCGTCAGAGATTACATAGATTATATGTTTGATGATTGGATAGAACTGCATGGTGATCGCAACTATGGTGATGATAGGGCAGTGATTGGCGGAATTGCCAGTTTTAAGGGAATTCCGGTTACTGTTCTGGGCCATCAAAAAGGTCGGGGTACCAACGAGAATCTGCAGAACAATTTTGGCATGCCCCATCCAGAAGGGTATCGGAAAGTAGAGCGTTTGATTCTGCAGGCAGAGAAGTTTAACCGGCCGGTACTGACTCTAATCGACACGCCAGGGGCATACCCTGGGGTGGGAGCTGAGGAAAGGGGACAGGCCGGAGCTATCGCTCGGGTATTGATGATTCTTTCCAGCTTAAAGGTGCCCATAATTGCTACCGTAACTGGTGAAGGAGGTAGCGGCGGCGCTCTGGCACTGGCAGTAGCAGACCGACTCTTGATGTTTTCCAATAGCGTATTTTCAGTAGCTTCTGCAGAGGCCTGCGCATCTATCATTTGGAAGGATGCAGGCAGAGCAGAGGAAATGGCTTCAGCTTTAAAATTGACCGCCCAAGATATAAAAGAACTGGGGATTGCAGATGAGATTGTGGAGGAACCTATGGGAGGAGCCCATAAAGACTTCGAAAGTACTGCAAAAAAGCTGCAAGAAAGACTAGAATCCAATCTGCAGCAACTGCTGGCTATAGACAAAGACCAACTGCTGGAACAGAGGTATACACGTCTTCGCAATATAGGCCGATTTCAAGAAAACTGATCCTGGGCATATCATAAGTCAATAAGTTGGTGCCAGGCACCAACGGCAGGCTCTGGAGTATTACCAGAGCCTTTTTGTTGTCAATAAGTTCACACGAAAATGATTTTTCCCAATGTATTTCTCCTCGTGTAGGAAACATCCTTTTTTTTGGATAGCAAAGGTGTCGAGCAACCACAATTTAGGATACTTTTAATAAATTTAGGCAGGCAATATTAAGGGTTTTGGTGGA
>CAZXIR010000090.1:0-8794 GCA_964640845.1 uncultured Syntrophomonas sp.
ACATTGGCAACTGCCAATGTTACAGAAAGAACGTCCCCGTGTTTCAAAGA
This sequence comes from uncultured Syntrophomonas sp., assembly GCA_964640845.1. Lineage (GTDB taxonomy): Bacteria > Bacillota > Syntrophomonadia > Syntrophomonadales > Syntrophomonadaceae > JAAYJK01. The sequence goes on from CAZXIR010000090.1 coordinate 51, forward strand.
ACGTCCCCTTGTTTACTATTCGATTTTTATTAGTAGTTCGTTGTTTTTGACTTGCTGGCCTTCTTCTACCAGGATACTGGCTATTTTGCCATTTTGGGAGGCGGTGATATGGGTTTCCATTTTCATGGCTTCTATGATCATCAGGCTCTGTCCGCTCTTTACTTGGTCTCCGCTTTTGACCATTATTTTGCTGACTGTTCCCGGGATGCTGGCGCCGATCTCGTTTTTGTTGTCGGGGTCGGCAAACAGGACCGATTCGATGATATTTCCGGTCTTGTACTGCTGGTCCATTATAATTATCTCCCGGGGGTTGCCGTTGACCTCAAAATATACTTTGCGTACTCCGTCTTTGCTTACTTTGCCGATATTTATAAGTTTAACGATAAATGTTTTACCTTCCTCGACTTCCACTTCGCACACTTCGCCTTGGCTGATGCCATCGAAAAATACTGGACTGTTCATTCTGCTCAGATTACCGTAGGTTTTTTTATAGCCCAGGAATTCTTCAAAAACCTTTGGATAAAGGGCATAACTGAGGATTTCCTGCCGGTTGGCTTCCAAGTTATGTTTTTCTGCCAGCAGTTTAGCGATAGAATCAAAGTCGGCCGGCTCCATTGTTTCGCCGGGACGGCTGGTAATGGCCTTCTTGCCTTTTAATACTACCTTTTGCAGGTCCCGGGGGAATCCCCCCACCGGCTGCCCCATCATTCCCTCAAAATAGGCCACTGAGGAATCAGGAAAGGCTAAATCCTGGCCTTTTTCCACGATATTTTCTGGAGTCAGATCATTCCTGACCATAAATATGGCCAGGTCTCCTACCAGTTTTGAGGAGGGCGTGACTTTAACGATGTCTCCTAGCATATCGTTGACGGTTTTATACATTTCTTTAACTTCTTTGAATTTGTGGCCCAGGCCGAAACTCTCTACCTGCGGTTTTAAGTTGGAATACTGCCCGCCCGGGATTTCATATTTATACACTTCCGCTGTGCCTGATTTTAGGCCGGACTCAAACTGGCTGTATATGGGTCTGATGTCACTCCAATATTCGGAAATCTCCTGGATATCATCCAAAACAATACCGGTATCACGCTGGGTGTTCTCCAAAGCGGCCACTACTGAATTAAGGGCCGGTTGGCTGGTCAGACCGGACATGCTGTTAAAGGCGGTGTCTACTATGTCCACGCCGGCTTCGGCTGCCATTAAGAGGGTAGCTATTCCATTACCGCTGGTATCATGGGTATGCAAATGAATGGGAATGGAAATCTCGTTTTTCAAGGCCCGAATTAGTTTGTCGGCGGCATAGGGTTTTAACAGGCCGGACATATCCTTGATACCCAGAATATGCGCACCCATTTTTTCGATTTCCCGCGCTGTTGCAACGTAGTATTTTAGGGAATATTTGTCCCGGGATTGGTCTAAAATGTCCCCGGTGTAACAAATACAGGCTTCGGCTATCTTCCCGGTCTTCAGCGTTTCATCGATGGCGGTCTCCATGCCTTTTAACCAGTTCAGGGAGTCAAATATTCTAAAGATATCGATGCCGGCCTGGGCTGATTCCTGGATAAATTCTCTGATGACATTATCCGGATAGTTGGTGTAGCCGACCGCATTGGCTCCTCGAATCAGCATCTGGAACATAATATTGGGGATTTTTTCCCGCAGTTCTACCAGTCTCTGCCAGGGGCATTCTTTTAGAAAGCGATAAGATACATCAAAGGTAGCGCCGCCCCACATTTCCAGGGAAAATAGATCTTTCCCTAAATATGCGGTGGCCTCGGCTATTCTTAACATATCAACTGTTCTTACCCGGGTGGCCATCAATGACTGATGGGCATCCCGCATGGTGGTATCGGTGAGCAGAAGCCGGTTTTGGGCTCTGATCCAATCTACTACCCCCTGGGGGCCTTTTTTATCCAAAATCTGCTTGCTGCCTGACAGTCGGGCATGGTTAGAAATCCGGGGCACCCGGGGCACATCATAATCATTTTTAATGCCTTTGCTTTCATTTACTACCTTTTCCCCGATAAATTTCAGAATGGCGGCTTCATGGTCTTCCCGGGGGGTGATATCGAAAAGCTTGGGAGTGGAATCGATAAACCCGGTATCACAGTCACCATTGATGAATGTAGGATGGGAAAGAACATTGAGCAAAAAGGCTTCATTGGTCTCCACACCGTTTATAGTAGTTTCCCGGATAGAACGCTTGCACTTGTTTATTGCATCTTCAAAAGTCCTGGACCAGGAGATGATCTTAACCAGCAGGCTGTCGTAATAAGGGCTGATGACCGATCCGGTGTAGCCATTGCCTCCGTCCAGTCTGATCCCGAATCCGGACCCGGTCCGGTATACATCGATTTTCCCGGTGTCGGGGGCGAAATTGTTGGTGGGATCTTCGGTAGTGACCCGGCACTGGATGGCATATCCTCTAAGGCTGATGGATTTTTGGCTGGGAATGCCTATTACTTTTGATTTTAGTTTATGCCCCTGGGCGATCAGGATTTGACTTTGAACGATATCAATGCCGGTCACCATTTCGGTCACGGTATGCTCCACTTGAATCCTGGGATTCATCTCTATGAAATAATGATTTCCCTCCCGGTCCAACAGAAACTCGACCGTGCCCGCACTTCTGTAGTTTACTGCTTTAGCTATTTTCACTGCATCTGAGCAGAGGGCCTGCCGTTTTTCTTTGGACAGGGCTAAGGCTGGTGTGAATTCCACCACTTTTTGATGGCGTCTTTGAATCGAACAGTCTCTTTCATACAGGTGCACGATATTCCCGTAATTGTCCCCCAGGATTTGCACTTCGATATGTTTGGGGCTTTCCAGGTATTTTTCTATAAATATCTCGTCACTGCCAAAGGCTTTCCTGGCCTCATTCCTGGCACTGTGAAATTCCTGCAGAAGATCAGCTTCACTTCTAACAATTCTCATGCCCCGCCCGCCGCCTCCGGCAGAGGCCTTGAGCATAATCGGATATCCGCATTGCCGGGCAAACGCAATCGCCTCTTTATCGGACTTGATGGGCTTCTCAACCCCGGGTATGGTGGGGACCCCAACTCCCTGGGCTACTAGTTTGGATTTAATCTTATCCCCCAGTTGATCCATCATCTCTGGAGTCGGGCCAATAAATTCGATTCCAGACTTCATACATTTTTCCGCAAACTCGGCGTTTTCGGCCAGAAATCCATAACCAGGATGAATAGCGTCTACGCCCTTTTTAAGGGCCAGGCTGATTATCTCTTCTATATTTAAATAGGCTTCCACCGGCCCTTTGTTATTACCGATTAAATATGATTCATCTGACTTGGTTCTGAACAAGGCCAATTTATCTTCCTTGGAGTAAATAGTAACGGTTCTGATGCCCAACTCCTGACAGGCTCTAATTACCCTTATGGCAATCTCGCCTCGATTGGCTATCAAGATTTTTTTAAAATTTTTCACTGTAATCCCACCTCGCGTAGTATTAATAAAGGGGAGCTCTAATAGAACATTGAGAACCCTACCCACTGCCAGCCATCCAACGGTTGAATCTTATCTCCATAGTATTATACTCTATCACTATTCCTAACTCATCTGGGTTTTAATGTATACTTGGGTCATGGAACCGCTGTAATTTTTCCAGTACCCTGGGAACCGATGAGTTTTGATTTGTACTTACTTAGGCCACGAAACCGGTCCCCGTGTTTCTTGACCATACGGTCAACATAACATATAATTATTATATAATTTCACCACCTGGTCAAAGGAGTGAGATGGATTGAATGACCAAGATAGAAAACTGTTAGGAGATGAAAAGCGGGCTGTCATCCTGCAAGCTGCCTTAAAAGAGTTTGCAGAGCAAGGTTATGATAAAGCTTCCACCAACCAGATTACCCAGAATGCCGGAGTTTCCAAAGGGCTTTTGTTTCATTATTTTGGCAGCAAAAAACAGCTTTATCTAAAGACTCTGGATATGTGCCTAAACCAATATCTGATTAGCATGGATAGAACTCTGGACAGTATTTCCGACGATATTTTCCAAAGAATTATCGATATTAATCTAATCAAACTTGAGATACTGACCAATGAACCAATTATGCACGAAATTGTAACCCAGGCTTTTCTGAACCCTTGCGAAGAAGTCAAATTAGAAACCCAGGCCCGGCAGCAAATGATTGAGCAGAGGTACCTCCCTTATTTAACGGATGAAATCGATACCAGTTCTTTTAGAAAAGATATAGAATCGGACCGCCTAGTCAAATATATAGTCTTTGTGGTCAATTCCCTGGGGGAAAAATACATCCAAGCTTATAAGGCCGCTAATTACCAGTATCCTAACATTATACGAGATTTTATCGAGGAATTGGAGGAATATCTGGACATTATTAAATATGGAGTTTGTGAATGGTAACATGAGCCACGGGGACAGGTTCCTCATGGGCCACGGGGAACCTGTCCCCGTGGCCCATGAGGAACCTGTCCCCGTGGCCCTTTCAAGTGTGGTTTAAAGATACCGTTGGGAAAACTGGTCTATGGTTTTTAGTAAATCTTCATCCAGGAGCAAGCGGGCCTGGTGAATCAAGGACTGGGGAATTTCTTTATAAAAGGCCTGGGCAATGCCTCCGGCTATGCAGGCCATGGTGTCACTATCGCCCCCCAGGGAAATAGCTTTGCGCACAGCATCCTCATAGCTGTCAGACTCCAAAAAAGCGATAATGGACTCCGGAACTGATCCCTGGCAGGTCACATCAAATGAGTAAAGGGGCCGGATTTGATGCAGGGTTCGGCTCAGATTATATTTAAAGCGACTTTCGATCTGCTTCTTAATCTCCGACTTGCTCTCACCCTGCCGGGCTAACCATATGGCTAGAGCGGTAGCCTGGGCGCCTTTGATCCCCTCCGGGTGATTGTGGGTTACTTGTGCGCTTCGAGCCGCCTCCGTAAGTACTTCATCCTCACTGTCAAAAGCAAATCCCACCGGGCTCACTCGCATGGCGGAGCCGTTGCCAAAACTACCATAAGGCTGCAGGTCATTTCTCTTCACCCATTGGGCAAAAGATCCTCCATACCCAGCATGCGGATACTTCTTGGCATACGTCCATATAGTGCGGGCATAGTCTTTTTGGTACAAAATGGCATTGGCAACTGCCACCGTAAGAACCGTATCATCAGTAAACCTGGATTGAGGCGAAAACAGGTCAAACTCTGTAGTTTTAATCGGACTCCATTCATACACCGACCCGATAATATCTCCAATAATTGCACCCAGCATTGCAATCCCTCCTTATTGAGCCACGGGGACAAGAGCCACGGGGACAGGTTCCTTGGCCCCTTCTGGGCCAAGGAACCTGTCCCCGTGGCTCTTGTCCCCGTGGCTCTTGTCCCCGTGGCCCTGTCTGTCTCAGATTTTATCAATTACACCCCTTGAAATTCCTGTTAACCTTGATATCTGCCTGACCTTAACACCATTTATTCCCTTAATCTTTTTTAGAACATTATCTCGCTGCCCTTTCTCAAGTCTGGCGATTTCATTAATGTTAACAATATCTAACTTACTTAGAATTTTAATAAGCTCTTGATCGGATAAATTAGGCTTTTCATTATATTCGAGACATTGATCATCATTGTTTTCACTATTAAAAGACCGAAATAAAGCTACTGCTTTGTTCCTATCCGCTGAAAACATTTCCAGGGCGAAATCTACATCAGTTATTACGGGAGTACCAACATATTCTTGGTAACTGCTCCATGGATAGGCATCTATATCCTTAGTTATTCCTGCCTTTACGGGGTTTTGATGTATATATCTTAGCACGGTAAGAAAATATTGGTCGTTTTCCACTGCCTCGCTCTTAAAACGTTCCTGAAACAGATGACCACAGCGCTCGTATTTCTTATTATACCAGTGAACATAACTGCTGCTGATTCTCTTAATGGCTTGGGATATAGATTCCTCCGTCTCCCTGAGCAGTAAATGCATGTGATTACTCATAAGACAGTAAGCATACACTTCATACCTGCTTATAGGTTTATAATAAAAAAGAGTTTCTATAATTCTTCTACAATCCTTATCATCCTCAAATACCCTCTGTCTATTTACCCCCCGCAGCATCAAATGATATATACCACTGCTGCTTTTTTTTCGAGCCTGTCTTGACATAAGATCGCCTCACCCTTGATATACTGTTAATCCAATTATAATTCCTTCTATATCATTATTGTATATTCCTGTTATTAATTGTAATTTTTAGGACAAAGAGCCACGGGGACAGAGCCACGGGGACAGGTTCCTTGGCCCAGAAGGGGCCAAGGAACCTGTCCCCGTGGCTCTGTCCCCGTGGCTCGTGGCTCTTAGAATTTTAGTTGGAATTCGGTTTTTATGTGGGGTTGGCTTTCTACTATTATATCTATGTCATGTCGGTCGGCTATCTGTTTGGCTATGGCTAGTCCTAGGCCGGTGCCCATTTTGTTTTGCTCGGAGCGGGATTTGTAAAAGCGGTCAAAAATATAGGGGAGGTTTTCCTCGGATATTCCCGCCCCATGGTCACTGATGGTTAATACCCCATCTGTTAGGGTCAGCTTGACTACTCCATTTTCCGGTGAGAATTTTACTGCATTGTCCAGCAAAATCATCAGCATCTGGCGGATCCGACCATAGTCTCCCCAGATGTTATCCTGGCTCTGGTCTTTTGCCACTTCAATCTTAATCCCTTTGTCGCCGGCAATATGAGCCATACTGCGGGTAACATCGTCGATAACTTGAGCTATATTTATTTCCTGTTTTTCTATGACAAAGTCGCTGTTTTGCAGACTGGATAGATCAAGCAAATCTCCCACCAGCCTCTGCAGATATATGATTTCAAACATAATCTGTTCCTGATAACTCTTAACCTGCTCGGGATCGCTTACCACTCCATCATATAGTGCCTCCAGTGAGCCGCGAATTACGGTTATGGGGGTCCTGAGTTCATGGGAAATATTGGCTACGAAATCCCGTCGCAGCTGTTCCAGCCTGGCACTATCCTGACTGGCCTGTTGGAGTCGTTGGCTCAGTATGTCCAGGGTAAGGGCCAGTTCACCTAATTCGTCGTTGGAGCGGATTTCGGTTTGGGCGGTGTAATCCCCTTCCGCCAAACGCAGGGCGGTGTTTTTCATCCGGTTTAGAGGACGGGTAAAGTTTATAGAAAATAGAACCGACAGCAAAGACGCCAGCACAAGAGCAGCCAGGATACTTAGCGCCAGTATGGTAAAACCGTCCGCTACGGCCTGGTTTATTCCCTGCACCGGTGAATGCAGCAGAACTACGCCGATCACTTGGCCGTCGGCGGCCATAATCGGGGTGCCTACGGTGAGGGTGGGAGCATTTAGCAAAGGGCTGAAATCTTGGCTGAATGCGGTTTGCCCGGTGAAAACCTCTGAAATTACCCGGTCTGCATCAGCCGGCAAGTCCGAGTAGAGGTAATCATTTCCCTGTCCCGCCATCCCTTGGGCTCTGGTGACCAGATTCAAATTCTGGTCCACAATCCATACATCGGTCATAGCGATATCGTTGATAAAGCGGAGGTACATTCCATACCCCCCCTGCCTGCCGCTGCCACTGACCGGCATAAATTCGGACAGGGTTTGAGCTATGCGGGCAGCCCGGTTTTCCAGTTCCGCCTGGTGCAAGTCCATGGTATAGTCTTTAAACAGCACCGAGAAAACGCCGCCTATTATAAATGAAAATACCAACAGGGCTATGGCGAAATAAAGGGCCAGTTTAAATGCGATCCGGTTCTTAATCATCAGCTCTTAACCTCAAATTTGTAGCCAACTCCCCATATAGTTTTTATCTCCCAATTAGGGTGGGCCAATACATCCAGTTTGGATCGCAGCCTTTTTATGTGGGAGTCCACGGTGCGGCTGTCACCAAAATAGTCGTGACCCCACAGGCTGTCCAACAGGTTATCCCGGGAAAAAACCTTGTTGTTATGGCTGGCTAAAGTCCACAGTAACTCGAATTCCTTTTTGGTCAAGGATACGTTGTTTCCGTCAACTGCAACCGAATAGTCGTCCAGATTTATGGACAGGTTGTCAAAATTGAAAATCTGATCACTGCGCTGATCTTCTCTCTCCAATCTGCGCAGGATGGCTCGTACCCGGGCCATAACTTCGCCTGGCGAAAAGGGCTTTACAATATAATCATCAGCTCCAATATCCAAGCCCATGATTTTCTCATAATCTTCCCCCCGGGCGGTGACCATAATCACCGGCACATTGGAAGTCTTGCGTATCTCCCGGCACAGCTCAAACCCATCCATCCCTGGCATCATAACGTCGAGCAATATTATATCCGGTTTTTTCAGCTTATACTGCTCCAGGGCATCCAATCCATCCAGGGCGATTATGGGATCATAGCCTTCTTTTTTGGCATATTCCCCCAGAATAGACGTTATCTGCTGGTTGTCATCGGCAATCAATATTGCTGGCATACCTATCAACCTCCATAATCATGAACACAACCGAGTATGAAAATTTTTGGCTATCCCGGACGGGCGGTCAAAGACTGCCCCTACAAATATTTGACGATAATAAACACTAAATCGAGATTAACCAGTTTCGTGTGAAACTCCATAATTAGATTATAAGGTTTTTTTGCGTCATTTTTGTGTTTTATTAATTATCATATGAGAGTTTTGTATAATTCAAAAATCCAGTCATTCTGAGCGCAGCGAAGAATCTTTTAGATCCTTCGGCATTGCCTCAGGATGACATTACTGAAA
>CAZXIR010000091.1:0-8395 GCA_964640845.1 uncultured Syntrophomonas sp.
GCATTTTCGCTGGTTATGGGACTATGGTCATTAATATGGGTCTGAATAACGCCCCGGGGGTTACGACTGCTTTACCTAAAGGTTATATAGGAGTATATTTGTTGATAGGGTTATTAATTTCTTTGGTGGTACTGGCTGTCGGGGCAGTAAATTATAGTCTGCTGGGATAATCTATATATAAGCAGGCTAATGGTGATGGTATTCTTACTTGCCTGGCGTGTTTTAATTAATCTAAGTAGTCTGCGTATCTATTATGCCTGTTGCACAAACTGAGGGGGGGAAGTGTATGCAAAAAAAGATACTAATAGTTGATGACCAGAAGGGGGTCAGAAGGCTGCTGGAAGAACTGTTTAAGAAAGATAACTGGATCGTAAATATTGCTGCTGATGGAAGAGAGGCAGTAGCCAGAGTGAGTGATTTCCAGCCGGATATAATTTTGATGGACATGAAAATGCCAAATATTAATGGGTTGGAAGCCTCCAAGCAAATTCTTTGTGCCCATAAAGACATGATCATTATTATGATGACCGCTTATGGGGAAATGGATGTTATTAAAAACGCTCTGGAAGCAGGAGTAAAAAAGTGCGTTACTAAACCCTTTGACATCATGAACTTGAAAGATATTGTTAATAAACTCGCGGGTGAGTAAATATAATAAATATGTAAGAGGTGATTTTTATGGGACTCGTATCAGTAGATGAACTGCTGATCAAGGCAGAACAAGAAGGCTATGCGGTTGGAGCCTTTAATGCCAATAACATGGAAATCGTACAAGCCATTATGAGGGCAGCAGAATTAGAAGGGGCTCCGGTTATTATGCAGGCCAGTCAGGGAGCAATAAAATATGCCGGCCTGGAATTTTTGACTGGCATGGTCAAGTTAGCCGCCAGAGCAAGCAAAGTGCCTATAGCTCTGCATCTGGACCATGGAACTGATTTTGACCAGGTGATAAGATGTATCCGCAGCGGTTTTTCTTCAGTTATGTATGATGGATCCAAGCTGCCCCTGGAGGAAAATATCGCAATGACTAGGAAAGTGTTGGAGATTGCTAATCCCATAGGAGTTTCAGTTGAAGCTGAACTAGGTAAAATAGGTGGTACTGAGGATCACGTACATGTCAGCGAAAAAGAAGCCATGTTCACTGATCCCGATGAAGCCAGGTATTTTGTAGAGCAGACCGGAATCAAGAGTTTAGCTATCGCTATAGGAACTGCCCATGGTCAATACAAAGGTGAGCCCAGACTGGATTTCGATCGTTTGGCCCAGATTAAAAGTTTGGTTAATATTCCCATTGTGTTGCATGGATCATCCGGGGTACCTGATGAAGCAGTGCAAAAAGCGGTTAAACTAGGAGTGTGTAAGGTCAATATAGATACTAATATTAGGGAAGCCTTTGTGGGAGCTATGCGCAGGATTATGGATGAAAAACCGGAGGAGATTGATCCTCGACAAATACTGGGTCCTGCCCGGGAGGCTACGGTAGAAATAATTCGGCAAAAAATCAGAGTTTTCGGAAGTGCGGGAAAAGCTTGATTAACTAAAGGAGTAACATTAAAAAGGAGGATGCTTTTGCGAATATTTATTGATACTGCCAATATTGATGAGATAAAGGAAATTAACTCCATGGGTTTCCTGGAAGGGGTAACTACCAACCCGACTCTGATCGCCAGAGAAGGGAGAAACTACCATGAGGTAATCCAGGAAATATGTGCTATTGTTGAGGGGCCTATCAGTGCGGAAGTTATTGCTATGGATTACGATACCATGATCAATGAGGGACGGGAATTAGCAGCAATTCACCCCAATGTGGTTATTAAGGTTCCACTTACGGAAGCAGGATTAAAGGCCATTAATTCATTCAATCAGATGGGCATCGCTACTAATGCCACCTTGGTATTCTCTGCCAATCAGGCTTTGTTGGCAGCTAGAGCGGGAGCCAGTTTCGTAAGTCCCTTTTTAGGAAGAGTTGATGATGTAGGCAATAGCGGTATGACCCTTTTGGAAGATATCATTACCGTATTTGATCAGTATGATTTGGATACCGAAGTCATATCTGCCAGTATAAGACACCCTATGCATGTGCTTGAATGTGCTAAAAGGGGCTCACATATTGCGACGATTCCATACAGTGTTATTAAACAGATGATAAAACATCCACTAACCGATGCAGGTATTGAAAGATTTATTAATGATTGGAAGCAGGTCTTTTAATTAGAAACGGAGGGTTTAGTTTTGGAGAGAGAATTAGCGCTTGAGTTTGCGAGAGTAACTGAAGCGGCTGCTCTGGCTGCTGCCAGGTGGGTTGGCAAGGGCGATAAAGAAGCTGCTGATGATGCAGCAGTAACCGCTATGAGGGTTATGTTTGACACCGTGTCCATTAACGGAGTAGTGGTTATAGGAGAAGGAGAAATGGATGAAGCCCCGATGCTGTTTATCGGTGAAAAGGTAGGTATGGGAGTGCCTCCTGAAGTCGATATTGCCGTAGATCCATTGGAGGGCACCAATATTGTGGCCAAAGGCGGTACCGGAGCGATAGCGGTCCTGGCAGCGGCACCTAGAGGAACAGTTTTGCATGCTCCAGATATGTATATGGATAAAATTGCGGTAGGGCCAGAATGTAAAGGCAGAGTGTTTCTGGACGCCACGGTTAAAGAAAATTTACAGCAGGCAGCTAAAGCCTTACATAAATTAATTAGTGAAATAACCGTAGTTATACTGGATCGGCCCCGTCATGAACAAATTATCGAAGAAGTAAGGAGAGCAGGGGCCAGAATCAAGTTAATAAATGACGGTGACGTATCCCCAGGGGTAGCAGCGGCTTATGACGATTCCGGGGTAGACATCTTAATGGGAATTGGAGGTGCGCCCGAAGGGGTTATAACTGCTGCCGCCTTAAAATGTTTAGGTGGAGACTTCCAGGCGCGCCTTTGTCCAGAAGGAGCAGAAGCGACCGAAGAGATTCGCCGATGCCACGAGATGGGAATAAAAGTGGTGGACAGACTTTTTACTATGGATGAACTGGTAAAAACTGATGATGTCATATTTGTTGCGACCGGCATCACGGATTCGTTTTTGCTCAAGGGGGTAAGGTACCATAAACGCCGGGCAGTAACTGAGACTCTGGTAATGAGAAGCCTCTCCGGCACCATAAGGCATATTACCGCCGACCACCATCTGGATAAAAAACCGCTTTTCAAGGATCAGCGAATCAAGTTAAGATTAGATTGAAAATCTTTATAGTTAGATTATTTTGATGAAATAATGGTATACTTAATACTGAGCACACAACATGTTGTTCAGATTAGTGGCCTGCCTGCCGCTGATGGATCATTCAAATTCATGTCTTAGGAAACTATTCAATTAAAATTCATACTGTTTATCCCGATAGTGTTTAAGGGATTATAAAAGGGTATGTTTAGCGCTAAGCAAATGGTGCGTTAATGCTCAAAAATAGTGGTTCAGATGAGCACTTCAATAGCCAGTGATTAGCGTGGAAGGAGGATAAAATGAATATATCCGAATTGGAACACAAAACTATTCTGGAATTGTATCAGATAGCAAGAGACAAGAATCTAACTGGCTATTCAAAACTGAGAAAGAAGGAATTGATATTTGAGATCACTAAGGCGTTAACGAAATCAGACCAGTTGCTGCAGGCTCAGGGAGTATTGGAAATTATGCAGGACGGGTACGGGTTCTTAAGACCCTTCGGCTATCTTCCCAGTCATGAGGATATATATGTGTCTCCATCGCAAATAAGAAAATTCGAGCTAAAAACGGGGGATAAAGTCGGGGGACAGGTAAGACCGCCCAAAGACAATGAGAAGTTTTTTGCCCTGCTGCGAGTAGAGGAAGTCAACGGATTTCCACCGGAAGATTCTATTAAGAGAGTACATTTTGATGCTCTTACCCCCCTATATCCTACCCAAAGGATCACTCTGGAAACTACCAGCAAAGAAATACCTACCCGAGTCATAGATTTGATATCTCCCATAGGAAAAGGACAGAGGGGACTGATCGTAGCTCCTCCTAAAGCAGGTAAGACCATGTTGTTGCAGAAGATAGCTCACGGTATCAGCAGCAACCATCCGGAAATTGATTTATTTATTTTGCTGGTAGATGAACGGCCCGAAGAGGTTACCGATATGCAGCGGACCACGAAAGCTGAAGTAGTAGCATCGACTTTTGACGAACCTCCGGAAAATCATGTCAAGGTTACGGAAATGGTTCTGGAAAGAGCCAAAAGATTGGTGGAACATAAAAAAGATGTGGTTATTCTAATGGACAGTGTAACCAGATTGGCTCGCGCCCACAATCTAGTAGTGCCGCCCAGTGGACGAACCTTATCAGGAGGAATTGACCCGGCTTCGTTGGATAAACCCAAGCGTTTTTTTGGAGCGGCCAGGAATATTGAAGAAGGCGGAAGCCTTACCATTATCGCAACCGCCCTGGTAGAAACAGGTTCCAGGATGGATGAAGTCATTTTTGAGGAATTTAAGGGACGGGGTAATATGGAACTGGTTTTGGATAGAAAACTGGCTGAGCGAAGAATATTCCCGGCCATCGACCTGAAGCGCTCCGGAACCAGGAAAGAAGAACTATTGTTTACGTCGGAAGAAATGGATCTAGCCTGGAATCTCAGGAATACCTTCAGCGACTATAGCCCAGTGGAAACGATGCAGATTATGCTCGATACTATCAAAAAAACCAATTCCAACAAAGATCTAATCAGAGCTGCACCAATAGTGTTTGGCAAAAAAGATTATGCTCATAAAGCATATTAACCCTCCTGGGCCAGAGGCCATAATAACTTATTAATAGCTTAAGGGAAGAGCGGAATGCTTAAGAGCGCTTGGGGCTGGGCTTAGCTCTTAAGTATTAGTTAGCTGAGCCATGCTTTAAATTCAGTGATGGGAAGAGTTGTATTCCCGCTATTTGAATCCTCAGAGGTAACCTTAAGCCTTCATTAACCGAAGTTATTTTCGTATTAATGCCACTTGATGAATAAACCCCTCGATATATGTGAAAAATTAGGGTCAGTAGGCCCTTTTTTTGTGCCTACAGAATGAGAGGTGAAAATTAGGTGAATAAGAGGTGGATAAGTTCACTGGTGACATGTGCTTTTTTATTAGCAAGCTGTGTTGGCCCGGCTATGGCAGCCTTAAATCAGGGTAATTTTATCCCCTGCGGCAGTGTTCAGAGTGTGCCAACCGACAGCAAAATGAAGGTATATAGTGTTAATAAAGGGGACACCCTGTGGGACATATCCCGAGAATTTAAAGTTGATCTGGATACCCTGAGGATGATTAACGACTTAGACAAAAAAAGCATGCTAACAGTTGGACAAATATTAGAAATACCCTACAATAGATCTCGGGTGCATATAATATGTACAGGAGATACGCTTTGGGACATCGCTGTCAAGTACGACGTATCCGTTAGTGAATTGACCCGGATTAACCAGGGTATCAATCCGAAAAACTTGAAAATTGGGGAAAAAGTGGCTGTTCCTGATAGTACTGGCGTAAGTGTGGCAGTAGTACAGCCATCTCGAAGTTATATCGGGACCAGTTCTCTCATGATGGCCTGGCCAATAACAGGAAGTATCACTTCTGCTTACGGTTGGCGATCATCGGGATTTCATCATGGAGTCGATATTGCCGGAGATATAGGCGATCCCATAAAAGCTGCGGCGGCAGGGAAAATTTCTTTTGTTGGCAATCTGGCAGTATATGGCAAAACGGTAGTGGTGGAACATCCGGATGGGAAAGAAACATTATATGCCCATTGTAAAAAAATTATGGTTAACAAAAATGAATATGTAGTCAAGGGCCAGGCCATAGCTACAATAGGTATGACAGGCAGGACTACTGGACCGCATGTCCATTTTGAAGTAAAAATTGACGGCGAAACAGATAATCCTCTGAAATATCTACGGTATTAATTGGGATAGCCCCTGCAAAGGGGCTTTTTTTATGTCCCGTCATAATATAACCTATATATAGTGCCAAGTGAACAATCTAATGCCCAGGCAGTAATCTACTGATCTTCGGTCACCAGACCGCGTATCTTGCTATCTGCATGGTTTTTACTGGTATACAAGCAAACAAAAGAACCGTCCCCTGTTTGCTAATAATAAAGATTGGGGTATAGGAAATATGTTTTTTACTTTATATGCAGACCAAGAGGGAAGGTTGATGGACTGCCCCGCGGTTTCTATGCTGGGGCGCAGTGGTTCACAATGGGTAGAGCCAGAAAAGCAGGAAATGATTCCTCTGCCTCAGGGAGCTACTCTGGTGACCTTACCTGGCTATCTCCCCATAGGACTGAATGAAAAAGGGGAAAGATATCTGGTGGAGCACGTGCCTGGTCTACCGACCAAGGCAGTTAATGCAGTAGCTGCTCTATTGCCGCAGGGTTTTACCCGTACTCTGCTGCCAGCTGGCGTAAGCCAGAACAATAGTATTCTGCCAGTATATGGATACTCAGCCGTAGGATTTCATGATGAGCAAATTTACGTCGCTGCTATCAAATCAGATGAACATACAAAGTGGCATCCGAAAAATTATAATACCAGCAGTTTAGAGGCCAAAATTAAGCGGCTCACCAAAAAGTATCCACAGAATAGAATTTTAAGCCAATTATCCAGGTGTTCACTAGAATATGGATGTTATACGGCTCAGAATATTTTTTACCAGCGCTGGGAGGGCGGGATACCTACCATGATCTCCTGCAATGCGGATTGTCTGGGATGTATTTCTGAGAACCACGGACCGTATGATTCACCGCAGAACAGGTTGACTTTCATACCTCAAGTCGATGAAATTGCCCAGATAGGGACCCACCATCTAATAAACGCCAGGGATGCCATTATAAGTTTTGGACAGGGCTGTGAAGGAGAACCAAGCCTCAATGCGCTTAAACTGGCCCAAGCGATAAAAATAATCCGGGAGCAGACCGGACAGGGTACTATTAATATGAACACCAATGCCGGATATACCCGAGGGATTAAACAGATGGTTGATGCCGGGCTTAACGCCATGCGAGTGACAATATTTTCCTGCCGGGAAGATAATTATCTGATTTATCACCGCCCTAAGGACTACGGTTTTTCAGATGTCATTAATTCCATCCAATATGCGAAAAAGCAAGGATTGAGTACATCATTGAATCTGCTGGTTTTCCCCGGGTTTACTGACCGGGAGGAGGAAATAGAAGCTCTGCTGAAATTTGTGCAGGATAACCCGGTAGACATGATACAATTAAGAAATTTAAATATCGATGCTGATTTTTTAATGAAAAACATTAGTAACAAAAGTCCGGGGATAGGAATCGGGAATTTTATAACCGTATTAAAAGAAGAGATACCCCATGTAAAACTGGGTTCTTATTCATATCCACATCCCGGTGCAAAATAATTGGCTTGATTGATAATATTTAAAGGAGTGAGGGGAGCATTGAACAATAAAGGACCATTTACAGTTAAAGAACTAAAAAATCTTCCTGCTGGAACCCAGTTTTGGGGTAAATTTCTGGTCCAGGATAAAACCACCCGGAAAACTCGGGAGGGTAAGAACATAACCCACCTTAACATCAGCGATAGATGTGGAGAAATAAAAGCAGTGGTCTGGGATAGCTGTCAGTTGGCAGGCGTACTGGAAACCGGGGCCGTCATTGGAATGTTAGGTGATATCGGTATTTACAACCAGCAGCGGCAGATTACCGCCAAGCGAATAAAGGTCCTTGATGAGGACCCCCAGGGCTTTATGAAAAGTCCGGAACGGGATGTAAAAGAACTTAAACAGGAACTGGAACAAAAGATGGACAGTCTAAGTGACCCGCACATTAAGAACTTGTTCTGTCGAATATTTACCCCTCAAATGTGGCAGGAATTTTTAGCTGCTCCAGCGGCTAAAGTGATTCATCATAATTACAGCGGAGGGTTAATCGAACATACCCTGGTAGTCACTGAGTTATGTGATAAAGCAGCCGGGTTATATCCGGATATCAATCGAGATCTAATGATTGCCGGTGCTATATTGCATGACATTGGAAAGATCCAAGAAATACGGATCGAGGTATTACCAGATTATACTGAAATCGGTAAGCTGGTAGGACATATCGTTCTGGGGTATGAATTGGTATCCCGGGAAATAGCAGCCATGAGAGAAGAGGGCCTTGAATTTCCGGACTTGCTGGAAAAGATGCTGAAAAACATGATATTAGGACATCACGGCAGCCTCCAATTCGGTTCACCGGTTCTGCCCTTATCTCCCGAGGCCCTACTTCTCCACGCTATGGATGACCTGGATGCCAAGATGTATGTATTTTTCAATAAAATTATGGAGCATGAAGATGACCAAAAACCTTTCACTCCCTACGATACCTTTCATGA
>CAZXIR010000092.1:0-8355 GCA_964640845.1 uncultured Syntrophomonas sp.
GCAGCGAATCCACAGGGTATGGACATACCAGGAAGCCCGGCCATATTTACGGGTACTGTCAATATATCATTCATATACAGGGTGAGGGGATCCCCAGTCTGCTCACCCAATTTAAAAGCTGTGGTGGGAGTGGTGGGAGAAACTATTAAATCGAAATCATTAAACACTTTATCAAAGTCGTTTTTAATTAACCTTCTGACTTTCAGAGCCTTAAGATAATATGCATCATAATAACCGGAACTTAAAGCGTAAGTACCCAGCATAATTCTCATTTTAACTTCTTCTCCAAAACCGGCGGCCCGGGTGGAAGAAAACATCTGAATAACGTTTTCTGCTTCCAAATCACGCCTGCCGTATCTCACTCCATCAAACCTAGCCAGGTTGGCACTGGCCTCGGCAGTAGCCACCAGATAGTAAGCAGGCAGAGCATATTGACTGTGAGGAAGGGATACTTCCTCAACGATAGCACCTAGTTGTTCATACTTTAACAGCGCTTTTTTAACAGCGTCCTTAATCCCCGGTTCTATTCCCTCCTGGAAATACTCCCGAGGATAGGCTATTTTCATGCCTTTAATATCATTTTTTAAAAACTGGGTATAATCGGGTTTTTCTATATCAATACAGGTTGAATCCAGTGGATCCCATCCTGCTATTATATTTAAAACAATCGCACAGTCTCTAACGTCCCGGCTGAAGACCCCCACCTGATCCAAAGATGAGGCATAGGCAACCACTCCGTAGCGGGAAACTCGCCCATAGGTGGGTCTGATTCCTACTACTCCGCAATAGGAAGCAGGCTGCCGAATAGATCCTCCGGTATCAGTTCCCAGGGCAAAAGGTATTTCACAGGCGGCCACAGCTGCAGCCGATCCTCCTGAAGACCCACCTGGAACCCGCTCTAAATCCCAGGGATTCCTGGTGGGGAAAAATGCTGATTGCTCAGTGGATGAACCCATGGCAAACTCATCCATGTTCAATTTACCTACTAAGACACCTCCAGTTTCTTGGAGCCGGGAGGCCACCGTGGCATCATAAAACGGCATAAAATTTTCCAATATTTTCGAAGCACAGGTAGTCTTCATTCCCCGAGAACAGATAATGTCTTTCAACCCATAGGGTATACCGGCAATACTGGAAAACTCACCCTGGGCGTCAATCTGCCGGGCTTTATTTAGAGCACTCTCTTCATCCAAGGTTATAAAAGCCTGTATCTTATGTTCTATAGTCTTTATGCGACCCAATACCGCCTTTACTATCTCTTCGGACGAAACCTCTTTATTATGTAATTTTTCCTGCAGTTCATGCAGGGTTAATTCGTGTAAAGCCAACTGCAAGCACCCCTTATATTATTTTTGGAACTCTATATTGTCCTTCTTCCACCAGAGGAGCATTAGCAAGTATTTCCTCCCTGTCTGGACCAGGATTTACCTTATCTTCCCGGAACACATTAAATACCGGCAGTATATGATCCAGGGGTTCTACCCCTTCGGTATCCAGTTCATTTAACTTGTCTACATACTGCAGAATGGAACCCAGCTGTTCAGCATATTTTAATTTTTCTTCCTCGGTTAAATTCAACCGGGCTAGAAGTGCTACATGTTGAACCTCTTGTATACTAAGAGTCATATCATTACCTCCCTATAAAAAAAAGACCCATGTGAAACATTATACCAAAAACCTATTTGCTTAACTAAATATTTTACCATAAGTTTGCTATCAGGCGCCTAAGTTACTATTTTTTATAAAGTTTGTTGCCAGCTCCCTAACTTATTTATGAATTGGGGTTCGTCCAGGATGATGACCCCCAACTTTACTGCTTTATCATATTTGCTCCCTGGGGATTCACCAGCTACCACATAATCGGTTTTTTTACTTACCGTAGAGCTGACTTTTCCACCCAATTCTTGAATCGCTTCACTGGCCTGGCTGCGGGTCATAGTGGTCAAGGTCCCGGTTAAGACAAAGGTTTTATTTGCCAAGGGCAGTTCTCTTTGCACCAGCTTTTCTTCCCGCATGTTAACACCCTTTTGCCGAAGGTTGGCAATAGTATCTTGATTCCTAGGCTCAGCAAAGAATTTCACAATACTATCGGCCATGATTGGTCCGATTTCCGGTATTTGAGCCAGTTCTTCTTCCTTAATTTCAAAAAATCCATCTATTTCAGTTATCTGTTGAGCAAGTATTCTGGCACTCTTGGCCCCTATATGCCGGATACCTAAAGCGGTAATTAATCTATGTAAAGGCCGCTTTTTGCTGTTTTCAATAGCTTGCAGCAAATTCTGGACGGATTTAGTTCCCATTCTTTCCAGGGAGACCACCTGTTCCATATCCAGATTATATAGATCAGCTACCTTGTTCACCAACCCCTTGTTTACCAGTTGTTCAACAATGGCCGGTCCCATCCCTTCGATATCCATTGCCCCCCGAGATGCAAAAAATATTAGACTCTCTTTCAAACGGGCCGGACAATTGATGTTTTCACAGCGATAGGCCACTTCCCCATCCAGCCTTACCACCCCACTTCCGCAGGCTGGACATGTTTCTGGCGGTATAATGGTTTTTTCTCCCCCGCGACGCTGATCGGGAAGAGATCTGATTATCTCCGGAATGATATCCCCTGCCTTATGGAGCAGAACCTGGTCTCCGATCTGGATATCTTTCTCTGCCACTAGGTCAAAGTTATGCAGACTAGCCCGACTTACTGTGGTACCAGCAATAAACACTGGCTCCAATATGGCAGTAGGAGCTATGATACCGGTTCGACCCACATTAATTTCCACATCCAGCAGACGGGTCTCTATCTCCTCGGCCGGGAATTTATAGGCAATAGCCCAACGAGGACTGCGGACTGTCTGTCCCATTAAGGCCCTTCCGGCATAAGGATTCAACTTAACCACAATTCCATCAATCTCATAAGGAAGGTCATGTCTGCTTACTGCTAATTCTTCGGTAAATTGGAATACCTCATCTATATCCGGGCAATATCGGGCCTGTGGATTAACGTTGAAGCCGAAATCGCGTAGGGTTTGAAGAGCCTCTTCCTGGCTCGTTACTTCTCTTCCTTCTATGTATATTATATCGTAGATAAACGAAGCCAAGGACCGCTCAGCTGTGATCCGGGGATTTAACTGTCTTAAAGAACCTGCTGCAGCGTTGCGCGGATTGGCAAAAATCTTTTCGCCTTTTTCTTCTTTCTCCGTATTAATCCTTAAAAATTCACCTTTAGGCATATAGATTTCGCCTCTAACTTCCAGTCGGGGCACCATAATATGAAGTTTTAAAGGGATGGTCTTGATAGTTTTTATGTTGACGGTGACATCTTCGCCCACGAAGCCATCACCTCTAGTAGCAGCATTAATTAATAGCCCGTTTTCATATACCAGAGCAATAGAAACACCATCTATTTTGAGTTCTGCCACATACGAGACTTCATTTAGTTCTTTTTTTAATCGCTGATCAAAGTCCCGTAAATCCTTATGGGAAAAAGCATTGTCCAGACTCAACAGGGGAGCCCGATGAACAATGCTGCCGAACTTTTCTAACACCCGCCCCCCAACTCTTTGAGTAGGAGAATCACTGCTTAGCAGTTCCGGATGAGTCTCTTCCATGTTCCTGAGTTCCATCATTAGTTGATCATACTCGGCATCGCTTATAAGGGGATCATCCAGAACGTAATATCTATACTCGTGAATTCTGATCTCTTCCCGTAGTTTTTCTATATCACTGACCGGCCGGCTCATACTTACTCCTCTCGCTGAAATGTATTAAGCAATACTGTTTAAACCTCTGCAGTTTTATACCATCTATTATGATATTTTCTCCAAAGGGGCAATATCTAAACGAAGCATCCTTATTCCGGCCCTTTCGAAATCTATAACTGCCACCAGGTCATTTTCAGTAAGACTGGTTATTATTCCGATTCCAAACTTCTTGTGCCTTACCTTATCGCCTTCATAAAAAGTATATGATTCGATTACTTCTTCTTCGGGAACATCCAGGAGTTCCTGGGGTATCTCTTTGACAAAACGGGAGGCTGGATTGTTGCGCTCATAACCATACAGAAGCCGAGATACCGCATTAGTTAGAAACAAACGATCCTTGGCCCGGGTTATTCCCACATAGCACAACCTTCGCTCTTCTTCCATTTCCTCCGGAGTCTCACTTCTATAGGAAGGAAATACCCCTTCTTCCATACCGGTTAAAAACACTACTGGGAATTCCAGTCCTTTGGCTCCATGTAAGGTCATCAGAGAAACCGAATCCGAATGGTCGGTATCATCGGTATCCTGTACCAGAGCAATTTCGGCTAAGAAGTCTTCCAAGCCTCCTCCACCCGCCTGTCCAAATTCTACCGCCAAGGACCTTAATTCCTGAAGGTTTTCGATACGAGTCTGAGCGTCTACCGCATTATTTTTTAACAAGTCTTCTACATAAGCACTCATAGTCATTACCTGCTCCAAAATCTCTACTACCGGTGCGCCGGACTGTTCCAGACTGCCAAAATACTTTATCATGCCATAAAACTGCTCTAATTGGTCATATTTTTTCTTATTAATGCCAGACATAGCAGAAGGATCGGCCAGCACCTCCAGCAAAGGGCTATTTTGTTCTTCCGCCATCTGTTTTATCTTATCTATAGTCTTATCACCGATCCCTCTGCGGGGTACATTTATAATGCGCTCAAAACTTATCCGATCATTATTATTACAGCTTAATTTCAGGTAGGCAATTATATCTTTAATTTCTTTTCTTTCGTAAAACCTCCTGGCCCCAATAATTCGATAAGGGATATATCTACGCAAGAGTGCCTCTTCCATCAAACGTGACTGGGCATGGGTTCGGTAAAATACCGCACAATCGTTGTAGGTTCTGCCTTCTCTATCCACCAGTTCGGCAATAGTATCAGCAATAAAGGCTGCCTCACCGAAGCTGTCAACAGCACAAAACTGCACTAGTTTCTCACCATTACCTCTATTAGTATATAATTTTTTATTCTCATGGCTTCGATTGTTCCTTATAATAGCATTGGCTGCTTCCAATATATAACCAGTAGAGCGATAGTTCTGTTCCAGCTTGATTACCCGAGCATCAGGATAATCGTTAAAAAAGCGGGTGATATTATACGGTTCAGCCCCTCTCCAGCTGTATATAGACTGATCCGGATCTCCTACGATAAACATGTTACGGTGATTATGGGCCAGCAGCTTGGCCCATAAATACTGAATATAGTTAGTATCCTGATATTCATCGATCATAATATATTTAAACCAGTTCTGATATTTTTCCAAACAACGCGGATGCTGTTGGAATAATTGGATACATAATAAAATGAGATCTTCAAAATCAACGGCGTTTAATTCCTTCATCCGCTGCTGATAAATGCGATATACTCGATAGAACCTTTCTCCCTTACCATAAGGCAGCTTTAATTCCCTAAAGTACTCTTCGGCATCCTGCTTCTTATTCTTAAGTTGCTTGATGCGGTATAGAATCTCCTCGGGTTTAGTTTCATAATCGTCTTCTTCCTTTAATATACCCTTAACCAGAGCCTTCCCTTCCGAATCGTCCATAATAGTAAAGTTCTTATCATAACCAAGAGTGGTAATATCCATTCTCAAAATGCGATAACAGGCGGCATGGAAAGTTTGAATCCACTGCCCACTATATTGAGGAATCATGGCCGATACTCGGGAACGCATTTCCTGGGCCGCTTTATTCGTAAAAGTTATGGACAGTATTGAATCAGTAGCTACTCCACTTTGGATCAAATTAGCCACCCGGCTGGTCAGAACCTTGGTCTTACCGCTGCCCGCCCCGGCTAGGACCATACATGGACCTTCTTTATGTAAAACCGCTTCTCTTTGCTCATCGTTTAAACCAGCGATAATATCAGTCATTATTTAACCACCTTAAAATAAATAGAATTTCCTAACCGGTACAAAACCTTCTACCAGTAACTTCTTTATTGTATCACAGCTCTGTAAACCAAGCCTTAAATTTGCCCAACAATGTGTTTAAGCAGACGCTTATACCGTGGAATAACAGTTTGATTTTTCCCAGCAGCGTGGTAAAGTTAAAGCAAGTCTTTTAACCGATACAGGTATAAAAATGGAGGCGCTTGCTTGAAATCTAATCGCAATCTGTTCGTGCTACTATTAATGATACTAGTTCTGCTCTTAATTGCCAAAAACGTCTATAACTTATCCCTAACCGGCAATGGCAGTCAACTGTTAAACGGAATCTCTGAAAACATGGTCTGTAACATTCCTTCCCCGGTAGAAAGTATACCACCTGAACAGCTTACTGTACCAGATCTCATTCTGCTGGGGGCAAGAGAAGAGGCAATAAATGGTACCATTTATGATGCCTCCTATCAGGTGATAGATTATCCAGGAGGGGACGTTCCCTCTGACCGGGGAGCCTGCACTGATGTGGTGATAAGAGCTTTTAGGCATGCTGGTATTGATATCCAGCAACTTATTCACCAAGACATGCTGGCAGAATTTTATAGCTATCCCCAAAATTGGGGATTAAAAGCAGCCGATTCTAATATCGACCATCGGCGGGTACCTAATCAAGTTACCTTTATGCGCCGCTTCGGAAAGTCTTTATCGCTAGACCCGGTCCAACAACCTCAAGACTGGCATTGGGGAGACGTGGTGTACTGGAAGTTCCCCAACGGTGACGAACACTGCGGTATAGTCAGCGACCGGATTAGCAAAAATGGTATTCCTCTGGTAATACATAATGCCGGAATCTGTAAAGAAGAAGATGCGCTTTTACAATGGAAAATAACCGGACATTACCGATATCCATAGCAGTGGGACACGGGGACAGGTTCCTTGTCCCACAAACAATTCAAAATTGGGACAAGGAACCTGTCCCCGCGTCCCACTGCCTGCAAGCAAAGAAAGGATAATGTGATGTGAGACTGGAAAAAGTTGACCTGCATGGTCTAGCCTTAGAAGAAGCCCTGGAAAAAGCTCGGAGTAACCTGAACTGGTGTATAAAAAATGAAGTAGAGGTACTGGACATTATTCATGGCAAGGGGCACCATAGCAGCAGAAGTTTTTCAGTGGTCAAAAAGGAAATCCGAAAAATGCTGGATGGAGAACCTCTGCTAAAACAATATGGATACCGGGTAGTTTTAGGGGAATCTGATTTTCCAGTTGCCTTAACATTTGATGAAGGTCATACCCTGGTGGTAAAGAGGGGACTGGAAAAACAGTATATCGGTGGAAAAAAGCAGCAGGAAAAAAACCAACGTATCTTTTCGGGTGAAGGGAAAAAACAGCGCAAAGAGCAAAAAAACCTTAACGCTCAAAAAAGGAAAAAACTTAGATAAAGGAGCATAGTACTATGGAAATCAAATGTGAGAACTGCGCCTTTCGTAAATCAGCAGAGAAAAACCCCCATAGCTTTAAGGCTAGACTTTGGAGATGGCATACCAAGATATGCCCAGGTTGGAAAGCTTATCAAAAACAGCTAAAAAATCAAGAATAATTCAATGTGCAGCTCGAAACGGCCGATAAAGTTACCTTTTTCTAAAAATTAAGCCTAAAAATCCACATAACTTCGATAGCTTTTTCTGAAACCGAACCTTTTTTAGTTGGTTAAAATGGTTATTCTGACATACTTAATCTAACAAGCGTACTATGGCAAGAGTTCAAGCTGATCTTCTCCCTAACCCGGAACCGTTTCTTAATGTCTTGATCATTATGGCTAGAATCACTGAACCAAGAATAAAACCTGCTGCTACATCAGTAGCATAATGTACATTCAAATATATTCTGCTAAAACCAATTAATAAAATTACAACCATTAGAGCATAACCTGCTATTTTTCCAGGCCTGGATGATGATATCAACAGCAGGTAAGCTAGAAATCCGAAAAACACCAGGGACAGCATAGCATGACCGCTAGGAAAGCTCATACCCGTTGCAACAGTCAATTGTTCACCCAGGGGGCGTTCTCTGCCCACCATATGCTTGAGGAATTTCATAGCCACCCAGGCCATTATCAAGCCGGAGTTTAGTATTACAGCTGCCCTGATATGCCCCCCCATCCATAGGATCAGGAAAGCCACTACCGCCAGCGGTATAAAGGCCAGTGGAGATCCCAGCTGGGTTATGCCCTGGAAAAACAACTCCACCCCCGAGCTGTTAATTTCATTTACCCAGTTTTGTATGAGCTTATCAACATACCATACTCTATCAAGTACAGCTGCATTAAAAAACACCTAAATTACACCTCGTTTATTTGGATTTAACCATTTATATTTTATTTCATAAGCTACTTATTTATGTTATTGAAGGATGGACTGTGAACTACTCCCACTTACACTTCATTTAGAAG
>CAZXIR010000093.1:0-2815 GCA_964640845.1 uncultured Syntrophomonas sp.
GCAAAATAGTGAATATATTTGCGTTATCGTATGGTTATGGTATAATCATAAGGAGTTTAGTAATACTCTTAGCAAAGTGGGTCTGCACCCACTTTTTCTATTGTTATATATCGATATACATGTTTGGGGGTGCAGGATGTGGGACAAAATAACTTGCAGACCATAATAGGCGAAATCGAAAATAGATTGGCAAACATAAAAATAGACTTGGTTGATATTGAATATCGTAAAGAGAGCGAAGGTCAAATGCTCAGGGTATACATCGATAAGGAAACCGGGATTGATTTGGACACCTGCGCAAATGCATCACGGGCTATAAAAAATTTGATTGACGAAAGCGACATATATTATGATCATATGGAAGTGTCTTCACCTGGATTAGATAGGATACTGAAAAAAGAAAAAGATTTTATAAGGTTTGTAGGTAACCAAATTAACGTTAAAACCCTCAAGGAGTATAATGGACCGAGGAAACTATCTGGTGTTTTAATGGGCTATGAAGAGGAAACTCTAAGCATAAAAAATATTGATGAAATTATTAATATACCATTGGAATTAATATCGATGGTAAGGTTAAAACCAGATGAATAAGAGGAGGAAGAATATTGTCTAGTGAGCTTATTCAAGCATTAAATGAAATTGAAAAAGAACGCGGTATACCAAAAGCTGCTTTAATAGATGCCATAAAATCTGCTCTAAATACTGCCTACAAAAAGAATTTCGGAATAGCTCAAAGTGTTAATGTTGACATTGATGAAAAAACAGGGGTAGTGAAATTATATTCTCAGAAAAAGGTAGTTGAAGAAGTTAACGATAATCGGATAGAAACTGCTTTGGAGGAAGCCCGGGAATTATACCCAGATTGCGAAATTGATGATTTGGTGTATGTTGAAATTACACCTTCCAATTTTGGCCGAATTGCGGCCCAGACTGCCAAACAGGTGGTAATTCAGAAATTGAGGGAAGCCGAGCGTAGTCTGATTTATGAAGAGTTTCTGGAAAGAGAAGGCGAAATAGTGACCGGTACGGTTCAGCGGGTTGAAAGCAAAACAGTCTATGTTAGCCTAGGGAGGACCGAAGGTATCATGATGCCCCAGGATCAGATCAGCGGGGAAAGATATGAGATCGGACAAAGAATAAAAGCCTATATATATGAGGTTAAAAACACTTCCAAAGGACCTAACATATTTTTATCCCGAGCTCATCCCCATTTTCTACGGCGCTTATTTGAACTGGAAGTACCTGAAATATATGACGGTGTAGTGGAGATAAAATCCATCGCGCGAGAAGCCGGAGCTCGTTCCAAAATATCTGTGCATTCTTTAGAAGACAAAATTGATTCTGTTGGTGCATGTGTTGGACCAAGGGGTATAAGGGTGCAAAACATAGTGGCTGAACTAGGGGGAGAAAAAATTGATATTATTAAATATGATAAATCATCTCAAAACTTTATAGCTAACGCTTTAAGTCCTTCGAAGGTTGATAGGGTTTTAATAGATGAAGAAGATAAAATTGCCACCGTTGTAGTACCTGACTATCAGTTATCTCTAGCTATAGGCAAGGAGGGACAGAACGCTCGTTTAGCGGCCAAATTAACAGGTTGGAAAGTAGACATAAAAAGCGAGAGTCAGTTTATGGAAGATAATGCCGGCAATACATGGCCGGATGCTGTTGAAAACCAATTTTCAGCAGCCCTGTCAGCAGCCCTTAAAGATGTTGAATTATCTGCCAAAGAAGATGCAGAGGAGACTGATGATCATGGGGAAAATGCGTAAAATTCCTCAGCGAATGTGTATTGGCTGTCGGAATATGAAAAACAAGAAAGATCTAATCAGGATAGTAAGAACCCCTCAGGGAGATATTGAGCTAGATACCCAAGGGAAAAGACCAGGTCGAGGAGCATATATATGCGCTGATCTGCAATGCTTTAAGAAAGCTATTAAAAATAAAGGCTTGGAAAAAGCTTTAGATAGAAGCATACCAAGCGAAATTATTGCTCACATTGAAAAACAAATTCCAAGTATTTCTTCTTAAGGTTGTGATTTTGTGAAAAAGGTAAAAAGTATAATCGGTTTTGCCCAAAAAGCAGGTAAAGCATCGTCAGGAACACTGGCTGCAAAAACCAGTCTAATACGGAACCGGGCAAAATTATTGGTGATTAGCAGCGATATATCGGAAAAAACGGGAGAAACGCTTATCAAGTTATGCGGGAAAAAGCAGATACCCTGGTTGGTTTACGGGAATAAGATTGAGCTCGGTAATTGTGTAGGCAAAGCATACAGAGTCGCCGTTACTATAAATGATGAAGATATGGCTGCCATAATAATAAAGAATTCTTCTGAAGCAGTGGGAGAAAAGGCAAAAAGTGCGGGGGTGGTTGAATGGCAAAAATAAGAGTACATGAATTAGCAAAAGAAATTGGAATACCTAGTAAAGAAATGGTAGATATTTTACAGGATCTGGGGATGAATGTCAAAAACCATATGAGTACCATGGAAGATACTCAGGCTAAATGGGTGAAAAGAAGGTTATCTGACCCATCCACCAAAGATGAAAAAGGAAAATCCCAACCGGAACAAAGAGATCAGGTAACTATTAACTTGCCTTCATCAGATTCCCCAAACAAAATCCCGGAAAAGGGAAAAAAGCCTGACCTGGTACAGCCGGTCAGACCCGATGCCAGACCACAGTCTTCCCGACCTGATACTAGAAACCAGACTCCGGGACCTGATGCTAGAAACCAGGCCCCGAGACCTGATACTAGAAACCAGGCCCCGAGACCTGATACTAGAAACCAGGCCCCGAGACCTGATAC
>CAZXIR010000093.1:2915-8323 GCA_964640845.1 uncultured Syntrophomonas sp.
GGCCCCGAGACCTGATACTAGAAACCAGGCCCCGAGACCTGATACTAGAAACCAGACCCCGAGACCTGATACTAGAAACCAGACCCCGAGACCTGATGCTAGAAACCAGGCCCCGAGACCTGATACTAGAAACCAGGCCCCGAGACCTGATACTAGAAACCAGGCCCCGAGACCTGACCAGAGAGCTTCGATGTCTAAAGAAGCAGATAAGAATAAAAACCTGGGTGAAGCGGGCAAAGGGCGTGGTGTGAAACCCCAGGGTAGGCCAAGTACCAGGCCGGGCCAATTTACCCCAAGTAATAAAGGACCTCAGCAGGGAAAGAAAGATTACAGCCGTCCCCAAAAAAAATCAAAGCATAAACGGCGGAAAGCTGATATTGAGATGCCGAGTCCCGAATTAATATTTGTGGATGATCTCATAACGGTTAGAGATCTGGCCGAGAAGCTACGCAAAAGCACCGCAGATATAGTAAAGAAATTAATGGAAATGGGTACTATGGCCTCTATAAATGAGTCTATAGATTTTGATACCGCAGAGATCCTGGCTAGTTTATATGAAGTACGAGTAGAACATACCATTTCCGAAGAGGAAAAGATATTAGAAGAGATTGTGGATGAGGAAGCCAGCTTGAAACTCAGACCACCGGTAGTTACGGTTATGGGACATGTCGATCATGGCAAGACCTCTTTGTTGGATAAAATCAGGAAAGCTGATGTGGTTTCTGGTGAAGCCGGTGGGATTACTCAGCATATAGGGGCTTATCAAGTAAAAGTGAATAATAACCGGGTTACATTTATTGATACCCCCGGCCATGAGGCTTTTACTGCTATGAGAGCTAGAGGTGCCAATCTTACGGATATCGTAATTTTGGTAGTTGCTGCAGACGATGGGGTTATGCCCCAGACCATAGAAGCCATAAACCATATCAGAGCGGCAGAAGTTCCTTTCCTGGTGGCTATAAACAAGGTTGACAAGCTAGACGCTAATCCGGACAAGGTAATGCAGCAGTTAACTGAATATCAGATTGTTCCCGAGGAATGGGGCGGAGAAACTATATTCGTACCAGTATCTGCTAAAACCGGGCAGGGAATTGATACCCTGTTAGAAATGATATTGCTGGTTGCTGAGATAAACGAAATAAAGGCTAATCCAGATAGATTAGCTGAAGGTGTGGTAGTAGAAGGACAGTTAGATAAAGGCAAAGGCCCGGTGGCAACTGTTCTAGTATTGAAAGGAACTCTGAATATCGGAGATACACTGATTTGCGGCAGCAACATTTGTCGAGTTCGGGCTATGACCGACCATCGCGGCAGAAGAGTTGATGAAGCATATCCTTCTATGCCAGTTGAAATAACCGGTTGGTCGGAAGTACCGGAAGCCGGTGGGCGAGTACAGGCTTGTGATGAAAAAGTAGCCAAAGAGATTGTCAGCCTCAGACTGGGTGAGAAAAAACTGGAGGAACAAAAACAGAGCAGCAGAGTATCCTTGGATGACTTCTTTAAGCAAATACAAGACCATGATCTTAAAGAGTTGAATCTGATAATAAAAGGTGATGTACAGGGATCTATAGAAGCTCTGGCTCAATCGTTGCTCCGCTTGAGCACAGATGAAGTCAAGGTGAATGTTATTCACTCGGCAGTAGGTGCTATAAGTGAAACTGATGTAATGCTGGCATCTGCTTCAAATGCCATCATAATAGGTTTTAATGTCAGACCCGACAACAAGGCTAGAAAAAATGCAGAAGAAGAAAAAATCGACGTACTAATGTATCGAGTAATATATGAGGCCATCGATGATGTTAAAAAAGCTATGGTAGGTCTCCTGGATCCCGAATACAAAGAGAAATTCGTCGGTCGCGCCGAAGTTAGAGCGACCTTTAAGGTTCCTAATGCTGGCACCATTGCCGGTAGTTATGTAACCGATGGTAAAATGCAGAGAAATGCAGAGATACGGGTACTAAGAGATGGAGTAATAATTTACGAAGGTAAATTATCATCCCTTAGACGCTTCAAAGACGATGCCAAAGAGGTTCAGGAAAATTATGAATGTGGTATCGGCATAAAAGACTTCAATGACCTTAAAGAAGGTGACATAATAGAAGCTTATACCCTGGAAGAAATCCCAAGAGAATTATAAATTTCGGAAGAATACCATTTAGAAAATACTAGGGGGGTGCAATAAATGAGTAGACGTCGACAGGAGCGTTTGTCGGAGGAAATAAAGCGTGTAGTATCACGCATATTACAAGAAGGCGTAAAGGATCCCCGCATAGAACCGGCGGCTGTATCATTGACTAGAGTGGATCTCAGTAATGATATGAGTCATGCTCGGATTAACATCAGTATTTTGGGAGATGAGCCCAAACAAGAGGAAATGATAAATGCGGTAAGAGCTGCTAGAGGGTATATCCGAAGCGAACTTGCCCATCGTTTAAAAGTAAAACATGCCCCGGAACTAGAATTCAGGTTAGACAAATCGATTGAGCATGGTATAAGAATATCTTCAATATTGGAAGAACTCAAAGAGGACAGCAAGGAAGGTTAAGTAAATGGATACTCTGAAAGTGATTGGACAGCAACTGTCCGTATCAGATGATTATGTAATTATTGGTCATTCAATTCCTGATGGGGATAGTGTAGGATCAATACTGGCACTATATTTGGCTTTAACCGGCTTGGGAAAAAGAGTGAAAATCATTATGCAGGACCCATTATCATCTGTGTACGAGTATCTTCCTACTGTTGATAGGTTTTGTTCACCGGATGACATTGAAACCATGCCGGAAAACATTATCCTATTAGATTGTTCCAGGTTAGATAGAATAGGCGAACAATTGCTTAACCGGCTCCATAAGAGAAAGATGACGGTTAATATAGATCATCATCAAGACAACGAAATGTTTGGGGATTATAATTTCGTTAATCCTCTGGCTTCATCGGTGGCAGAGATTATCTTCCAACTTTTAACCACCATGGAAATTGCCATAAACAGTGAAATTGCAAATTGTCTTTATGCGGGAATCGTCATGGACACCAGCAGTTTTATGAATAGCAACACTACCAGTACTACCATGAAAACTGCTGCCCTGCTTATCGAGCAGGGAGCTGACGTAGATCTAGCCAGAAATAACTTATTGGAATCAAAACCTTATGAAGAAGTACTATTATTAAGGCAGGGTTTAATGCACCTGGAGTTTCATCATCATGGTCGAATTGCCTGCATGAAACTGCCCTATGAAGAGGTTCGGGAGATTGATGCCCTGGATGCACACCCGGAAGGCAGCATTAATTATCTGCGTTCTATAAGAGGCGTTGAAGTAGCATTATTATTCCGCGAGGTTAGTCCGGGAATGGTGAAAATAGGATACCGGTCCAAGGATCAGGTTGATGTAGCCGCTCTGGCTCAAAGATTAGGTGGCGGAGGACACAAACGTGCCGCAGGAGCTCAAAAAAAGGGTAGTATAGAAGAGGTAAGCAGTTTGGTTATTGAGATGGTTGAGGATGTGCTTGATTAATTGGAAGGCTTTTTAAATATAAATAAACCAGAAGGGATTACTTCTTTTGATGTAATCAGGAGATTAAGAAAAATATTACCGCGCCAAACAAAAATAGGACATATGGGGACATTGGATCCACTAGCCCAAGGAGTACTACCCATTGCAATTGGCAGAGCTACTAAGGTTATCGAATATATTAAAGATGAGAAAAAAAAATATGTCGCCGAGTTGGTATTGGGAGCTGTTTCAGAAACCGAAGACAGCACGGGCAATATTACCTTTACCGGCAACAGTCTTCTAATGAAGGAAAAAGATTTATCAGTTGTATTACAGTCATTTGTAGGAACTAATGAGCAGATACCTCCTATGTACTCTGCGATTCACCATGAAGGAAAAAGGTTATATGAGTTAGCCCGGCAGGGAGTAACAGTAGAAAGAGCCCCCCGAAAAATTGAGATTTTTTCCTTAAAACTATTGTCCCAGGACTATGAAAATCCACTTCCACGTCTTACTATAGAAGTATCTTGCTCCAGGGGTACTTATATTCGCAGTTTATGCCGGGATATTGGCCAAAAGCTTGAAACAGGCGCTTATATGTCCGGATTAACCCGTACCAAATCAGGGATTTTTGAAATAGATGGTTCCCACCCTTTGGAGTCAATTTTGGATAAAGCTATCGATATAAACAGTATTCTGTACCCGGTAGATTGGCCCCTGCAGGATATACCCATGATTAAATTATCTTCCTCAGAGGAAGAAAAAATGGTGTTCAACGGGAGAAAAATAAGGTGTGATGAAAATATAAGTTCAGGTATGATAAGAATCTATACGCAGCAAGACTATCTTCTGGCCCTGGGTGAGATCAAAATTGAAGATGGTTTATGCTTAATACAGCCCAAGAAGGTATTTAAACCAAGCTAGTTTGGTCAATACTTGTTCAAGGGGTTGCTGAATCTTTAGTAACGAGGAGTAGTTCTGATGAAGGTAATAAGAGAAATTGACAACTTTTCAAAAATGATGAAACCAGTTTATGTTGCTCTGGGTAATTTTGACGGAGTACACAAAGGTCATCAGCAGTTGATTAATAATTTAGTCGGAAAAGCTAAATCCAATAATGGCATTGCAGTAGCTTTCATTTTTGAACCCCATCCTTCTCAGGTGCTTAATCCAAACAAATCTCCAGATCTATTGAACACTGCTGAGATTAAAGCACAGTTATTGGAAGGAATGGGTATAGATATTTTAATATACAATACCTTTAGCAGCTCAATTGCCAAATGTACTCCAGAGGAGTTTGTTCAGGAATTTTTAGTGGGTAGATTAGGGGTGCAGGAAGTCTTTGTGGGCTTTAATTACTCTTTTGGACATAAGGGAGCCGGGACCCCCGAACAACTAAGAGAATTTGGAGAGAAATACGGTTTTGGAGTCAATATAATTCCTTCAGTTGAGTTTGACCATGAAGCAGTTTCCAGTACTCGGATCAGAAAAATGCTGGACTTCGGAGATATTAAAAAGGCTTATGATTTATTGGGTTATTATCCAATTCTGGAGGGAACTATAATAGAAGCAGAACATCGGGGATCTGCTATAGGTTTTCCCACCGCTAATCTCCTGGTAGAAGCCGGGATTCAAAAACCAGCTAAAGGCGTATATGCCGCTTTTGCAACATTGGATGGAATAAAGCATCGAGCGGTGGTGAATATCGGCAGCAAGCCCACCTTTCATGAAGAATATCCAGTCTCTATAGAGGCTCATATCATAGATTTTAATCAAAACATTTACGGTAAAAAACTTAAGCTTCATTTTGTCGAGAGAATTAGGGATGAGATGAAATTTGCAGGAATCGAAGAACTGGTAAAACAGATATCAGAAGATCGGACTAAAGCCCATGAAATTCTTATGAGATGCAGC
>CAZXIR010000094.1:0-3975 GCA_964640845.1 uncultured Syntrophomonas sp.
GTAGGGGCGGTCTTTGACCGCCCGTCCGGCATAGGCAGAAGTTTTCATACGCGGTTTTGCATAATCATGGGGGTTGATTAATTGCAATGACTCCGATTCGGTCCAGGTAGGCAAGGTATGTGAACCTACTTCGATGTAATTTGCCCAATGGTCAATGGCATGGCACTGCCCAGATCGGTTCTGCTTAATAGTGGGACAGGGGGACAAGAGCCACGGGGACAGGTTCCTTGGCCCATCCTACAAATTTTAATATGGGCCAAGGAACCTGTCCCCGTGGCTCTTGTCCCCGTGGCTCTGGGCCCCCTATCCCACATGTATACATGCGGGTAGATTTCGCTGGGTTCACTTTATATGGTAGAATTAGTTTTTGGTAGAGTCTACAATGCGAACAAAGTTGAATAATGAAACATGATACCAATGGGGGTAGTTTATGCCAAAAAGAACTGACATTAACAAAATTTTGATCATCGGATCGGGTCCCATCGTAATTGGGCAAGCTTGTGAATTTGACTATTCCGGAACCCAGGCCTGCAAAGCCCTGCGGAATCTGGGTTACCAGATTGTTTTAGTCAATTCCAATCCCGCCACCATTATGACTGACCCGGAAATGGCGGATGTGACCTACATTGAGCCACTAAATCTAAGAAGTCTGACCGAAATTATTGCGAAAGAAAGACCTGATGCTCTTCTGCCCAATCTGGGCGGTCAGTCTGCTCTTAATCTGAGTTCGGAACTTTATAAAGCTGGTGTTTTAGAACAATACGGAGTGAAAGTTATCGGGGTTCAAATCGATGCTATAGAACGCGGTGAAGACCGGATAGCTTTTAAGGAAACCATGAATCGCCTGGGTATTGATATGCCCCAAAGCCAACCGGCGTACACCGTCGAGGAGGCAGAAGCCATTGCTACAGAATTGGGCTATCCGGTAGTTATCCGACCGGCCTATACTATGGGCGGCACTGGAGGCGGCCTGGTTTACAATGTGGAAGAACTGCGAACCATAGCCAATCGCGGAATCGCCGCCAGTATGGTAGGCCAAATCCTGGTGGAGGAATCAGTCCTGGGCTGGGAAGAGCTGGAGCTGGAAGTAGTTCGTGACGCTAAAAATCAAAAGATTACTGTTTGTTTCATTGAAAATATAGATCCTATGGGGGTGCATACCGGAGATTCCTTCTGCTCGGCCCCTATGCTCACTATCAGCCCCGAGCTGCAGCAGCGTCTACAGAAATATTCCTATGATGTGGTAGATGCTATCGAAGTAGTGGGGGGAACCAATGTCCAATTCGCCCACGATCCCAAAACCGACCGGGTAGTTATAATCGAAATCAACCCTCGCACCTCCCGTTCCTCGGCCTTAGCTTCCAAAGCCACCGGATTTCCCATCGCCCTGGTATCAACTATGCTGGCAGCCGGTTTGACCCTGGATGAAATCCCTTACTGGCGGGATGGTACCCTGGATAAATATACTCCTTCCGGTGATTATGTAGTCATCAAGTTCGCCCGCTGGGCCTTTGAAAAATTCCCCGGTTCTATTGACCGCCTGGGCACCCAGATGCGCGCCGTGGGAGAAGTCATGAGTATCGGGAAAAATTATAAAGAAGCCATGCAGAAGTCCATCCGTTCCCTGGAGATCAATCGGTACGGCCTGGGTTTCGCTAAAGATTTCAATCAGCGCTCCCTGGAGGAATTGCTCTTTATGTTAATCGAGCCCACCAGCGAACGCCAATTTATAATGTACGAGGCATTACGCAAAGGTGCTGATATTCAGCAGCTTCACCAGTTAACTCATATCAAAACCTGGTTTATAGAGCAGATGAAAGAATTGGTCGTACTGGAAGAAGAAATACTGAACAGCCCGGCCGGGCAACTGCCTGACCAACTGCTGATCCAGGCTAAAAAAGACGGTTTTTCCGACCGTTATCTTGCCATGCTCCTAAATCGGCCCGAAACAGAAATCCGTCAGCGCAGAACGGAGCTGGGGATGGTGGAAGGATGGGAAGCGGTTCCGGTAAGCGGAGTTGAAAATGCTTCCTACTATTTTTCTACCTACAACGCACCGGATGGAACTACTGCCAGCGACCGTCCTAAGGTAATGATCCTGGGTGGAGGCCCCAACCGCATCGGCCAAGGCATTGAATTTGACTACTGCTGTGTGCACACTGCCTTCGCCCTGCGGGATTTAGGATATGAAACGGTTATGGTCAACTGCAATCCGGAAACCGTTTCCACTGATTATGACACCTCAGATAAATTGTATTTCGAACCACTTACCGTGGAAGACGTATTAAGCATATACGAAAAGGAAAAACCCCTGGGAGTAATCGTTCAGTTTGGCGGGCAGACTCCCTTGAATATAGCAGGAGAATTGGAAAAGGCAGGGGTAAGAATTCTGGGAACTTCCCCTGACACCATCGACCTGGCAGAAGACCGGGATCGATTCCGTCAAATCATGGAGAAGCTGGATATTCCCATGCCGGAGTCAGGAATGGCGGTCAACCTGGAGGAAGCCTTGGCCATTGCAGAACGAATCGGCTATCCCCTGATGGTTCGGCCTTCGTATGTTCTGGGTGGACGGGGTATGGAAGTGGTCCATGATGAGGAAATGCTGCGTCACTATCTGCAGGCCGCGGTGGGGGTAACCCCGGAAAGACCGATCTTGATCGACCGGTTCCTCAGCAATGCTATCGAAGCAGAAGCAGATGCCATTGCCGATGGAAAAGACGCTTTTGTGCCCACGGTAATGGAACATATCGAACTGGCGGGAATTCATTCCGGAGACTCCGCCTGTGTGATTCCGCCCATCAGTATCTCCCCTCAGCATATTGCTACCATTGAGGAATATACCCGCAAGTTTGCTAAAGAACTGAATGTAATTGGCTTAATGAATATGCAGTACGCCATTGCCGATGATAAGATTTACGTATTGGAAGCCAACCCCCGTGCTTCCCGCACCGTACCTCTGGTTTCCAAGGTCTGTAATATCTCCATGGCCCGGATCGCCACCGAAATAATGATGGCCGATTACGAGGGCCAAAAGTACTCGGTTAAGAGCCTGGTTGCCAAAAAGATACCTCATTTTGGAGTCAAAGAAGCGGTTTTTCCCTTTAACATGTTCCAGGAAGTGGATCCCATACTGGGACCGGAAATGCGTTCTACCGGGGAAGTATTAGGTATTGCGGATTCCTTCGGACTGGCTTACTACAAAGCCCAGGAAGCTACCCAGTCTTCTCTGCCCTTATCTGGAACGGTCTTGATAAGTGTTAATGATCAGGATAAACCGGCCGCATTGGCAACCGCCCGGGAATTCGAAAAATTAGGCTTTAAAATCAAGGCCACAAGTGGAACCCATAAATTCCTGCAGGAAAATGGAATCCGCTCGGAAGAGATCAAGAAGTTATTTGAAGGCCGTCCCAACATAGTAGACGGTATTACCAATCAGGAGCTTAACCTGGTCATCAATACCCCGGCAGGTAAACGCAGCCAGAATGATGACTCCTATATTCGCAAGACGGCCATCAAATACAAGGTACCCTATATAACCACCATGGCCGCCGCCCTGGCCAGTGCCAAAGGCATCGCCGCCTATAAAGAAAACACTCACCCCAACCTAAAATCCTTGCAACAACGTGCCAGGAACCAAAGTTTCTAAGTTACTCGCAAATATTGTCGGATTTTGGCGATGTTGTGACGGGGGCGGGCGGCTGAAGTTAAGCCTATGGGCTAATTTCAGCCGCCCCCCCTACTTTGTTGTCTAGGGGTGGCAGGTTGTGTTAAAAGTTGAAAAATTACTTGCTCAACATTTCGTTTCATTCCTCCATTTTGTAGTTTAGGCTTGCCGATTTGGAGTTCATTGATTCTGATGGAGTTGTTGACAACTTTTTGATTAATAGTATGCTATACTTTGTAGGTTATGAAAAATTGCTTTGACGAGCAAACAGGGCAGTAAATAATTTAGTTCATTTTGAGAAGTGATGC
>CAZXIR010000094.1:4075-8316 GCA_964640845.1 uncultured Syntrophomonas sp.
ATCAACAGCATTGCAAGCAGATAGTTGAAAGAGCATTTGTTTTACCTCCCCTCGGGACCATCATGAAGCCTATCGCAGCCAGATAATCACCGCTTCTCCTGTGAACAACAAATATGCTACCAAATATATACAGAGAATCAGCCTATGAAATTCGAGCAGAGGAGCACGAGCTGCAAAAGGAATAGGGCCTGCCGTACAGAGCAAGATAAATATTGATGTAAGGATATCCGGTAAACCTGATAAAAATCGTTTATTTTAAAGATTTGCGCTACTTTGGATCAATTTGTTACATTAACCAATACACCGATTAAAGGAGTAACTGGGAATGGACCGTTCAACTGAGATGCGAGATGGCAATATAGGAAGTTTGCTCTGGAAGTTTTCCCTGCCGGCTATTGTAGGCATGTCAGTAAATTCCCTCTATAACATAGTAGGCCGCATATTTGTAGGACGCGGAATAGGGGCTATAGCTATCGCCGCTACTACGGTAGCATTTCCTTTAATGGTTGTTTTGATGGCAGTTGCCATTTTGATAGGAGTTGGGGCTACGGCCTTGATATCCATTCGTTTGGGCGAAAACAAAAAGGAAGAAGCTGAGAAAATAGCAGGAAATGCTATCACTATGATAATCCTGCTGCCCACGATTTTTGCCGCCTTGTTTTTTATTTTCACCGAACCGATCTTAATTCTTTGCGGGGCCAGCCCTGAGGTTCTTCCCTATGCTCGTGATTACACCCAAGTGATTATGCTAGGGGCGGCTTTTGGCTCTTTCAGCATGGGGGTAAACAACTTTATCCGGGCCGAAGGCAATCCCCAAGTGGCTATGTACACTCAATTACTGGGAGCAGTAGCCAATATCGCTTTGAATTATACATTTATCTTTATTCTGGGCTGGGGAATAAAGGGGTCCGCTTTGGCAACCATACTTGCCCAGCTGATCTCCGCCCTCTGGGTTTTGAGTTATTTCCTGACCGGTCGAAGTTTGCTTAAAATCAGAAAGCAGTACCTGCGGCCTTCTTGGCCTATTCTATCTGGTATAATGGCTATTGGTTTTGCCCCCTTTGCTATGCAGATAGCCTCCAGTATCCAACAGGTCATCCTTAACAAGACCCTGATGCTGCAGGGTGGCGATTTAGCCCTCTCAGCTATTGGCATAATCATGAGCATAGCCACTTTACTATTCATGCCGGTAGTGGGCCTAGCCCAGGGG
Source organism: uncultured Syntrophomonas sp. (assembly GCA_964640845.1). Lineage (GTDB taxonomy): Bacteria > Bacillota > Syntrophomonadia > Syntrophomonadales > Syntrophomonadaceae > JAAYJK01. The sequence continues at coordinate 5,286 of CAZXIR010000094.1, forward strand.
GCTCAGCCTATTATAGGGTTTAATTATGGAGCCCGGCAATATGGACGAGTGAGGAAAACGTGGCAGATTGCGGTGGTAGCCGGAACCGTTATTGCTCTCGCAGGATATTTGTGCATACGCATCTGGCCTCAAGAACTGGTGGGCCTATTTAGCGAGAATAATACTGCCCTTACCGACTTGACCTCCCACGCTATGCTGATTTATATGGCCCTGATACCAATTGTGGGTTTTCAGGTGGTTAGTTCCACCTATTTCCAGGCAGTGGGCAAGGCACGACAGGCTACTATACTCAGCCTTTCTCGACAGGTCCTGTTTTTTATACCTCTGTTGCTGATTTTACCCCATTTCTGGGGAGTAGAAGGAGTATGGAGATCGGCGCCTATTGCTGACTTGTTGGCCGTGAGTCTTTCTGCCACCATGATGTATTTTGAAATGCGCAAATTGAAACGAGATGAGCAGGAAAGGATCGGTGGAGATATTTGAAAAAACTGTTCAAGAATATTTATTTATTGGATAATTCCGATTTACCTTGCTGTAACTGCCTGTATATCAAGGATCAGATTCACTGCTTGGTGGATTCCAGTCCGACTGATGAAGAAATGATAAATGTAGATACTGCTCGTATTGATATGATTGTTAACAGCCATGGTCATGCTGATCACTGCTGGCGCAATTATTTATACCCCCAAGCCCAGATTCTGCTGCACCCGTCCGAACACCCGCGAGTGGCATATGGCGAGGAATATCTCAAGGCTTATGGTTTTGACCATTTTCCGGATGAGTCCATCCGTCCCTTTTACCTGAATGCGGCCAACTATCATCCTTGTGCTGCCCACGGGGAACTGACTGATGGCCAGACTCTATCCACGGGTAGTATAGACTTCCAGGTCCTGCATCTGCCAGGACACAGCTGTGGTCACTGCGGTTTTATTTTCCCTCGGGAAGGTTTTGTTTTTTCGGCCGATATCAATGTAGAGTGGACGCCCTTTTATGCTATGGTAGACAGTAATCTGGATGACTTTATTCAATCTATTGAAAAACTCCTGCAACTGCAGCCAGATATGCTGGTAGCTGGCCATGGAAATGCAGTCAGCACCCAACAGCTAACTCGCAAGCTAAAAAGATACCGGGATGAAATATACCTGAGGGATGAACAGGTTCTGAAATTAGTACGTGCAGGCAAACACCATGTTAGGGAAATTGCCATTGAGGGACCGGTCTTAAAGGGCTGGTGCAGAAAGAACCGGCAGAAGATTTATTTCTTACATGAATGTGTTATGGATTGGAAACACCTGGAACGCCTGGAGAGACTCGGTCAAGTCTTCTGTGAAAATAATAAATACTACCCTGCCTAGCTCCTGAATTTAGGAGAAAAGAGTCATAAAAAAAACGCTGATAAGCCCTGGTTGGATGCTTATTTAGCGTTTTTAAAAATTTTCTGTTTCTTTATAAATCTAGTTTTTGTTCTTTCCAAAATTGCGCAAGGGTCATATTGCTCTTGAGCAACGACAGTTTAAGGGCATCTGCCAGATCCAGGTAGGTCAAGGGGCCTTCCCCCGTGACAACTCTAGTTAAAATTTACTTCGGTGATTTCGAATTGAAACCAGTTGAAATCGCCCTCGGGTAATTTCCAGATTACCTCGCCCTGCGCAGGTATCCGAATTCCTTGGAATTCCTTATGGCCGTAAGCTTTAATATACCAGTCGTCCAGGGTATAGTTTCCTTTATGTTCCCGATACCTGGGAGCAGAAAAACTAACTACATCGCCTTGCTGGTCAAACTCAAATACCCCGGTGGCAGTAACTCCCCGATAATTCATGGTTGCTCGTACCGATTGTTCATTAACCGCTTCCCATTGGATATAGCTGCTTAGAGCTGCGGTGGGCTGGCTTACTATTTCAGCCAGGTACCTTACCAGCGATCCCTGGTTAATTTCACTGCCTGATGCGTCTGATACCTTGAACAAAGACAAAATTTTTATTAACATATTCCCCTTTCCGTTAACATACTTGTCTTTCCCGGTAATATGCACCAACGGATTAGCCTTAATTTTTGCAAACCACAAAAACCCGGGCTCAGCAAAATTAAAGTACTGTACAGCTGTAAAGGGCATCCATTTGGCCTCTGGTTCGGTTCTCATTTGACCCTTTTGTTTCAGCCGGGCCTTCTGAATCTTCTCTTTACCAACAACCCCGGACGACCTTAACCACTTCTGCACCGGTGCAGGCAAAACAGCCAGATCTTCCTCCTTAACCACTTCGATGTGCTCACTGCTAAGGCCCTGGTAAAGCTTCTTCACTTCAATTTCAGCCTGCCTTTTAATGAGATACCCGAAAGATATAAGGATAATCGCCACAATTAAGACAAAATCAATTAAAATCCACATAATATATTCCATTTGCTTATTATACTATAAATGGTGCCAGGAACCAAAGTTTCTAAGTTACTTGAAAAAATTGTCGTTGTCTGTGATATTATCGTGAAAATGGGGTTATTTAATGTGACGGTGACTAGGCTGTCGGCAACTTTTTGATTAATAGTAACCTACCTGCCTGGAGTTATAAGAATTGCTTTTGAAGAGAACAAGGCAGTCGATAACTTAGTTGGTTCTTAAAAGAAGGGATACCTTGAAGCATAGTGGACTAAAATGTTGACAGCCCCCCCGTCAGGTTGTGTGAAAACTATTGGCACTATTCAGTCGCTCCACTTTGTGCCCAGAATTAAACTTATTTTTGGGGACAAAAGCTAGATATTTACCCAATGCATCGTTGCTGTCCTCCACCATGGAGCTGAGACTAGTCAATTTCGGAGCTTTTCACTCAGCCTGAAGTCTCTGTGACACAAACTGGGCAAAATGTGTTGTCAGCACCCCCGTCCCCGTGACACGTCTATATTTTAGTCGATGGATCATAATAGGTAGTGATCTGTAGGGTCATGTTAAGGTTATTAGTATCGTATTTGCTGCTCTCGGGTTGCTTAGGTTCTTTATCCTGAACGCTTTGAGAACCGGATGGCAGTGAAATCCCTCTGC
>CAZXIR010000095.1:0-2372 GCA_964640845.1 uncultured Syntrophomonas sp.
GCATTATTTATCTGATAGTGGTACTAGGATTTGCAGGCATATCATATCGCATTGTATCATCTGATACACAAGAACAATTAGGCAGCAAGGCAATGATTCTAGCTATTGATATTGCAGAAAGGCTGCAAATCGACAGTTCAGAGCAGGACCGGCTTTTGTCGTTGGACTTCAACCAACTGCTTAAGGATCCTGCTAATATAGATTTTGAACAGAAAGCTCGGATGGTTATGAAATATGCCCATGATATTAAATATATATACCTAGAAGCACCATTGACGGGCGAGCAAGTAAAATATAAGGTGGAGGCAGAAGAAAGCAATATTTACCAAGTTCCCGCGGGTACTCCTTTAAATGTAGTTTATCTGTTAGATGCAGTTATTGATGATCAGACCAGATTGGAAGATACTGAGGGTCAAGGATATACGGATAAAGATCGGTATACGGTAATGAATGATCAATATAGGCAGGCTTATGAATCACGCCAGCCCACTTCCTATTTGAATGCTGATGAATGGGGAATTTACATAACTGGTTTTGCACCTTATTATGATAACAACGGAAATTACATAGGATTGATAGGAGTAGATCTGTTTCTGGATACTTATTTGGCCTATCTAGAGAAAAATGTTCTAATAATCGGTGGCTTTGCAATAACACTTATATTTATCGGATTATTTGCCCTATATTTAACCATTAGGGTTAGGAAAGTAGAAAATCTGGTGTTGGAGAAGAGTTTACTTTCTGACACTGATGGACTTACTTCCCTGCTAAACCGGCGTCATTTTCTAGAGATAATGGAAGATAGGTGGGGGCAATGCAAGCAGGATAAGAAATCGATAGCACTGCTAATTATTGATGTAGACCATTTTAAAGAATACAACGATAATTATGGTCACCTGGCAGGTGATGAGGTTTTGCGCCGGATAGCCAAGGTGTTAAAAGACCATGTAAGAGATGATTACGATTACGTCGGACGGTATGGTGGAGATGAGTTTTTTGTGATGTTGAATAATACCGATATAGAAATGGCTCAAGTAGTGGCCGAATGTCTATTAGAGAAGATCAATGGTTTAAAAATAGAGCATAAGTTTTCTCCCGTTGGCGATTATGGGAGCGTGACTATAGGTTTAGCCGCTATGGTGCCAGAGCCGGATTCAGAACTGGAGGAACTCTTTCAACGGGCAGACAATGCCCTCTACTTTAGTAAAGAGCAAGGTAAGAATCAGGTACAGGCCTGGAACGACTCTATCCCTAACAAAACACATCATCTCTTCTCTGATTGGGCCTGATGACCTCCGGCAAGGGGGACGATATGGTACGAGGTAGTGCCTCACCGGGTACCCTTGGAAATTAACATCATCAAGAGGTCAAAATAAGGTTATAATATAAAAGCAAGTTTTGCTAAGATAAAGAATAGAATTCACCAGTGTGTAAGTGCGAAAGACGAGTTAGTTAGGTGCCTAGGCATCGGGAGGAAAAATGAGTAAAGTAAACCGTTCCCGGCAGGATCGGAAGGCTAGATTGATGGTATCAGAACCTGCTGAGTTAATGAAGTTTTTAATGGAACAAATGCCTGAGAAAGGGCGCAACAATATAAAATCAATACTAACCCACCGTCAGGTTTTAGTAGATGGTGAAGTAGTAACTCAGTATAATTACCTCCTTCGCCCTGGGCAGGAGGTAATAGTTAACTGGTCTCTGGTTCGGGATAATACGCGGAGCCGGGGTTTGAAGATGATATATGAAGACGCTGACATCATTGTGATCGATAAACCGGCCGGGTTGTTATCTATGGCTTCTGATAAGGAAAAGGTATTCACCGCCTATCATCAGTTAACTGATTACGTTCGGCAAAGTAATCCCGACCATAGGATATTCATAGTGCACAGGTTAGATAGAGACACCTCCGGGGTGATGCTTTTTGCCAAAAACGAATGGGCCAAACATTCACTGCAAGGTGCCTGGAAAGAGATACTGGTGGACCGAGCCTATATTGCCGTTGTTCAGGGGCGGGTTAAAGAAGAACAAGGTACTATAAAATCTTGGTTAAAAGAAACCAAAACCAGGTTGATGTATTCCAGTACCGTTAAGGGAGATGGACAGGAAGCAGTAACCCATTATAAAGTACTGCAGAAAAGTTCTAAATATTCCTTGCTGGAAATTAGATTGGAAACGGGACGGAAAAACCAAATACGCGTTCATATGCAGGATATGGGGCACAGTATCATTGGGGATAAGAAATACGGTTCAACAGTCAACCCTATCGGACGATTAGGCCTGCATGCTCATATTCTGGCTTTTAATCACCCGGTTTCAGGTGAATTGATGCGCTTTGAAACCGAGGTACCCAAAAAGTTTGCAGGGTTATTTCG
>CAZXIR010000095.1:2472-5748 GCA_964640845.1 uncultured Syntrophomonas sp.
GTGAATTGATGCGCTTTGAAACCGAGGTACCCAAAAAGTTTGCAGGGTTATTTCGTTAATTAGCAACATTTCAACAATAAGACTGATGAGTTTATAATCTAACCCATCGGTTAATAAGCAAAAGCTTTAGTCTGGAAACCAGTGCTACAGCTCTTGCTTTTTTTATGGCCAGGCAAAACGTAACCTTCCCCTCTGACACAAAAATTAATTATCTTCAATTAGACACTTTGATGTAAAATAAATAAGATGTTCGATGAAAATCAGTGTGTCAAAGAACCGTCAGAGACCACTGAAAAAGTACCAGTATAAAAAACACGGATTTATCGGGGGCAAGGGTCCTACATATTAGAAATCGGGACCTTTTCAGTGATCTGGAACCGTGAACCTGACACAATAGAGGAGAAATTTTTATTGAGAACAAAGTTTGTAGTTAATCCTGCTTCTGCCAGTGGACGTACGGGTAAACGGTGGCACCTTATAGAAGAGCAGCTTGGAGACTGGGGAATAGATAACTTTAGCGTGGAGTATACGGAAAACCACCTACATGCAACGGAAATAACCAAAAGAGCCATAAAAGAAGGCTATACTTTGATTACTGCTGTTGGTGGAGATGGCACTATAAATGAAGTCCTGAATGGTTTTGTTGAAGAAGATGGGAGTCTAAGCAGCAGCGCTGCTCTTGCATTCATTTCTACCGGAACCGGTGGAGATTTTAACCGCATGTTTTGTGCTCAGGAAGTAGAACATCGACTTAAAAGCATTTTCCAGGCTCAAAGGGAAATAGCATGTGATATTGTTAAAGCAGAATTTGTTTCCTGGCAAAACGATTCCAATACCCGTTATTACATCAACATTGCTGATCTGGGTCTGGGCGGAGAGACTTGTGTGAGAATCAATCGAGGTAGTAAATACTTGGGAGGTTTTCTGTCCTTTTTGGGCGCTGTGTTGGGCACTCTGGTAAAACACCAAGGTTTCGAGGTCAGTATTGATATAGACCGACAACAGGTATTCAGGGGAAAATTGACCGAACTGGCTTTGGCCAACGGTCGGTACTATGGCGGTGGCATGATGATAGCCCCGCATGCTAGAATCGACGATGGTTTGCTTGATATAGTAATCATTCATGACATGAAAAAGTTAGAGTTATTGAAATGTTTACCCCAGTTATATAGCGGGAAACACCAAAACCATCCCAAGGTAAAAATGTATCAGGGTAAGAGAATAGATATTCAGTGTACCCGGAAGGTGTGGATGGAAATGGATGGTGAAACCCCGGGGACTTCCATTCTTAATATTGAATTGATACCTGCCGCTATACGCCTTTTATATTGAGTAATTCTGTTTTGACCCCACTTTTTGGTCTGATAGTTTCGCATTAATAAGCAAATAGACTTAAAAAGGAGGAAAAAACTTGAAAAAACGAATAGCAGTGGTAACCCTTTGTGTTTTTATGATTAGTATTTTTGCTGGAGTAGCGATGGCTAAAAATGAAAAAAGCAATTATGGTCAGCTTAAATCACACCAAACATGGGGTAATGGGCAGGTAAAACATCTTCTGGACATTGACAATGATTGGGCTAAAACTGATATAGAAGAAGCAACTACCAAGGGATTTGTTAGGGGTTATGAGGATGGCACCTATCAGCCCAATAAGCCGGTAACCTGCTTGGAGACTATTGTAATATTGATCAGGGTAGCAGGGTTGGAAGATGAGGTTGAGGATTATGACTTAACTAATCTTGATCTAACCACATTAAAGAAAATACCGGATTGGGCTAAAGCTTATGTAGCAGTGGCTCTGGAAGAAGGTATTTTAACAGAGAATGAGATTAAGACCTTCAATCCCAATCAGGGAGCTAAAAGATACCAGGTTTGTCTCTATATGCAGAATGTGCTGGATAAGTTCAACATCAGTGTAGTTGATGAAGAATTTGTAGCAAGTTTCATCGATAGTCAATGGATTCCTCAGCACGCTCGCAAATCAATTAGTAATATGGCCCGCTTTGGAGTGATTAACGGATACCCAGATGGTTCCTTTAGTCCTATGCGAGTGGTAAAAAGAAACGAAATCGCCAAGATGATAAACTATTTGGATAATAATTGTGTGCAGGCTTATGTACTTAAAGGCACTCTGGATAAGGTTCAATATGATAATGACAATGAAGTTCTGAAATTGAGTGTAATTGATAATAATGATGAAGAGTCAGAAATTAGAATATACCAAGAAGACGATGTTGATATCTACTATGATGGATATAAGCTGGCTTTTGATGAAGAATTGGAAGATATTGAAGCTGGCGGCGCCATTTTAATCCAGCTTAACGAAGATAAAGATCCGGTATGGATTAAGATCAGTGCACCTGCTGATACAGAAGACTATGTGGTATTACGGGGTACCCTGAATCAGGTTGACTATGATGACCAGGATGAAGTCTTAACTGTAAAGGTAATCGATAATCAATCTACAGCATGGACCTTTGCAATAACCGAAGAAGACGATGTAGATATATATTATGGTGATGATAAGCTGGATTTTGATGAAGAATTGGAAGATATTCTACCAGGCTCAAGCATCAGGATGCTGCTCAACGAAGACCAAGACCCGGTATGGATTAAGATCAGTGCACCTGCTGATGCAGAAGACTATGTGGTATTACGAGGAACACTAAATCAGGTTGACTATGATGACCAGGATGAAGTCTTAACTGTAAAGGTAATCGATAGTCAATCTACATCATGGACCTTTGAAATAACTGAAGAAGACGATGTAGATGTCTATTATGATGGATCTAAGCTGGTCCTGGAAGAAGACCTGGAGGATATTGAAGCCGGCGGAGCTATCAGAATTCTGCTCAACGAAGATGAAGATCCTATCTGGATAAAGATATCCTTGCCAGATTAAAAAGGTTAAACAAATAAGCGAAGCGGTATGAAAAAATAACCGGGGTTGCTGAGAAAAAGCAACCCCGGTTATAGTTACAAAGAGTAAAAACATATATAGTTAAAGGTAATGTATTATTACCTGATTCTTTCAGGGGTACCGGGAGGACTAGATGTTAGGGGAGCAGTCTAAGCTGGAAAATGTAGTATACCGGGGCTGGGAAGAGTACAGTGCTGGAAATGCAGATGCAATAGAAAATATATATCCTCAATTAATGCAGTTTTGTCTGCGGGTTTGTTCCAAAACCTGTGGCAGCTATATAAATGAAAGCGATGAAGAGTCTAGTATTGCCCGGATTGCAATACTAGAAGCCTTTGATACCTATGACCCTGATA
>CAZXIR010000095.1:5848-8288 GCA_964640845.1 uncultured Syntrophomonas sp.
GATGAACTGGTTAAAAGCAATCCTAAACACAACAAGACCAGGGAAATAAGCAAACAAATAGCATTGAAAATAGCCAATGAGGAAACATACCGTTTTTATTTAATGGAGAAAAAGAAGCTGCCGGTAAAGATGCTGCAAGAAAAGGAAATGGTAAGCCGAAAACTCATTGATAGGTATCGTCGTTATATAATAGCCAATGCGCTGATAATTATTTATGATCTGCCCTATTTAAAACCGTATGTATTACCTTCGGAAGGGAGAGAGTAACATGGCAGAGCTCCGAGGGGTTGTGCTGGAATCAGGAACAGGATGGGCCATTATTCTGCTAGAAAATGGTGAATATAAAAAGGTTAGAACCAGGGGTATATTAATGCCGGGCCAATTATACCAAGGAAAAAACCAACTTGGTTACGCCAAGTATGCTGTAGCTGCCGCCATATTTCTAATGATATTTGTGGGTGGAGCAGATTTCTTTAATGTAGTGGCTTATGCCCAGGTTTCTTCTGGAGTTGAAATAGGAGTTAATCGTTGGAATCGTGTGGTTTCATTAAGCGCAGAAAATTATGAGAGTGAAATGTTGCTGGAGGACATAAGTAAAGGGCAAAAGTTGGAAGAGGTTCTGGAAATAGTATTGAAAAAAGCACTTGAAAAAAATAACAGTCCTGATTTACCTCCAATAACTGTTTCTATTCAAAATGCCAACAATAAACCCATACCTCCAGGAATTGCTAAAAAGGTTGAAGCGGTAACAGCACAGAATGGTACAGCTGACTATGATCTGATTCAGCTTGAAGGCAACGACCAAGGGAAAAGAGTGTATGGGTTAACCGTAAAAGATATAGTTCATCAAGGTCAGGATGTAAAGGATCAGAATCGTGGTAAAGACGGCCCAACTGATCAGGATAAGCCTGCTCCCAGTGATAACAATCCTGGAAATGAGTATAATGTTAATGGTAATAATAAAGTAAATGGCAATAATGATAGTAATAATCATGCCAGGGATAAAAAGGATCAACTGAATGATGACGTTGATGATGAAGATGAAGTTGATTCTCAATTGAAAAAAGGAAATGCCAATAGGTCAAACAAGGCAGTTCAGAAGAATCCGGAAGCTTTGGATAAAGGTCCCAACTCTCTTCTCAATAGGTAAGATCTGTGAAATGTGAATAGGGAAATTCTATACATGTAACTCCTTAACTAATGGCTACTTGTAGATCTATTTACACGGAACTCCCCATAAGCCCGATACCAGTAGATTTATTTACAGCAGAACTATCGATACTCTTTAATGTTATGTAGATCTGTTACAGCGAAATGAAGAAGCTCCTCAAGCAATAATGTCTGAGGAGCTTTTGAACTTAATATCTGCTGCCACTATTCCTGGTTTTTCTGACATGACATCTTGCTCATCATTTCTGGAATCATTTCTACGATTTTGTCTATTGAGCCCCGGTTGGTTAAAGGCATCACACTTACCTCATCGTCCTTAATTACGATCAAGGCACTGGGTGAGATTCTGCCTCCTGCGCCAGAACCGCCGCCAGTTCCATCCATACCTTTGGGGTCTTTTCCAGAACCACCACCACCACCAGCACCAAAAGCAACGCTGATCACGGGGATAAGAGTGATATTACCTACTTGAATTGATTGGCCAAAAACGGTCTCAGTCTTGAAAAACTTTTCCAGCTGTTCAAACAAGGCACTCATGTTTTGATTGAAATCCATATCCTTTCCTCCCTTTCTTTAATCATCTCAAAGATTCCTTACTTAATATACCCGCGGTCACTAAAAAGGTTGCACTGTATGATGTTTAATCGGTTTTTTATTTCTCTTGATGGCCAACAGGAAACGCCAGGTTGAAACTTGCAGAATAAACATAGCTATATATGCTAATAATGCCGCGGGAGTAATGGAACCGGCTATCTTTAAACATATTTGCAGGTCTTCCTGATCCCATACTGGATGCAAATCTACTTGGTAAGACTCATCAATACTGTCTAGTATGGACAAACAAGGCAGAACCCAGGCAGTAAAGTGAGGTTCATAAAAACCATATCTTCCGGTTATGGTAATATTATGAGGCTTAAAAGCAGTCACCAGCTGTTTAAGCAACCTCCAGAGGCTTATTTGCATTCGGTTTTCCAGAAAACTCTGCAGAGTTTTTAGTGCTGAATAGCTGGTTTTTTGCTTGTGGGCCGGTTTTGTTTGATTAGACGCTGGTTTCCTTTTGCGCTCAGGCCAAGATAAACCTAAAATTGTCGGTTTAGCCCCATTTTTGTCATCTGGTCGGTGTAGCTCAAATCTGAATAGGAATCCAGACCAGATTTTAACAGAGTAATTAAATTCATCTTCATATTTAGCCTTAATATCATATTTTACCGGTGAAAAAAGAATTAAGAGCATAAAAATTAAAACCAGCAATAATAAAGAAAGAATAATA
>CAZXIR010000096.1:0-8254 GCA_964640845.1 uncultured Syntrophomonas sp.
TGTTAAGCACGCCGCCAGCGTTCGTCCTGAGCCAGGATCAAACTCTCCATAAAAAAAGTTTGAAATATCCTAGCCATTTTCTAGTCTGGCTTTTTTCTCTTTGTCCGTTTGAGCCGACTGGCTTAATTCCTTTAAAAAAATTAGTTCCAGTCTTCTTCGCACTTTTGTCTTGCTGTTCAGTTTTATCAGATCCGTTGCGCTTTGGCTTCCTGCCGCGCAAGAGTTATCTTATCATCCACCAGCTTAATTGTCAACAGATAATTTAATAATTCTTTAATATTCTGCAAATATTGACTTAAAATATTGACTTAAGAGTTAGAAAAAAAACACCCAAAATTTCGATTGACCCCTTTAATAACCTTCCCCGTGTATACTTGTTGTTCTTAGGCAATGACCAATTTTTAATCCTGTTCGCTTAACCTGACCTGAAGGCAGTTCAAGTACCAATGAAGATTGTTTGATAACAGGGCATACCTTCCCCGGTCCTATCCTTTCTATTATATGGAGAACCTTATAGTCTGTAGATAGAAACACTACATCTATAAACATTTTCATCCCAATAGTATGAACCGAGGAGCAAGGTCTAATCAACAGGCCCTCCCCTTGTGACATGTCATCTTTGCCCAGCAGTCCCTTGAGTCGGGTAAAAAATTTGTCGGCCAGGTAACACTGGTTAGCAATCTTTTCACCATTATCTACATTTATTATTTCAAATACCTGCACCTGTGTTCCTCCCTAACGTATAAACTTGTAATCCGGGTTGAATGTTAATTCAGCTTTGGCACAAGTTAGTATCATAAGTTGATCATCTGGATCGCACGTGTGCCAGATCCAAAAAGGCGAGTATTAGATCGCCATTGTCATCTAAAGGGTTTCCATGAGGTTGATGAAGGCTGGTCCCAACATTATAATGAATATCACTGGGAAAATGAAAATAACCAGTGGAATTAACATTTTAATAGGGGCCTTCATGGCCTTTTCCTCAGCCTGCATACGGCGGGCTTCCCGAGCTTGCTGGGACTGGATCTGCAGTACATTGCCGATGCTCACCCCCAGCATTTCAGCCTGAATAATAGCCGTGGTAAAAACAGTCACTTCATTAATACTCAGCCGGTCAGCCATGTCTTTCATAGCTGTCCGGCGCGGTTTTCCCATGCGCATTTCTTGCATGACTTTTCCGAATTCACTGGCTAAAGGCCCGGTTTTCTGTTCTGTTACCTTCTGCAGGGCAGCATCAAAACCAAGTCCCGCTTGAACACTGATGCAGAGCATATCTAAAAAGTTTGGCAGTCCCTTCAATACTTCATCCTGTCGACGGCTGACCAGCGATTTTAGCCACATATCAGGCAACAGAAACCCGGCCGCTCCAATAAGCAATAAATAAAGCAAATTCCCAGTACCTATCCCGGCTATAATACTGATAGTGAAAATAACATATTTTAAGACCAGATAGCCTTCACCGTTCAAACCGTAAGGATTGCCAGCATTTATCAATCTAGCATCGTAGGTATTTTTTTCATTTTTAGGTATAAGTCTGTTAAAAACCCTGGAAAAAGCACCCATAATCCGGCTGATTACCCGAGTCTTAAATCCCAGTTGCAGTTCTGGCGGTAAATAGGTCTTTTCTTCCTTCACAGTATAGGCAATCAACCTCTGCCGAGCTGTAATCCTTTCCCGGTTTTTGATATAGAAGTATCCAAAAACAAAGTAAGTCACCATTCCCACCAGTAAGATACTAATAATTATCTCCATATCTTCCTCCCACTGCTAGAATTCTATGTTTACAATCCGGCTGATGACTAATGCTCCAATTACTTCCATCACCACCGCCATGCCCAGCATGGTCAGGCCTTTGCTGTCTTGGAAAAGAAAATAAACATGTTCCGGGCTTATCAACAGCATGGCGGCCAAAAGCACTACCGGCAGAAGCCCGACAATTAGCCCGGACATCTTTCCCTGAGCCGTTAAAGTCCGTACCTGTTTTTTTATCCGAGCACGATCCCGCATAGTATCGCCGATATTATCGAGGATCTGGGCCAGATTTCCTCCCACCTGCTTCTGAATGATTATCCCGCTTATAACCATATCCAATTCTTCGCTGTTCACCCGAGCGCTCAGATTCATCAAAGCTTCTTCCTGATTAAAACCCAGATTCATTTCCCGCAAGCACCAATCAAATTCCGTAGCTATAGGAGGCGGCATTTCTTTAACTACCGTCTCCATGGCCTGTTGAAAACCGAACCCGGCCCGTAGAGCATTAGCCATAATGACCAGAGAATCAGCCAGTTGCATCTCGAAGGACTGCAGTCGTTTTTCTTTTTTTATGCCTATATAAACCCAGGGCACTATTAAGGTCAGGATGAAAACCATAGCTGCCAGCAAAAATTTAGTACTAATTAGGTATGCAATCAAAGGGGCTAAAACGATGACGCCTAGGCTGATGGTAATATATTCCTCACCTTTTAGGGGTATGCCTGCCGCAACCAGACGACTCTGTAATCGCCCGGTAAAGGACCGAGCCACGAAGAAAAACGATAGCGCTTTCACCAACGAATTCAAGGCCGCCCGCACAGTAACCTTCTCCTGGGTGCTTTCCGGTTCGACATGACCTATCACAGTGCGCAGACGCTCCAAATATACATTCCGTGTAGAAAAGGACTTAATCACCCCGACTAAAGCAAAGGCAATGGCCAAAAATATTAACAGAGCTATAAGATACTGCATTGAGAAACCCTCCTGCTAAGGCAGCAGCCCGTTTTTACGCAAAAAACTCATCCGGTATTACTATCCCGGCAGTACGCAGCTTATCCAAACATTTAGGTTTGATACCGGTGGCTTTATGGCGACCCAAGACCCTCCCCCGCTCATCGACCCCGGTCTGATCGAAGATAAAAATATCTTGCAGGGTAATTATATCCGTCTCCATACCTACTACCTCAGTAATATGGGTTATTTTTCGGCTGCCATCAGATAATCGGCTCTGGTGCACCACAAAATCTATAGCCGAAGCGATCTGCTCGCGGATAGCCTTTATGGGTAGTTCCATGCCGGCCATCATTACCATGGTTTCCAGCCGGGACATTGAATCCCGGGGTGAATTGGCATGGGCGGTAGACAGCGAGCCGTCATGACCTGTGTTCATCGCCTGCAGCATATCCAGAGCTTCACCGCCTCGCACCTCACCCACCACGATGCGGTCCGGCCGCATACGCAGGGAGTTGCGCACCAAATCGCGTATACTAACCTCTCCCTTACCGTCTGTATTTGATGGCCGAGTTTCCAGGGTTACCACATGATCCTGATTTAGCACCAGTTCAGCGGAGTCTTCTATAGTAATAATCCGTTCATCATGTGGTATAAAGCCGGATATAATATTTAAGGTACTTGTCTTGCCAGCTCCAGTGCCGCCGGATACAATAATGGACATGCGTCCCTTGACACAGGCTTCCAAAAATTTAGCCATATGGGAGGTCATGGTATTATTTCTGATCATATCGGCTGTTTTTAGAAGATTTTTCGAAAACTTACGGATAGTTAGGATGCAGCCATTCAGAGCCACCGGTGGTATTATGGCGTTAACCCGAGAACCGTCCGGCAGTCTAGCATCAACCATAGGCATGCTCTCATCCAATCGTCGTCCCAAAGGAGAAAGGATTCTTTGCATAACTGTTTGCAGGTGCAGATCATCGCGAAACACAACCTTGACCCGTTCTATTTTACCTCGCCGCTCTACATACACCTGTTTAGGGCCATTAACCATAATCTCAGATACGCTCTCATCTCTCAGCAGTGGACTTAATGGTCCAAATTCCAGAACCTCATCAGAAACCAGCTTTATAATGACTTCCCGCTCACTACGGGGCAAATTAAAATAATCAGCCTCTATGATCAAATCCGTTATATTTCGTATCTTGTTCTCCATTTCCCCCCGCTCCTGGCTGTTTGGAGATTCCTGTACTATTTCTCTAATTATTTGCTGCTGAATCTTATAGACAATGTCCAGATAACGGGAAGAATCCGCTTCTTTAATCCGACTGGGGGTTAACACATGATCATTCTGCAATCTAGTCAAGAGAGACATCTAAATCCCACCTTAATCGCTTTATTTACTTTTATCGAGGCAATTAAACAATTCTACTATACTTTTGGATATCGGTGCTTTGGAATTCGTATTAATAAACGGAGTGCCACGATTAATTGACGAGACGGTTATCTTAAAATCGTTGGGGATGGAAGCCGCGATTCTCATACCCAGAACCTGTTCCACATCCTGTGGTTCCAGGCCCACCGAAAGTGAGGAAGCTCGATTTAAAATCAGTTTGGTATGTGGCAACAGTTTTAGAGAATCCAGTATGTCGATTCCCTTTTTAATATTCCTTACAGTTGGAATATCCAGTGATATCAACAACAAGACTACGTCCGACATTTCCAGAGCAGTTATGGTAGTTTCATCCAGAAACGAAGGAGTGTCCAGGATAGTATATCTATACATATTCCGACAGATCTTGAGTACATTCTCTACTCCGAAAGAAGTAACCAGTTCACCCAATTCCGGTTTATGGGGAGCAGAGAGCACTTTTACTCCGTTGCGTTCATAAAAATATTCATCTAACAGGTCAACTGTCAGCTCACCTGATTCCAGCATCAGCTCAGCGATAGTTTTGCGGGGATTGATATTCATCATCAGACTTATATCTCCAAACTGCAAGTCCAAATCCACCAGAGCCACCTGGTCCTTATACTTAGCAGCGGCGGCGACTGCTAGATTAGCTGCTATAACGCTCTTTCCGATTCCGCCCTTGTTGCCAAACAGGGTAATAATCTTGGAAGTTTTT
This sequence comes from uncultured Syntrophomonas sp., assembly GCA_964640845.1. Lineage (GTDB taxonomy): Bacteria > Bacillota > Syntrophomonadia > Syntrophomonadales > Syntrophomonadaceae > JAAYJK01. The sequence continues at coordinate 4,836 of CAZXIR010000096.1, forward strand.
AATAACTGCTGTTGTTTACTTGATTCACCGATATCCTTTACAACATCAGCCGAATTTCTTCCGCTCTCCACTGTCCGACGGTAAACCTTGGCAATGTGCTTAACCCGGTTTATTAATTCATGGGCGGGCGAGGGACGCAGCATTAACTCGCGTACTCCGGCCTGCATAGCCCTTTTGAGCAGGTTGAGGTCTTCCTGGTCGGAAAACAGAACCACCTGAGTTCGAGGATAATTTAAGTTAATCTCTGACGCCACTTCCAAACTATCTCGATCTAGCAGGTTCACATCCATAATCAGTATTTCTGGGTTTAATTCCGGTATCATCTGCAGAACTTCACTCGCTCGTTCTGCTTCTCCGATCACATCTATATCCCGATCGCCTTCTAATATCTTGAGTAAATATTCGCGGTTCTCCTTATCGGCATCTGCGAGCAGCACTCTAATTGCTTTCATATCCTATCACCTCTCGCTTCGCGGCTTCCCTGGCACTATCTTTTTTACGGCTGCATAAAATTGTTCATCTTATAGAAGGGCAAACTAAATTTAGAATCGTCCACCGGGGATCTCAACATCAACCTGATATTACCTCGTTCACCGGCCAGAACCAACTGCTGGGCCTGTTCCGGTGTTACCGCCAAGGTGAGGGTATTTATGGCACCTGAATTATCAACGGATCCTTTTACTCCTACAGATAATACTTCGATATCCTGCAGGATAAGCATGGTAGTGGACGGATCATCAGTTGATCCCGGGATCACCAAGTCCAGGGTAACCATGACATCCACATTATCCCCAGGCTGAATTTTGAATGATACCGCGGCCATTTCATTTACAGCTATCGCTATCGCTCGCTTATTCAGGGGCACACTATAAGCCAGCCGGGCAACTTTATCTTTTTCCCCCACCAGCTTTTCCTTGATAATCTCTTCCCCGGCAGCTATATAGCTTTTAGATATTTTGCCTACCGCCTCACTTGCTTCTCTTACCCCATTGGGATGAGCGTAACGAGCCGGTACTTCTTCTGTCATAAGTTGGGCCCGCTTAATCACTTCATCGGCAGCTATTGGCTGAGCCGCCTTTACCACAGTTACCAGATCATCCGGCCGGTATTTTTCCTCTACCTGTCCCATATATACATAAAACAATGCGGCAGCCATCAAGCCACAGCCGATGGAAATAAACCAGTATCTTAATACTCCTTTAAACAACCTTGGCTGCCCCCTTCAGATAGACAATCATTCGCTAAGCTCCATAGTATGGACCCCATTATCGACCACAGCATCACCAATTTCGGCACCGATTACATCACGGGAAACAAACTGCCCCTGGATAGTACTATCAACTCCATTGCCTGGTACATCACTTAGGAAAAAACCGGCAAAACTTTGAACTTCAAAATACTTTTTATCATGTAATCCGCCTACTATAACAATTATAATCCGGGGACAATTGGGATCATGGTCTTCTGCGGTACACTCTCTATCACATTCGTTCTTACATTTATCTATTCTATAGCTTATGCCTGTAAGGGTAGGTCCGCTCATGACACCCGGTTCCTCTAAAACCAGAGTACCGTAGCTAATATATCCAGTTCCATCATAACCATGGCTTAAATAGTACCCATAATCGGCAGCTCCGCCATTACCGCCAGTTAAGGATAAAAGATCCAAGCATCCATACCAACCTTGAGTTCCATCTCCCGCACCGTCCTTAATGGTGACTACTTCGCCAAATACAACCTCATCCTGCAGCACCGCTAGTGGAGCCACACCCACATTAGGTGGTAAGCTTCCTGCTGCACCCACCCGAGCAGTAGCGTAAGCTTTCACCTCTCCCACATTAATTCCCAATATGCGCGCAAAATGCATAGGGTGTTCTTTCATTACTTCCACAGTAATAGAGTGGCAATCTTCACTGATATTGAAAGTCACATCATCCGCTTCCGGATCAACTCCATTCAACTGTAAATAGTACTCAGCTATGTCCTGAGCAGCAACTGGATCGCCAGGCAATTCCCGCACTCCAGCCAGAACTGCAGCATCTACTGCATTGGAAGCCTTCATCCTCCCCGCATAAACTACTCCAGCATCTATTACCAAAGCCATGCAGGCGATTAAGGCTACCATCCCCAAGGTTACCAATACGATAACAGATCCGGAATCATCCTTAAGCAATCTTCTTAATGTTTTTCTCATAATAACCGCTCCCCCTGTGTTAAGGCAGTTTCTCAATGCGCATTACATATTCCGCCGATAAGTTCATTGGGTTTGGGACAATACTGCTGATAATTGGGGTAAGAATATCCATATCATAATCTATACGAACCGTCAGCGGACTGCCAATGATTCGAGTGCCAGGAGTTATGGTTATATCATCACTGGTGATAGAAAGAAATGAATCGTTAGTGATGATATGGTCTTTGATACTCACATCGCTCATACCCACCACTCCATAGCGCACCCCATCCCGAGTCAGATCATGAATAAGCATATAGGCTCCCAGTACTCTTCCAAACTCAAAGATAGAAAATAGAATCAATAAAAGCACAGGGAGAATGATCGCCATCTCCACCATGCTCTGGGCCCGTTTCGATCTAAACAATTTTCTAACATTATTCATATTTTTCACCACTTAAACAAATAAGCACTTACCGCCCCCAGGGCTATAGCCAGAGCATAAGGAAAACAAATTCCGGAATTGCTTACCTCGACTGATTCCTTCATTTTACGAGCTTTAGATAGGGCTAGCAGCATCCCAACCCAGAGCCGGCCCAGAGTCTTTCCCAACTGCCCTCTTATTAACAGCAGCATCACTGCTATCAGCCCGCCCCATATAGCCATAAAAATAAAAGTATGAAAGGCAAATAAAGCCCCTTTAAAGGTCCCGACCACTCCCAACAGTTTCACATCTCCAGCGCCCATGCCCCTCATGGCAAAAGGGATGAATAGTAAAGCCAGTCCGGACCCCAAACCTTTCAGGGAAAAAATTATCCCGGTCCAGCCCTGGGCATAAACATTCCAGCCCATACCCAGAAGCAGTCCCACCAGGATTAATACATTAGGAATGCGCCTCTCCCGTTGGTCAAAGATGACGGCCAAGAGCAGGAGTAGTCCCACCAGAACTTCGCCAAGAAATAAATAAATGTTCATATAAATAATTTGTTAGGTCTCCTTAAATTATAAAAGTAATCAGTTATGCCCTGAGGCAGGGCATAACCATACAAAAGTAGGCTCTACTATATGTGCAATTATGTACAATTTTTTTGTAGTATTACTAGTTTTTTTAATCACTTTCTTTAACTCCCTGCTGGGGCTGGTAGTTCATTTGTTACCTCATTCACTTGATCCCTAATAGCATTTCCAAGTAACTGGTAAGCGACAATACACACTACTGCTATAGCGGCCATAATCAGCGCATACT
>CAZXIR010000097.1:0-8212 GCA_964640845.1 uncultured Syntrophomonas sp.
CAGTAATTTAATGGAAATAAACAATTATGGTGTTATCACCTTTAGTTCCACCTCATATGCCCTTAAAGCAGAAAAAGTCATGAAAAAAATGGAAAAGCCGCATATGATCATACCCACTCCCCGAGAAATATCAGCTAGCTGTGGTTTAGCCCTAAAACTAAAGCAATCATTTGCAGAGGAATATTTTCAGATACTGGTCGGGGAAAAAGTGCCGGTGGAAGGGGTCTATATGATAGATGTGGAGGGCCGGAATAAAATCCTGCACAAGATCACTTTTGATCCAAGTCAGGTTTGAATATAATGAGGAGTTTAAAATGTATGCCGGTACATAGTATGGAAAAAACAGCAGATTATTTTCGACCGGGAGGACTGTTGGAAAAGGTTGTTCCCGGCTTTGTTTACCGGCAGGAACAGGTCTGCCTGGCTCAGGGTATTGCCGAAGCTTTTACCAACAGTGAGTTTCTGGTGGCAGAGGCCGGGACCGGAGTTGGGAAAACTTATGCTTACCTGCTTCCTGCATTTCTATGGTCGTTAATTGAGAAAGAAAGAGTAGTAATCTCTACTCGAACTAAAGCTCTGCAGCAGCAGATAATTGGGCGAGATATACCGGACCTGTTGGAGGCGGCCTCACTGGACCTGAAATATATGGAAGCCAAAGGCCGGGAGAATTACCTGTGTTGGAACAAATATACCAGCATATTGGCTGGCAAACAGAACTTAAATGAGTCGGAGCAGCTGTTTATAACCAGGATTTTAAGCTGGGCTGAAAAGACCCAGACCGGGGACAGAAAAGAGCTGAACATCGGAGCGGATCTTATGAAGCACTGGTCTTTACTGGCTGCAGACCGCAGGGGATGCCGAAAAGATATATGTCCTTACCATGAAAAATGTTTTCGCTTGAAAATGATGAAAAATTTACATAAAGCGGATATCATAGTAGTCAATCATGCCCTCTTGCTTTCTGATTTACAGGTTAATAACAGCATCCTGCCGGAGTACCAACACCTCATAATAGATGAGGCCCATCATTTTGACCGGGAGTCATTTGATAAGCTATCCTGCAGTTTTTCCTATCTGGAAAGCAGTGACCTGCTTAAGGGATTATATTTCAAAGATAAAAAATATGCCCGAGGCTATATACAGCATTTGAAGGCTCGATATCCCAATTTAATAGACTTATTAAACGGGGCCAGCGAACTGGTAAGCAGGTCGATGCAGTTTCTGGATAGTATGTTTTCCACCATAACCAACAGCAGGAAGGGCAAAGATAGTAATTATTCCATGGTAATAGAAAACCAACACCTGGAACAAACCTGGTTTGCCGACCTGTTCGATGATTACCAGGAATGGCAAGGTAATACCCGGATTTTATTAGATAAATTAAAGTCCATTCAAAAGGAATTGGCAGGACAGGAAGATGAAGGGGAAATAGCCAGTTTCATCAATGTCCTGCAGGAATTGTCGGAACATGCCTATTTGATAATGGAAGAAAACCTTTATCGTGCAGAAAGCATCAACTGGATAGAATACCGAAACGGATGGGCTTCTTCTCTGGTCTCTTCTCATATAATGATAGGAGAGGTACTTAAAGAACGGTTATACAGCCGCCTCCAAACTATGATAATGGTTTCCGCCACCCTAGCGGTAGAAGATCGCTTTGATTATTACCTGGACAAGGTAGGGTTAAGTGAATATCTTCAAGATGAACGGGTTATAACTTTACTGCAAAAATCACCCTTCGATTATGAGAACCAGGCAGTTCTTTATACCGTGTCCAATATGCCACCGCCTAATAGTAATGAACACAGCCGGTCAGTTTCCAGGGTGCTGGTAAATATTATAGCGGCTACCGGGGGAGGCATACTGGTATTGTTCACCGCCCGCAAGCAACTGCAGGAGGTATCAGCAGCCATTAAGCCGTGGTGTCAGGCTCAGGGAATTAACCTTCTGGTTCAGGACGAAAGTGGATCATCGGGATTGCTCCTGGAAGAATTTATTGCCAATAAAGATTCGGTACTTTTGGGACTGGAAACATTCTGGGAGGGAATTGATGTAAAAGGAGATGCTCTACGGGGTGTGGTAATCGTCAAACTGCCTTTTAGATCACCATCTGATCCTTTCTGTATAGCCTCTGATAAACACTGTAAATTCCAGCGCAGGAACAGTTTCCAGCATTTCATGCTGCCCGATGGGGCTATGCGCTTCAAGCAGGGAACGGGGCGATTAATTAGAAGTGAAGATGATCGGGGTATAGTGGTGGTTTTGGATAACCGACTGGAGAAGTGCAATTACGGAAAAATCTTTAAGAACAGCATCCCCATTGTAAAGACAGTATCTTTGCTGGAGAAAGATTTGACGGAAGAGATTCAAAAATTTATCACCGCCGGGGCTGATGAATAAACTGTAACTTTTTTTAATTTATTCTCATAAAATGCATAAAGGGCAAGTCAGCTTAAAGGAGGATACCATAATGCGAGTATATTATTTTAGAATACCAGGATTTCTGCGAAATGTACTGCTAAAAATCTGGGGATGATCCAAATTCCAGCATGTTAATAGGCAAATGGGAGCTTGTTGATGGTATGTCGGACCAGTGCATTATCATCCAAATTCCAGCATGTTAATGGGCAAATAAAATAATACCTGCAGGGGGCCGGTTAGATGACAGATACGAGATTAAAAGCTGGGGTGCTGCTTATTATAGCCGGGGTCTTTCTGCTATTGGCGTCTATCTTAGAAAAATACCAGTGAATCTGTCTATTTACAAGACCTAACCCATATCCATAAACAAAAACGGACCGTATGTAAAGTGCGAGTCCGTTTTCCAGTACTTAGGGCCATTTACCAATAGATCCAGACCCCTTACCTGATCCCAGTATCCGGGCATCAAATATTGTTGCTTAAACCAACCCCTAGTATTCCGCCTAAACTTCCTGATAGTACACACATCATCAAGGTCAAAAGAAAATTTCTCATGCCGATTAAACTGGGATTGAAAACCAAAGTGGCTATAAACATCAAGATAAAGAACGCTACTCCAATATTAATCCCGCGCAATAGTCCTTTAGAACCACGAGCTTTACTGACGTGACAGGCTCCCCAAAATACACTGATTACCATAATAACGTTGCCCAAAGGGGCAAAAAGGGTTTCTTCCAACCCGGTGTAATAGATAAGCACTGTTGCCAGAAGGGACAGTATAACCGACGCAACCAAGGCCTTGCCCAACCCCACAAATTCTATGGACAGGTTTTTAATCATAACAAACACCTCCTCTGTATGCAAAATATGCTTGTCAACCTCAATTTATTACTATTGCCAGACCAGAAAAAGTGAAAAGCCATGATGAAAATTGTCTTTAGGGTAAAAACTATTAAACTCTTTTTTTTACCGCATTAGAGTTCACTCTCAAAGCACCCCTTAGCTAACTTACCCTTAAGGGCTACCACCGGTTCCAAGCTTAACCCCACCCAAAATTTTGGTAGGTGGTTGTGGACCCCGGTCATGGGGTAATTAGAAAAATCTAACCTAATTTGGATGTTGCTATCATAACAATAGAATATATTATGGTAGGTTAGGAGATAAAATGTGCAACAGGTATTAATTATGGGTTTGGCAGCAGGGCTATGTACGGTTCTAGGGGCTGGATTGCTTTTTGTGAAAAAAAACTGGAATGACCAATCTCTGGCCATATTTCTAGGGTTGGCAGCAGGGGTAATGGCAGCAGTAGTATTGATCGATATGCTGCCATCGGCCCTCTTGTTTAATTGGGGAGCAGCGGTGGGTGGAGTATTAATCGGTTACTTGGGCATGTTGATATTTAATAGGATACTGTTCTCCGGAGTCAGTACTGGAGACACCCTGCTGGGACTGGGATATCTAATTATGTTGGGGATTGCCATGCATGATTTGCCGGAAGGAATGGCTATAGCATTGGGAAGTGAGCTTAAAGCCCGGACCGGGATGGTAATTGCTCTGGCTATAGGAATACATAACATACCGGAAGGAATGGCCATAGCAGCCCCACTGCTAATGGGCGGATTAAGAAAAAACGTGCTTCTCATCCAGCTTCTGCTCCTGGGACTTATTACGCCTCTGGGTACCATATTCGGACTGGTGTTAATGGAAGCATTACCCGGCATCTTGCCCTGGTTGATGGGTATTGCCTCCGGTATTATGGCCTACCTGGTACTCTGCCAACTCTGGCCCGAAGCCGGCAAAAAAGACCAAAGATCCAGATTCAAAGGCCTAATAATCGGTATCATCGTAATCCTAATGGCCACCTTTTTGTAATTACTTTTATCTGCTTGATGGATATAAACCGTATGCACTATGTACATTTTGAACAAAAATGATGCCGTTACCCGGCTTGTCGATTTTAACCTGTTCTCGGATAGAGGATACGATTGAATCAGTCAGATGCTCCTCACACAATAACAAAACCAGCTCTTTTTCCGGCTCTATATCCATGGCAAAAAGCTTGCTAGTTTCATGGATGCCTGAGCCTCTCGCATTTATTATTGTTCCTCCACTAGAACCAGCTTTACTTGCGATATCTATCACAGCCCCTGACTTGCCTCTGTCGACAATTACATAAATAACCCTATACATGGTATTTTCCTCACCTCTGCTTTCTACAGTATGGCTGTCCTTGTAACATGAAGTCCCAAATATATTGATAACAGAAGTAGTAAACGCTATTCCATGGCCTTTTTTGTTTAACTTGCATCCTTGGGTAATTGCTTCCATAGCTTTGTAGATGGTATCTTTATAAGATATCATGATTACGATTTCTTTTCGTACTTCGGTTAAATCAAGTATCTCTAATATTCTATTTTTCACAGTTCCTCTTCCTAAAAAAATCGTTCCTCCAGTCACTCCGCATTGCTTGGCCAATCTTATAACCTTACTCCCCAAACCATAATTGAGTATGACACAAAGCAACTCAAACTCGGTTCGCTGAGGACTATTACCCATCTGATTCTATTCCTCCTTTTACCGACTTAATCTTAAAAATATAACCTACAATCTGTAAAGCAATTACAGGTGTTAAGGCTACCATAGCAATCATACCGAATCCATCAACTAAAACGTCCGCTGTTTTAACGAATTCAGCCACTCCTTGGGCAAAGGCCAATATAAAAGTTACTGTCATAGGGCCTGAAGCTACTCCACCAGAATCAAAGGCCATTCCAACAAACAGTGGCGGCACAACAAAAACCATCCCTATTGCGATTATATATCCCGGCAAAAGATAATGCCATAGTTGAATTTCGGGAATTATTATTCTCAGCATTGATAATGCTACCGCGAAACCAACCCCAATGCAAAGTGCAGATATTACAATGGGTCTTTTCACATAACCACTGGTAATATCCTCTATTTGATGAGTCAAGACGTGAACAGCAGGTTCTGCCAAAACTGTTACTAGACCTAGAACAAATCCAATAATTATAATCAAAGAAAGATTGCCTGAAGATGCGACGTTTACCCCTATGATACGGCCTACATCCATAAAACCAGCATTGACACCAATTAAAAACAATATTAAGCCAATAAAGGTATATAAAAGACCTTTTAGAATTTTTCGAAGAGGTCTTCTGTCCATTTTAAAAAATAATATATTAAATACCAAAAAAATTATTAATAATGGAAGTAAAACAAAGAAAGCTTCAATAGCTATGGTTGGCAGTTTCTGAATAAAAGGTTCTATAATTGAAGATGAGGTAGCTATGTGGTACTCCATAGTCCCGGAAATCTTATCAGTTTTTGAGACAATACTCATAATCATTACCGTTATAATTGCCCCAACCGAGGCCAGCGCCACCAAACCAAAGCTGTCTTTTTCAGAGTCCTGGCTATCCTTCTTTAAGGCAGAGATACCTGTTGCCAGAGCTAGCATAAATGGCACCGTCAAGGCTCCGGTAGTTGCACCAGATGCATCAAATGATATGGCTAAAAACTCAGGACTCGTAAACAAAGCTAATACCAGAATAACTGCATATAATGGAATTAGGACTTTATGTAAAGGTATGTTATTTACGATTCTGGTCAAGCCCACAGTAAACATTACACCAATTCCTAGGGATACAATGAGGATAATATTCAGTTTTGATACCAATCCCAAGGTGACAAATTCTATCTGTCCAGCAATAATATGCAAATCAGGTTCAGCTATAGATATAAAAAATCCCAGTATTAATCCACTCAAAGCCACTATCCAAATATTGTTAGTTTTACTGAGAGCTGATCCCATTAAATTACCAATGGGTATAATCCCGATATCCACTCCCAATAGAAAAATGGATAAGCCTAAGACGATTAACAATGCTCCCAAAACAAACCGAAATATTAAAGTAGCCTCAAGGGGGACGATGGTATAATTCAAGACCAAAACAATTACCGTGATTGGGAGTATTGCAAATAACACCTCTTTAAATTTTTCCAATAAGTACACTCAAATACAGCTCACTTCTTTATTATTTATTATTTAGCATTGTTATGCTAAGGGGAAAACAAGTTATTAACTAAGGATATCGTATTTGAAAACGAAGTTCAAATCTTCATCTAAGCTTCTTTTTAATCTGAGAATAATGAGGTTTTCTTCTAATCTATTTTGCGAAATAACAGGAAAGCAAGCCAAAAGAAATATAGAAGCAGTCTACTTAAGTGCAAAGCATGGCTAAGAAAACACCTGACCTCACCCACGAATTATGTAATAGAGATGTTCCAAATTAAACTGAGGGGATACTACCGATACTGCGAAATGACAGATAACTCCACGGCATGAGGGAACTTCTATGACAAAGTACGAAGAATGTTATTCAAATGGTTCAACTCTCAGAGGAAGAAGAGAAACATATTAACACAAAGCGTTTCCTAAAGCTGAAAGGCATATGTTTACTCGAGCCCGTTAATTGGTCAGCAGGATGCGGGTGCCGGCGGCTAGGAGAAGGATGCCGAGTATATCAGTATAGTGGAACATGTATTTTTTCATGCCAAATAGGCCCAGGTTATCAATTATCAGGGCGGTGATGATCTGGGCGGCGATGATGGCGGTTGTTGCATTACCTACCCCCACCTGGGGAATAACCTTCACTACCGCGTATATTATGATTACATTAAGTATTCCACCCAGATAGGCATACCAGGGAGCTTGAGGAAGTTTAGCCAGACTACCGAAACCTATGCCTCCAACCAATATAATTGTTAATACCGTCATGGTGCCGATCAGATGTACGATGAGAGTAGATTCCCACACCCCCACAACTTTGCCCAGGGCAGCGTTTAAAGTGCCCTGCAGTGCCATAGCTGCTCCGGCCAGGGCAGCCAGAGCCAGAGAAAACCAGTTAAGCATCAATACCCCTCCACTGCTTTTCCTGTTATTGTTCTCATTAAACGAGTATTTATTCCCTGAGGAGGGAGGCCAATGCAACTTCCCAAAATATCATAGAAAAGTGCGAATAGGGGGGAGACCATTTTGGCCCCCCCTTAAACTACTCCCGTGGTATGAATAGTGAAAAATCAGGTGAATTAACAGATTATGCAGTGGCCTGAAATATAAACCAGCCATCCTGGACCGAAAACTGGAATACACCGCCATGCTTTTCCACGATATGTGCCATGCTTTTTGTGCCAAAGCCATGCCCCGGTTCTTTTGATACAGGAAGGCCCTGATGGAATGATGGTTCTGACTGATAGCTGTTGCGAATGTCAATGCATAGCTTGTTATTCTTGGAATAAACGCGCAGCTTGATATAGCGTTCGTTGCTGTCGGCTATATTTTCCGAGGCTTGTATGGCGTTTTCCAAAGCGTTTGACAATAGTGAACAAAGCTCGGTGTCGCTAAAGGTCAGTGAGTCAGGCAGTTTTGCTTCTACAGTCAACAGGATTCCCGATTGCTTTGCTTTGGAGGCGAAAGCGGACAAAATTAGATTGACGGTTTCGTTTTCACAAAAGCGCATGGGCGTGATAGCATCCATGTCGGACTGGGCAGTCCGTAGATACTCCTTGATCTCCTCTATGTGTCCCCTAGAGGCCAGACCCTGTAAAAGGGCAAAATGGTGGCGCATATCGTGCCGATAGGCCGCGGCATTCTGCTGCAGCTGCCGCAGAGAAGCAAATTCTGTTTGTGCCTGCCTAAACTGGGTATCCAGCATATCCCGTTCTCTTTGGATCCTTGCCTGTTTTTGCGTTTCGGCATAGTAAAGGA
>CAZXIR010000098.1:0-8206 GCA_964640845.1 uncultured Syntrophomonas sp.
AATGAATATTCTTTTTATAAATCTATTTCAGGATATATCTTTTTATAAATTTCACCGGTACAAAGAACTCCTCCTTATTAATAAATTCTTGAAATTTTTCTTCCATGGCAATGTAAGCAATGGGTATCTCTATTTGTTTTGCTGCTTCAAAAATTTCCAGGTTACCTTTTATTATTATATCCAAAGTAGTCTCGGTACCCAAATGGGTGTTAGCCACTATGGCATTTACTGTCCCCAGTTCTTTAATATACCCCTTTATTCGTTCAATTGAGTTGGTCATTGGGCGCATGTAGTTTATAACTGCTATAACTTTTACCCCGGCTTCTTCTGCTCCTTCAACTAAATTTAGTGTTTTGGCACCATGAACACCATAGCCCACATCAAATATTATGTCTCCCTCAATTCTTAAAGCCCACTTGGCTTTAGGATTAAGCATAGCTCCAGTCTCTCCTAGACCAAAACTATCACTTCTTGAGTACGCAATTATATTTAAGCCTTCTCTTTCCAGCAGGTCCTTAATCGGCCTTAATGTATAGAAGGGTTCAACGATGTCCAAATCTACTAAGGTTACCTGTCGCTGCATTGTCATCAATTCTAATGCCCGGTTTATTGCTAGTTCGCTTTTACCGCTGGCATATTCTCCTACATACGCTTCTACAACTCTTTTCTCTTCGTCCACTACAACTAAAAACACCTCCTGATTAGGCGTATCTTGGCCCGATTATTATATATAGTATAATGCTGCAGTTAATTATGCGTCAATATTTATATTGTTTTTAACCAATGTTACTCACATTTAAGGTTTATGCTGTAACATTCTGTCGTTAATAGCCGCAACCCGATTTCACCCCAAGCATATTGGGTATGCTTTTAGGATGCCTGTACTCAGCCAATAATATAACAAAAAAAGGCCTTAGCAGCCTTTATTACTCTTATTTTATTTTATTCTGTTAATGAAGCATTACCCCATTAACAGCTGGAAACATATTAACAGCAATAGTCCTGGTATCCCCAAAAAACCTGCCGTTAAAATAGTTAGCAAATTAACCGGTAAAATAAAGGAAAAATATGCTCCGATAAAGTTTATGCCAAGGAGCAAAATCAACCCTATCCCTGAGTTAAGAAGCAATTTCCACAATAATTTAATCGGTTTTAAAAAGACCTGCGCTATCAGGTATAGAATTACCAGCATAAAAACCGCTGCAATAATTATATTTACCATTTCCATCGCTGTTATCTCTCCTCAAAACGAAATGAGCCTTTCTATTTGGTCTGACCCTGCCTGCTGCTCTTAATTCTCTTCAATAGATAATCGTAATGTTTTTCTGCCGCCTTTATTTTGTAAATTGCATAATCAATCATTTCCGGTTCGTCTAAATTGGCAAACCAATTCTGGGCTTGCTGCAGTTCTTGATGGGCCTGCTGCAAAACAATCTCATCTGATATGATTTCCTTTACCGGCTGCTGGTCTTCCCATAATCTCAAATAACTGCCTGCTTTATTCCAGATGTTTAAGCAAAATGCCATATCATGCTCCTTCTGACTCCCATTAGGAAAGCTGTGCTGCTTAATCTCTATGCAAGACAGGCATTTATTATGCTAGAATTCTTTTCTCCCTTCTATGGCTTTCTTTAGGGTTATTTCATCTGTAAACTCAATATCTGAACCCACCGACAGACCATAAGCCAAACGTGTTACCTTAACGCCTAGTTTAGCCACCACGGTGGCCAGATATCTTGATAATATTTCTCCATCTATGTCCGGATTTAAAGCCAATACTACTTCTTGTACCCCACCATTATTGATTCGCTCCTGTAAGGATTTAATATCTATGTCTTCTATATCGTTTCCTTTTAATATATTAAAATCTTTATTTAAAACGAAATAACGCCCATTAAAGCCACTTCTTTCTATAGCCATAACATCGCTTACCTCTTCCGCTATACACAACAAGGTTTTATCCCGACGTTGATCAGTGCATATTACACAAGGGTTAACATCGGTTAGATAACCACAAATCGGGCAGGGAAACACTTTTTTTTTAGCATCTAGTATGGAAATGGCTAACTGTCTTACTTCCTCATCAGGGAGTCTTAATATGAACATGGCTAATCTTTGTGCTGATTTGGGGCCTATGGATGGCAGCTTTAATAGCTGGTCGATTAAAGCCTGCAGGGGTTGGGCTAGTTTCAAGACTTTGTTCCCCCTTTTTTGTTTAGCACTTGGTAGAATATCTTAACCAGGCTAGCACCTAACATGGTTACATACCTGGTATATTTAATCCCCCGGTTATCTTGGCCATCTCTTGGGATACAGTTTCCTGAGATTGTTTTATGGCTTCATTGGCGGCTGCCAAAATCATATCTTCTAACATCTCCACATCATCTACATCTACTGCTTCCGGTAATATTTTCAAGGATACTATCCGTTGTTTTCCGGTAACCCTAACAACTACCGCCCCTCCCCCTGAGGACGCCTCAAATTCCCGACTTTCCAGTTCTTGCTGCATTTGTGCAATGCGGGCCTGCATTTTTTTGGCCTCTTTCATCATTTTGTTCATATTTGCTCCTCCACCAGGATTAAAGCGCATAAAAATTCCTCCTAATCTTTTATTTCTATAACTTCCTCGCCGAATATTTCAATAGCCTTTTTAACAACAATATCATTATACTGTTCATCTTCCATAAAAATAAACTGTATTTCCATCTCCTGGTTTAATATTTCCTTTATAGTGGTCTCCAATATTTCACGGTTGGCCTGCTCTTCCATTCTCTCTTTATGAAATTTATATCCTTTTTTGTATCCTATAAACATGGTGTTATCTTTTATCCCCAGTAAGTTGCCCTGAGACAATAATGCATGGGTGGGGATCCTTCTTTCCTTAACCTTATACAAAATTTGTTTCCATAAACCATCCCGAGCTTCCTTTTTCTTAGATTTATCTTTTTTTATACCGCTCTCTTCTACAGTTGTTGCTTTTAATTGGATTTGAGTTTCGCTTGGATTATCGTTTAATATCTCTGAAATCTCCAGGAAAGCTATCTCCAGCTGAACTCGGTTGCCTTCACTGAATCTTAACCGGTCTGCCGTATCCATCATTTTTCTTAAAGCCATTAGCAGCTTCCCATGATTCGTCATTCCCTTTTGTTTATCCAAAATATGTTTAGGGCTTTGATTAGCGGCCACTAGTTCAGCTTTATCTTCTAATATAGAATATAATAGCAGGTCCCTCAAATAAACTATGCTTTCTCTAGCTATTTGCTGGGTTTCTTTGCCCTGGTCCAGAGCACTATTTAACATATGTATTACTAAGGCAGCATCATGAGACAGCAGTGCTCCCATTAAATCGGCCATAAAAACTTCATCAACTAAGCCCAGCACTTGGATAACGTCTTCCTTCTGAATAGTCTGGCCCTTATATGAATATATCTGGTCTAAAATACTTAGCGCATCTCTTAATCCTCCATTTGATCTGCGAGCTATGATCGATACTGCATCTTTACTAATATCGATATCATTAGCAGTTGCCACCTGTTCTAAACGTGCAGTTATTTCAGTCATAGTGATTCTTCTAAACTGATAATTCTGACAGCGGGAAACAATGGTTGCCGGAATTTTTTGTAATTCAGTAGTAGCGAGAATAAAAACTACTGATTCCGGCGGCTCTTCAATCGTTTTAAGTAAAGCATTGAATGCTTCGGTGGTCAGCATATGTACTTCATCTATGATGTATACTTTCATATTGCCCTGGGCGGGCATTATTCTAACTTTTTCTCTAAGTTCCCTTATTTCATCAATACCCCGATTAGAGGCCGCGTCTATTTCTACTACATCCATAAAATTGCTATGATTAATATCCAGACATGAGCTGCATTCATTACATGGCTCACCTTCCCTCACATTTAGACAATTGAGCGCTTTGGCGACTATTTTGGCAACGCTGGTCTTTCCGGTCCCTCTTGGGCCGGAAAACAAATAGGCGTGTCCCATACGTCCCTGCGATATGGCATTTTTAAAAGCAGTCACCGTTTGTTCCTGTCCCACTACATCTTGAAACTTTTGTGGTCTCCATGCCCTGTACAATGCCAAGTATGCCATAATTTTACTTCCTTTCTGGAAATTAACACTTATATCTTATTTAACTTTATTACTTTTTAATTCATGTTTTACGGATAATTTTCCTTCCTAACGGGTTGTAAAAATAGGAGGATTTTATTACCTAAAGATCATAGACAAAAATTCAACGGACCACAATCTGATAAAAGCTAACCTATACTAAAGAAGTCCGCTCAATCAAAGTACTCAGGTACTTGAATGAACGGACTTTTATCACTTCAATCTCAATTTCTTTATAAATTCGACACAGCAAGCCCAAGTTGCGCTTCGTGGTCTTTTTTCATCAATGGGTAACCTGTTGCTACTGAATATATAATATTATGCCGTGCACCTGGCCTCGAATATACCTTCCAAGCGTTACTTAAACAGTTAACTCCATCCAGGCTCCCCTTCGTCACATGAGATGAATCCCTTAGTGCTGCTTCCTTCCGGATCTGACACGATTCAAGATGTCTCATTGCGAAGGACCCAGATTTCAACGCCACTTTTTTAAGCCAGACCTCACAAAGTATACCCTCAACTCAGGAATTCGACCCTGCTGCAGCGGGTTGCAGGTTACAAGGCACCGCTAATTCCCCGTCTAGCACGGCAATTTTAATATCATTATTATTTATTATAATATATTGTACTATGAATACTCGGTCAGGCAAATATTTTACTATTAAGTCCTAGAGCGAAATTTTATCATGAATACAGGATATTAGCAAATGAATTATTTGGGACGTTACTTATTCTTCTGCAAAAACAATTTGGCCTTCAGCCATCAACTTGATGATGGCCAGAGATTCGACCTTGATACCGGACTCACGCAGTATTTTACCTCCAGGTTGAAAACCTTTTTCTATTACAACGCCTATCCCAACCAGATTAGCTCCGGCCTGTTCAACTATGTCTTTTAAGCCCAGAGCCGCTCGGCCATTGGCCAGAAAATCATCAATAATTAATACTCGATCAGGCTTATCCAGGTATTTGCTGGAAACCATAATTTGATACGTTTTGTCTTTAGTAAAAGAGAATACTTCAGTTTTATACACCGTTTGGTCCAAGTTCTTTGATTCCGTTTTCTTGGCAAATACTACCGGCACCTTAAAATACTGAGCGGTAATTGCTGCCACTGCAATTCCAGAGGCTTCTATAGTTAATATTTTACTTATATCCTGGTCTATAAATCTCCGGGCAAATTCACGTCCGATTTCATTTAAAAATTCCACATCTAACTGATGGTTGAGAAAATTATCCACTTTAAGGATATTACTGCCCTGGACTTGGCCTTCACTTATGATTTTTTCTTTAAGTTTTTGCATATTAACCCCTTATGGACGCCAGTTCTGAACTAAGACGGCAAAGTTTTTTTAGGCTATGGTTTATCAAGGATAACTTACTTCGTACCTGAACAATGTTTTTATCTTATCATAATTTGTGTCTTCCGGTAATTATTAAGATACTAATTTCTCCTTTGCTGTCTTTGTTTATAAGGGTAGCTGAATTTCATAGCGCGTTTGAATGTTGTTTTAGTTAAAATATTTTTTCCAGTTCGATAACTCCAGCCTCTGAGGTTTTGTGGGCAAACCCTATTTTTTTTAGCACATGAACCATAACTCTATTTTCGCCCAGTACGGAGGCGGTAAAGCTTAGTAGTCCGTTTTTCTGTGCTAAGTAAGATAAATGTGCCAGCAATACCGAGGCTATTCCATTGTTCTTATAATTATCACTGGTGGCTAAACTAAGCTCGGCTGAATAATCAGTTTCGTTTATAAAATATTGTCCCAGACCAATAACTTTTTCATTCTCTTCCTGTTGGATTATGGCCAGAATTGACACGCCTTTGGTATTATCGACGGTAATAATATCTTGTAGACTTTCATAGGGAACATACCCACGCGGGGTAAAAAACCTTAAATATAGACTTTTATCGGAAAGAGTATTAAAGAAATCTCTTACCCGCGGTTCATCACTGATCCTGATAGGCCTTAATAGGATATCTAATCCGGTTTTTGTTTTTCTATGGGCTTCGTATTCTTCCATATATTTACCTTCTGGACCGGAAACAAATTTCTGATCTTTATCGATCAGGTTTCGGTTTTTTGCTTCTTGAATAAGCCAAGATCTAAATTTGGGGTGGGCGATAGATATTAATTCCATTGCTCTCTCCCGCAGGTTCTTTCCTTGCAGGTAGGCTATTCCGTATTCGGTTACTACATATTGCACATCACCCCGATGCAGACTTACCCCAGAGCCTTCCAGTAGAGTGGGTACTATTTTGGAAATCTCTTCATCCTCGGCAGTCGATTTCATGGCTATAATCGTTTTTCCTTTTTTCGCTAGAAGAGAAGCCCTTATAAAATTAGCAAAGCCACTTATGCCGCTATAAAAGACATTACCCAGTGATTCAGTTGAAGCTTGTCCGGTCAGATCAATTTGCAGGACTGCATTTATGGCAGTCATATTATCGTGCTGAGCAATGGTCATAAGATTATCTACATAATCAATCCGTCTAAGCTCAATGGCGGGATTGTTATTTATAAATTCATAGGTCTCTTTCTTGCCCAAACAATATGTTCCAATAGTCTTTCCCTTGTTTATGCTTTTATTGCTGTTATCAATAATCCCTTTTTTCATTAATTCCACAATTCCGTCAGTTATAAGGTCTGAATGCACACCCAAGTGTTTTTTATTGTTAAGGCAGGGTAACACAGCCAATGGTATATTTCCATACCCTATTTGAATAGTATCCCCGTCCCGAACGAGACTGGCCACATACCCGCCGATTTTTAATGCCACCTCGCTTTCCGTCCTTGGATCGTATTCTGGCAAAGGTTCATCATAGGGGATAATATAGTCAATATCATTAATATGGATGAAACCATCCCCATGTACCCTAGGCATATATGAATTTACCTGCACAATAATCAGGCCGGCATTCTCTACTGCAGCTTTAGTTATATCAACGCCCACTCCTAAGTTAAAATAGCCATGCTCATCCGGCAAGGAGGTCTGAACCAAGGCTATATCGATTGGGAAAGCTTTGCTATCGAACAGCTCCGGTATCCTGGAGGTAAAAACCGGGGTGTAATCAGCATCTCCCTTATTAATTGCATCTCTATTGGGATCTCCAATAAAAAAAGATTTAATTCTAAAATTACGTTTGTATTTTTCATAAAAAAAGTCCCGGTCATCAAGAAGAGTCCATACATGATATATGTCCACATCAAAGAAAGCCTGGGGATAATGGTTCAAGAACTCCATCAACGATCTTACCAGATGTCTTGGTTCTCCAGCTGCAGTTCCAATAAATATTTTATTTCCACGATGAATATTTCTAAACGCTTTATCTGCGGTGGTAAACTTCTCTGGATATACATTCTTTAGATCATCCAATATGCTGCCTTTTTCACACCAGTTCACTCTGAATCACCCCTCAGCTATTCTATTTATTTTATAATACCACAATATCTATTTGCTTTAGAATTTAAGACTGTTGCCGATTGCAACCTGCCACATAGTCATTTACTAGAGTTTTCTTCCTCTCCGCAAGCAGGTACCCATGATCTCTAGGAGACCTCTTCCACCTGTTTAAATTCCAATTCGCTGCGCAACTCTATACCCCATCTGTAAAAAAATATAAGGGGTTTCAGCTCTAAGTCTGAAACCCCTTGGTAATTCGTTAATGGCGGAGAGGGAGGGATTCGAACCCTCGAGACAGTGTTACCCGTCTACTCGATTTCCAATCGAGCGCCTTCAGCCGAACTCAGCCACCTCTCCGTATAATATTTAATTTTATTTATCGTTATGGTAGTTGTTCTCTGGCGGAGAGAGTGAGATTCGAACTCACGAGGCGGGGATTAACCGCCTACTCGATTTCGAGTCGAGCGCCTTCGGCCAGCTCGGCCATCTCTCCTTAATTTTTCAAAAAAAGTACTTAATAATTCAGTTGCTTCTTCCCGTAAGACCCCTTCCTTTACTTGAACCTGATGATTCAGGTATGGGGCCCTGACGATATCCAGTATTGAGCCTGCTGCTCCCGCTTTTGGATCCCGGGCGGCAAACACCAGTTTCCCCAATCGGGCGTTTACCATAGCTCCTGCACACA
>CAZXIR010000099.1:0-401 GCA_964640845.1 uncultured Syntrophomonas sp.
CCTTCCCTCTCGCTTATACATTCATCACCTTTATCCCCACTATGGCTTTATACGAAAAAAACCAACGCAAATCAGAAGACTTAACTCACCTTCTGAAATAACATTGGTTTAGCCAGGACCACCCTAAGGTATCCCCTTCCTCCACAATCTTACTATGTGATTTATTTCATCTATATAGAATTAATTATAAATAATAAAGTAATTCTGTCAAGATATAACCAAGGCCACTGTTCAAAAGTATTGCATATCTTCACACTAAAAACCAAGCCCATCTAGCATATAGTAGTACGGGCTTGATCATTAAGCACGCCTTTGACTTTGGCGTTGGGACAATAAATTTTTTTGGAGCAAGTTTCGGCCAAGTCAAAGTCTTTTATTTTTCTGTTATTTGTCGGTCCAGC
>CAZXIR010000099.1:411-2321 GCA_964640845.1 uncultured Syntrophomonas sp.
AGCATATAGTAGTACGGGCTTGATCATTTAAGTACGCCTTTGACTTTGGCGTGGGACCATAAATCATTTTGGAGCAAGTTTTGGCCTGGTCCTAAAGTTTCTTTATTTTTCTGTTATTTTTCTGTCCAGGAGAGCCTGAACCTTCAGGGGCAAACCGAAGAGGTTGATAAAGCCTTCCGCGTCTTTTTGGGTGTAGATTTCATCTTCACTAAAAGTAGCCAGTTCTTCATTATACAGTGAGTAAGGTGAAGCAGCGGCCACTGCATTACAGGAACCCTTGTACAGCTTAACCCTGACGCTTCCGGTCACGGTCTTCTGGGTCTCTTCAATAAAGGCATCCAAAGCATACTTGAGTTTGCTGAACCAGTTGCCGTCATAGACCAGTTCGGCATATTTCAGGGCCACAATTTCCTTGAATTGCAGGGTGCGCCGATCCAGGGTCAGCCTCTCCAATTCTTCGTGGGCTCGGTATAGTATGGTTCCCCCCGGGGTTTCGTATACTCCTCGGGATTTCATGCCTACCAGACGATTTTCCACCATGCTGACAATACCTACCCCATTGGCTCCACCCAGCCGATTGAGCTCGCTTAAAAGCTCTACTGGCCCATAAGGCTTGCCATCCAGGGAAATTGGTACTCCCTTTTCAAAGCCAACTTCCACATAGGCCGGGGTATCCGGAGCCTGTTCCGGGGGAACTGTGAGCACATACATATCATTTTTAGGCTCGTTGGCCGGGTCCTCCAGGTCTCCGCCCTCATGAGATATGTGCCAAATGTTCCTGTCCCGGCTGTATATTTTCTCCTTGCTCACCGGAACTTCTATGCCATGGGCGGCCGCATAGTCGATGGCATCTTCACGGGACCGAATATCCCACTCCCGCCAAGGGGCAATTATTTTAAGATCCGGATTTAGGGCCTTTACCGTCAGCTCAAAGCGAACTTGATCATTGCCTTTGCCGGTTGCCCCATGACTGATGGCCACAGCTCCTTCTTTTTCTGCTATCTCTACCAGTTTTTGAGCGATTAAAGGCCGGGCGAAAGAGGTCCCCAAAAGGTATTTCCTCTCATAAATAGCTCCCGATTTTAAAACCGGGAAAATATAATCTTTAACAAATTCTTCCCGCAGGTCTTCCACATAAATCTTGGAGGCCCCAGATTTTATAGCTTTTTCTCTTACCGGGTCCAGTTCCTCTCCCTGACCCAGATCGGCACAGCAGGCAATAACCTCATAGCCGTAATTCTCCTTTAACCAGGGTATAATTATGGAAGTATCAAGTCCACCCGAATAAGCCAGTACAACTTTTGCCATCTTAAATTCTCTCCTTTGCTTCTGTTTGAGGTCAACTTACTTGCTATAACAAACTCTCCAGGAAGCCAGGTTTATGCGTTTTCTTTAGCAAGTAAGCCTACCGGACTACAATTTTTTTAGCGTTTGCATCAGCATAACCAGGGTTATTAATAATCAAGCCACTATTTTTCTTTATATTCTTCAGTATTAAGCGAATAGGTCTTAATATCCTGTCGTCTTACCCAATTTTGTTTATCATAGAAATCCATGGCAGCCTGATTGTTATTCAGTACAAATAGGGCTACTTTTTTAGCTTTTAATGCTTTAAGTCGCACAATAACCTCATGCATTAATTTTTTCCCGTAACCCCGACCTCGAAAATCATGGTGTACGGCTAAATGATAAATATAACCTCGCCTGCCGTCAAAACCTCCTAAAACAGTGCCAATTATCCCTTCTGTAGTTCTTATCAGCAAACAGGTACCGGGATTCCTTCGTATAAACACGGCTAAAGATAGCTCATCGTCTTCCCCTATTTTTACTCCGGGAGTATTGCGCCACAGTTCAAGCATTAAAGGTATATCCGATTCTTTTGCTACTTCAATTAGCCCTTCCATAACGCT
>CAZXIR010000099.1:2331-8190 GCA_964640845.1 uncultured Syntrophomonas sp.
GCCGGGTGTTAAGTTATTAAGTTATTGCAATAACTTAATAACTTAACACCCGGCACCATTGGTATTACATGGTTACGGCCATGATTGCTTTGTGGGCGTGCAAGCGGTTTTCCGCTTCCTGGAATACCACTGAATGGGGTCCGTCCATTACCTCATCAGTTATTTCCTTACCTCGCTTGGCGGGCAGGCAGTGCAATACAATAGCGTCCGGTTTGGCCAAACTTAATAATCTGCTGTTTACTTGATATTTTAGAAATTGTTTTTCTTTTTCCTCGGCTTGATCTTCCTGACCCATGCTGGCCCATACGTCGGTATAGATCACATCGGCTCCAGCCACTGCTTCCTCGGGATCCTGTACTACCCAGAGTTTAGCACCGGTCTGCACAGCGTCTGCCTGAGCCCGGGCCAGAACCTGTTTATCCGGCTCAAAGCCAGATGGAGAAGCTATTACTACGTCCATCCCCACTCGAGCTCCACCATTCAAGAGGGAATTGGCTACATTGTTGCCATCCCCCACGAAAGCCAGTTTCAATCCTTTTAGTTCACCTTTATATTCCTGTATAGTCATCAGATCTCCGATGATCTGAGTGGGATGCAGAAGATCAGTAAGACCATTGATAACTGGTACCGCTGACCATTTAGCCAATTCTACTACTTCGTCATGGTCAAAGGTTCGGATCATAATTCCATCCAGCATACGGCCCAGAACTAGGGCGGTATCTTTGATAGTCTCACCTCGTCCCAGCTGTATGTCCCGGGGACTCAAGAACAGGGCATGACCTCCCAGTTGATACATACCTACTTCAAATGCCACCCGGGTGCGGGTGGATGCCTTTTGAAATATCATACCCAGAGTCTTGCCGGCTAGGTAATGATGAGTAACTCCAGCCTTTTGCAGCTTTTTGATCTCACTGCCTACCTCCAGGATGTATTTGACTTCCTCGGCGCTAAAATCATATATACTGATAAAATCCCTTCCCCGCAGGGAATCATTAATTGCAAACATTCCTCTCCACTCCTTTACTATGCTCTTTTCTTATTTTATCAGACGGTCCATTCTTTTAAGGCTTCTTTTATTATATTAATAGCCTGGTCAATTTCCGCTTCGCTTACCGTCAATGGGGGCACAAAACGCAGAACATTAGGGCCTGCACCTACCAGCAGCAATCCTTTTTGCAGGCAGGTATCTATTAAACCTTTTATTTGGCAGTTGAATTCCATACCCAACATAAAACCTTTGCCTCGGGTTTCGATAATCCTGTTATCATTAATTTTATCCAGTTCATCCTTCAAATACGCGGAGTTTTTTACCACCTGCTGCATGAAGTTGCCGTCACCCAAGATATCCAGAACCTGCCGGGCTACTGCGGCAGCCAGGGGATTACCACCGAAGGTAGAGGCGTGATCCCCGGGAGCAAATCCGCTGGAAGCTTTCTCATTGGCTATCATAGCCCCTATGGGAAAGCCCCCTCCCAACCCTTTGGCCAGGGTGATGATATCCGGTTTAACCTGGTACTGCTGAAAGGCAAACAGACTGCCGGTTCTACCCATTCCGCATTGAACTTCATCGAAAATGAGCAATATTCCTTCTTTATCACATAATTTTCTCAAACCGCTCAGGAATAGGGGATCTGCAGGTTTAATGCCTCCTTCGCCCTGTACCGGCTCCACCAGCACGGCACAGGTATTTTCGTTCACCAGGGCTTCAACAGAAGCCAGGTTGTTGAACTGGGCGTATTCAAATCCTCCCGGCAAAGGAGCAAAACCTTCCTGGTATTTGGATTGTCCTGTTGCTGTCACAGTTGCCAGGGTCCGCCCATGAAAGGACTCTTTGAAAACTATAATCTGGTTCCGGGAGGCCTGTTGTTTGCGATAAAAGTATTTGCGGGCCAGCTTTATGGCTGCTTCATTAGCCTCGGCACCGCTGTTGCAGAAAAAGGCTTTGTCCAGCCCGGATTCTTCTACCAGTTTTTGGGCCGCTTCCACCTGGGGTTGAATCCAGTACAGGTTGGAGACATGCCATAATTGCCGGCTCTGTTCTTCCAGGGCTTTTACCAGCTCCGGGTTGCAGTGGCCGAAAATACATACCGCAATCCCGCCTACAAAGTCCAGATACTGCTTGCCATCGGCATCCCACAGAAACGACCCTTGGCCTTTAATAGGTGCTATAGGGAAGCGCCCATAGGTGTTCATTACATATTGCTGTCCTTTTTTATTTATTTCATCATTAGTCATATGTTTAATTTCCTTTCCCGTTATTATTGATCCACTACCATGGTTCCGATACCCTGGTCAGTAAATATCTCTAACAGTATCGAATGGGGTACCCGTCCGTCTATAATGTGGGTTCTGCCCACCCCTCCTTGAACCGACCGGGTACAGCAATCTACTTTGGGCAGCATGCCGCCGGCAATGATACCGGCTTCTTTATAACTATCCACTTCACTGAGTTTCAGTATCGAGATCAGGCTGCCGGGGTCGGCCGGATCTCTTAAAAGACCGGGCACATCGGTTAACAGTACCAGTTTGTCAGCTTTCATGGCCACCGCTATGGCGGCTGCTACCAGGTCGGCATTGATATTATAGGTCTGCTGATCCTCGCCCATGCCTATGGGTGCTATGACCGGTATATAACCATTTTCTATCACCGTCTCAATAATCCCGGGATTAATACTGTCCACCTGACCCACAAAGCCCATCTGGCTGTTCTCTTCCAGTGGAGCTGCTTTGATCAAACCACCGTCTTTCCCGGAGATGCCCACCGCTTTGCCCCCATTGGCATTAAGCCCGGCCACGATCTCCTTATTAACTTTTCCTCCCAGTACCATCTCAACGATTTCCATGGTGGCCTGATCGGTTACCCGCAGACCGTTGGCAAACTGAACCTTTATATTTAGCCGGTCCAGCATATTATTTATTTCCGGGCCTCCACCGTGCACAACTATGGGGTGCATTCCCACATATTTCATCAGGACAATGTCCTGCATAACTTTTTGCTTTAGTTCACAATCGATCATGGCTGCACCACCATATTTGATAACTACTTTGCGGCCATAAAACTCTTTTATATAAGGCAGTGCCTCTACCAATATTTCAGCTTTTTCCAATGCTGACCAAACCATACTTTCCCTCTCCTTTTACCTGACATTTGTTGATAAGCAGTTGTTTAGATTATCTATCCCATTAAGCCATTAGCTTCTATAATCGGCATTTATTCTTACATAGTCATAAGTTAAATCGCATCCCCAGGCAGTAGCCTGATAGGGACCGGCTTTTAAATCCACAATAATTTCTACAGTATCTTTTTCCAGGGCCTCCTTGGCCTTAGCTTCATTAAACTGCAATCCCATGCCGTCCTGGGCTACTTTTTCTTCTCCCAGATAAATATCTACTGAATAGGGATCGAACTCAGCTCCCGAGTAACCAGCTGCTGCCAGTATCCGGCCCCAGTTGGCATCTGAACCAAACACCGCCGCTTTGGTGAGATTGGAACTGCTGATAGACCTTCCAATCATGCGGGCTGTTTTTTCGTCATCGGCATTAATAACTTTGATTTCGATTAAATGAGTGGCTCCTTCTCCATCCCGAGCAATCATTTTGGCCAGAGTAGTATTAACAAAATCCAACCCTTCTTTGAAAAGCTTATAATCCTCAGAACCGGGATCTTTAATAAGCGGGTGGCCAGCCTGACCGTTGGCCAGTATTATTGCCATATCGTTGGTAGAAGTATCCCGATCTACACTTATCATGTTATATGATATATCGGTAGATTCTTTAATAAGCTGTTTAAGACAAGGTGCACTCACTGCTGCATCAGTAGTTATAAAGGCCAACATGGTAGCCATATTGGGGTGGATCATGCCTGATCCCTTGGCAATACCGGCAATCCGCACCGGTACACCCTGCAATACTATCTCTACCGCGATTTCTTTAGCTACCAGATCGGTGGTCATGATGGCTTCTGCCACTGCAGCAGATCCATGGTCACTAAGACTGTAACAGACTTCCTGTATACCCTTGGTTATTTTGTTGATAGGCAACTGCACTCCTATAACACCGGTTGATGCTACAACTACATCCCCGGGGGGGATATTCAAAAGTCCGGAACAGTATTCAGCCATCAACTGAGCATCAACTAAGCCTTGAAGTCCAGTACAGGCATTAGCATTCCCGCTGTTTACAATAATCGCCTGGGCCTGGCCATTGGATAAATGGCTGGAACTTAAATCAATACAGGCCGCTCTTACTCTATTAGTAGTGAAAACACCGGCTGCGGAACAAGAAACCTTTGAATAGATCAGGCCGATATCCTTTTTAGTATGGTTTTTTATCTGGGCACAAACCCCCTGAGCTAGAAAGCCCTGGGGAGCTGTGATTCCTCCGGCAATAATTTTCACGAATTTTTTCCTCCATTTCATGTATTACAGAAATTATTTTTATTAGGCAGCAAGTGATTAGTTTTCTAAGCAAAGTTTAGCTACCCAAGCATTTATTTAGCTCATTAAGCATTTGATTATTCCCCCTGTCTAGGGATGAACCCCAGCAAACATAAGGGCTTTCTTTTCATTAATACCCAACATTAAATTCATATTCTGTACCGCCTGCCCCGAGGCTCCTTTAGTCAAATTATCCAGAGCTGATACCAGTACCACCCTTTTGCTTCCTGCATCGGTATATATTCCAATATCCAGGAAATTGCTCCCATATACCCATTTGGTATGGGGCATGGTGCCCTGCGGCAAAACCCGAACAAAGCATTCCTCTTGATATTTATCTTCCAATACCTGTCTCACCGCTTGGGCATCTATCCCGGCTGCCAACTGTGCATAACATGTGGATAATATGCCCCGGTTCATGGGTACCAGGTGGGGAGTAAATATCATATCTACCTCGACTCCGGCGGCAAAACTCAATTCCTGCCTGATTTCCGGGCCATGGCGGTGGGTGCCCACACCATAGGCCTTTATCCCCTCATTAACTTCACAGAAATGGCTGGCCGCTTTTGCGGTTCTACCGGCTCCTGACACTCCGGTTTTAGAGTCAATCACTATCCCTTCCGGTTTTATGATACCCTCTTTTAACAATGGTACCAGGGGCAGTATCGCTCCAGTAGGAAAACAGCCGGGATTAGCCACCAGGTCAGTATTTTTTATTCGATCTCTATATATCTCGGGTAATCCATAGACAGCTTTATCCAGCATCTCTGGCGCCCCGTGTTCAAGTTCATAATACTCTCTATACAAGGAGACGTCTTTTAAACGAAAATCTGCCCCCAAATCCACGCATTTTATACCATTTTCCAGTAATCTCAAAGCAATATTAACCGATAGGCCATGGGGAAGAGCCAGGAAAACCACTTCACATCTTCCTATCAGACTCTCCACTTTGCTCTCTTCACACTCCAATGTACAAAAACCGGTCAGATGAGGATATATATTATCTATTCTTCTGCCTATATTCTCCGTCGATAAAACTGACACCACTTCCACTTCATCGTGTCCGGCCAGTATCCTTATTAGCTCTGCTGCCGTATATCCATCCCCGATTATTCCTGCTTTAAACATGTCAATCCTCCTTGTCACCAGGCTATATGGCTTATTACCTTGATGACTCCTTCTGCAAAATATTTATAATTATACATCCGCATGCATAATATTGCAATGACTATTTTAGCTAAGTATCTCAGTTTTAATTCCTATCCTCTTCAATATATAGTAGCGCATGGAGTAGAAACCTACATATGTGTATCTTTTAAGCATATGAGAGTTTTACATAATCAACTTCCCCTAAGAAACACTTATATATAGTTGCTCTGACCAAGTAATAGCTCTATAAATTGAGCTTTCCCCAACGACATCT
>CAZXIR010000100.1:0-5275 GCA_964640845.1 uncultured Syntrophomonas sp.
TTAAAAGTGCCATTGATAGTGTCCCTAAAGAAGGGAAGCAATTGGTATGATATGCGGGCATTTTCGCCGACACAGTAGGTAAATAGATAATCGGAGGTATTATGCCGGAATTACCAGAAGTAGAAACCATAAAAAGATCACTGGCTGTTAATGAGGGAGCCAGAATAAGCAAAATAGAAATATTGCGACCTGACATTATAAGAATCAAAGATTTTGGAGTGGAAGCAGTTCAGGGTCTGACTATTAACAGTATTCGACGCCGGGGCAAATACCTGATCATAACCATGGCCGGCAGTGAATATCATCTCTTAATACACTTGGGTATGAGTGGACGATTTTATATGCTGGAAGGCATGCCCGAGGCAGATGAGAAACATGTGCACCTTATAGTACATCTGGATAATGATAAAAAGATGATTTTTCAGGATCCCCGGCGCTTTGGCGGAATATGGTTGGTGCGGGATTTAGATGCGGTAATTGGCAAGTTAGGCAAAGAGCCCCTTAACCGTGACTTTAGTGCTGCATATTTAAAATCCATCATTAAAAACAGGCGCATTGCT
Source organism: uncultured Syntrophomonas sp. (assembly GCA_964640845.1). Classification (GTDB taxonomy): domain Bacteria; phylum Bacillota; class Syntrophomonadia; order Syntrophomonadales; family Syntrophomonadaceae; genus JAAYJK01. The sequence goes on from CAZXIR010000100.1 coordinate 561, forward strand.
ATAAAAACACTGATTTTGAATCAGGCCTTGATCTCGGGCATAGGAAACATCTATGCGGATGAGGCGCTGTTTTTGGCCCGTATAAGACCAGACCGGGCAGCTGGCTCATTATCTGATGAAGAAGCAGTCCGTCTGAGTCGGGCTATTAAGAAAGTATTGCGACAGGGAATAGAACAAAGGGGTACTACTTTCCGGGATTATCGTGACGGTAACAATGATCCGGGAGGATTCCAGGATCATCTGCAGGTTTATGGGCGGCAAGGTGAACAGTGCCTGGGTTGTGGCAGCATTATCGTTCGGGAACGAATAGGTGGCCGTAGCAGTCATTACTGCCAATCATGCCAGAAGTGATTAGGCTAGCGTAACACTTTAATACTTTTATCCATATAGTAGATATAAACCATACTACTTGGGATAGGAGTGGCCCCTTTGGAGTTATTAACAGCAATTCTATTTGGTTTGGCAGTTAGTGCAGATGGGTTCGCAGCCGGTGTCGCTTATGGAGTAAAAAATATCAAGATCCCTTTATTTTCGTTGCTGGTTATTGCACTGGCATCTGCTCTGGCAGTTACTTTCTCCATGCTTTGCGGACAGGGACTGGCTGCTGTTTTGCCCCCTGGATTGGCTAGTCGAGTAGGAGCGGTGATTATTGTAGTAATTGGTTGCTATTTCCTGCTCCTGGCTGGCAGCGAAAAGATTGATGGAGTTGAAAGCCAAGATGAACAGCCGATATTCAGCCTCTCTATTAAGCCTCTGGGAATAATCATACAAATACTAAAAGAACCTGCGCGGGCTGATTTCGATAAATCAGGAATGATCAGTACCGGGGAGGCTTTTTTCCTGGGTCTGGCTCTGGCTTTGGATGCCATGGGAGCTGGCATCTGTATGGCCATGACCGGTTTGAATATTTTATATACAGTACTGGCAGTTGGTGTGTTAAAATTTATACTGGTGAATCTAGGATTGTTAATAGGAGCTTTTTTTAATCATGGCTTATTAAAAAGCCTATCTGCTGTTATACCCGGTCTAATTTTTATATTATTAGGTATAAGTGAATTTATTTAAAAGTGGTGAGTCGGATGAAAATTATTGGTCTCACGGGAGGAATTGCCAGCGGTAAAAGTACCGCCTCTAGAACACTAAGAGAACTTGGAACCATCATTATTGATGCTGATCAGGTGGCTAGATCTACCGTTGAACCGGGTTCACCTGCCTGGTATGACATCGTTGAGTTCTTTGGTCGGGATATATTGAGTTCCGATAACAGCATAAATCGTGAAAAGCTGGGAGCGCGTGTTTTTGCCCATTCCGGTTATTTAAATAAACTAAATGAGATGACTCATCCCCGGATAATGGATGAAATAAAGATACAGTTAAAAAGAGCTGCGCAAGAGCATCCTGAAGGGGTATTGATTTTAGAAGTCCCGTTGCTGTATGAAACCAACATGGAAGTTTTGTGTGATATGGTGTGGGTGGTATGGGTGGATTTAAAAACCCAAATTAATCGGCTTATGCACAGAGATGGTATTAGCCGGGAAGATGCACTACGCAGAATAGGTTCCCAGATGTCATTGAATGAGAAGGCTAAACGGGCAGATTTAATTATAGACAATACTGGCAGTGTTGATAAAATGCGGCAGTTCATAATAGAAAATTATAATCGTATTATTAAGGGTAATTGAGTAAGATATAGTAGGGTTTGTATTTCATCGCCGCCAAGGTCGGATAGTGCCGGGCAGATGAAAGATTAAGTTTATTTAGAGGAGATTTTTGCTTGAAACGAAAATCAAAAAATCGATTTTCACTAGTTCTATGGGTGATTATATTAATTTTTTTAAGTGCAGTTGTTTCCTTCCCTAAGTGGATCACCATATTTTATCCAGAGCCTCATCGGGATATTGTGTTTACTGCTGCTTATGATAATCATGTAGATCCATACCTGGTTTTTGCCATTATCAGAGTGGAAAGCAAGTTTCAGGAAGCTGCCGAGTCACCTGTAGGGGCTAAAGGGCTTATGCAAATTATGCCGGAGACTGCCCAATGGATTGCAGCCCAGCGGGGAATAGAAAATTTTGATATTGCGGAGTTGAATCAACCTGAGGTTAATATTCAGTTTGGCTGCTGGTACATTGCCAACCTGGGCCAGGAATTCAATCATGATCTGCCACTGGTTATTGCTGCCTATAATGCCGGACGGGGCAAAGTTGGGGAGTGGCTTCAGAGCGGGCAGTGGGATGGGAGTTTAAAGGGAATAGATACCATTCCTTTTTCCGAAACCAAAGGCTATGTGGAGAATGTTTTACAAAATTATGAGGCTTATCGGGCCATTTATACCAGAGGCCAATAGGGTTGCCTCAGCTGAACCCCTGGAGGGGTTATTTTTTTGCCCCTAAAATCAAAAAAAGTAAAAAAAGGAATAAAGAGGGTGCTTGTCTAATATAATTTCCTCAAGATGGATGCTTAAGAAAGGGGAAGATCATTTTGAGGATGTTGCTGCCAAAAAGAGTCGGATATTTACTGGCCATCCTGGGTTTTATTTTGCTTATAGTCGGAATCATTAATCTAAATAAGGAGGCTCTTCATACTGCTAATCTGGATAGCAGATATTTTAATTTGGCTTTGGTGGGGAGTATAGATTCACTGGAACCAGCTATAATAGATAGTCATGAAGAGATAATCCTAGCTGCTGCCATATATGAAGGTCTGGTTTACTACGATGAAGCCAGCAAAAGTATAAAACCTTTATTGGCCAGTGATTGGAAATATTCAGTAGATGGTAAGGTTCTTACTATTAATATCAAGCGTAACCTCAAGTTTCATAATGGCAAAGCAATTAGGGCTGCGGATATTAAAGCATCCTGGGAAAACAGCTTTTCAACTACCAGAGAATGGTCCAATATAAGTATGTTTATGTCTATTCGGGGGAGTCAGGAACGACTGGATGGAAAAACGGCCGATATCGCCGGTATACAGGTAGTAAATAATAGTACTATCAAGGTGGAGTTTACTCGACCTAATGCTGCTTTTATTTTTATGCTGAGCAATCCGATATTTTGGGTATATGATACCCAGGACGTGGTTAAGCCGGCCCCGGGCAGTGGACCCTACCAACTAAAAGAAAATAAAGATCAGCGTGAATTTATTTTGGTAAGAAATGATAAATACCATCGCGGTATACCCCGGCTGGGCGGTATTAAAGCCCAGGTATTCACAGGAAGCTCCCAAGCATTGGAAGCATATAAGGAGGGCACCATTGATTATCTTGACTCACTTCCTTTGAATGAACTGAAGAATATCAAAAATAATGAGCAGTACAAAAAACTGTTGATAGATAAGCCTATTTTTAATATTTATGTACTGGGCTTTAATCTTAATAAAGAGCCTTTCGCCGGCAATTACCTCTTGCGTAGAGCATTAAACTATGCCGTAGATAGAAATTTAATTATCGATGAGGTTCTGGGAGGTTCTTATCGTCCTGCCAATAGTATTGTTCCTTTGGGGATGGCTGGATATCAACGGGATATGCGAGGGTATTCTTATGACCCTCAGAAAGCCCAGGAACTCCTGGAAGAAGCCGGGTACCCTTTGGGGGAAGGTCTTCCCCAGCTGGTTTTAACTTATAATGAAAACGAAGGCCATCGTATGGTGGTAGAATCCATTGCTGCACAACTAACAGAACTGGGGATAAAGGTACAGCTTCAAGGGATAGAGTGGGATTATTACAAGAAACAGCTGGAACAGATGAATCTAAGCCTTTTTCGCATGGAGTGGCGGGCTGACTATCCCGACCCGGACAGTTTTTTGTATAGTATGTTCCACAGCAGCAAAGTAGGTATCGGCAACTATTTCAGTTATCATAATTCTCAAGTTGATAAAATACTTGATGCCTCTCGGGAAGAGGTAAAGAGCCAGCAGGAAAGGATAAAACTTATGAATAGGGCTGAAGAGATCATAGTAGATGATGCTCCCTGCCTGTGGCTGTTCCAGAGTACTAGTGCCAAGATGATAGGCCCGAACGTAGGGGTACTGGAACTAAATAGTATGGAGATTATAGACTGGAATGAAGTTGAGTTGCTAAAACCATCTATGGATGAGAAGAATGAGGGAACAGTAGATCAAAAGGTTTGAGGACAGGGCCAAGGAGCCCGGTTACTATAACCGTTAAGTCCGGCACAGGGGAGTATCTATCTTCCGCAAATCTCTTTAAGCCAAGCAGGTGGTCGGTTAGAACAAGATGTAAGCAATAATGGGAGGTAAAAATAATTGCTGGCATTTTTGAGAAGGAAGTTGCAGGGAAATATTTTGAATATATATATATTTCACCGGGAGCATATAATTTATTAAGATGGCTTAGTTTACAAATTTGGGGGGAGAGGATCAGGCATGGATCACCAGAACGATTCAAAACTTAAAGTGCTGGCCAGACAACTGGAGGGTGAAGTATGCAAGGAACTAAGGCCGATAAAAAAGTATTATCAACTAATGATTTTTACCGGTGGGTTTGGTGCCGAAGGCATAATAAGCCGCTACCCTGTACCTGACCCCAAGACGGCTTTGATTCTAATCGATATCCTCCTATCCGAATTCAGACAAATGGGTTATGAAGATTTTTTATTTTCTCTGCAATACAAGAATGATCTGGATGAACATTGGCAGGACTGGGATGACCATCGGGGTCATACCATCTGTGAATATGAAATAAACGAAAATTTTAT
>CAZXIR010000100.1:5375-8049 GCA_964640845.1 uncultured Syntrophomonas sp.
GGGTTTCTTACTTCATGACCGATAGCTGCTGCCATTTCGCCAATAATTCGGTACTGGTCCAGTCGGGCCATACTTCTCTGCATTTCCCGGTGTTCGGTCAGATCAGTTAGGGCTCCCAGCAAACCATTAGGACTCCCTTCATCATCATACAGGATAGTTTTATTAATAAGCAGGTCCACTTTACGGCCATCGGCGAATTCTAGTATGGTATCATAGCTGAGATTACTGGTGCCGCTTGCAATCAGTTCCATGTCGGAATTATAGATTTCTTGGTACTGTCCTTTAGTAAATATATCAAAATTATCCGTACCAATAAGCTCTTCTTTTGGTTTGCCAATAAGTTCGGCATAAGCTCGGTTGCATTCTATTAGTCTTCCATTGAGATCTCGGTAATAGACAGGATTGGGAATAGTCTCAATAAGAGTTTCCAAAAATACAATTTGTTCAGTAAGCTTTCTTTCAGCCTTTCGCTGCGGGGTTATATCCAGTATTACACCGGCCAGGCCAGCAGGTACCCCTTCGGTATTGCAATATAGAGATCGGTTTATTATTACATCACGAGTACTGCCATCGATATGATAAAAATTGGTAAAATGCTTGCCGCTGGAAATATTGGTTAATGCATCTTCATCTATATGCCCGGACAGATGATAATTCCACAGATCAACACATTCCGGGAGTTCTGCCGGAGCCTGACCGATTAATTCCTCTCGCTTTTTACCAGTATAGTCCTCAAAGGCTTTATTGCACTGGAAATAGTGCCCTTTTGGATTCAAAAAGAAAATAGGCGCAGGGATTATATCGGTTAAGAACTGTTGAAAATGAAGCTGCTTTTTGAGTTGGCGATCCATCTTTCTTTTCTCAGAGATATTGGTCAATATGCCCACAAGGCCAGCAAAGTTACCGGCTGTATCCAGGAAAGGGGCCTGGTTTATAATAAAATCAATAGTATTACCATTATATTTGAAACTATATTCATGGTGCACGTGTCGGGGAAAATTCTTCAGGTCTCTCTCTATGTTGGATAGTTCATAAATATCCTGTGGTTCCAAGTACGATTCCAGAATATCTATGGTTTGGTCGAGTATCTGATCCTTACTTAGTCCTAAATACATTTCAAATGCCTTATTGCAGTTGAAAAAGCGTCCTCTTTTATCTTTGAAGAAGATAGGATTAGGTATAGTATCAATGAGAGTCTGCATGAATTCCAACTGATTACACAATTCTTCCCGGGTGTTGATTATATCGGTGATATCCTCAAAAAAGGCCGCAAACTCACCAGGTGTAGGAGAAAAGACAGTAAATTCCAGTATTTGCTGTCGGGGATGATAATAGTATTGAAAACGTTCTTGAGCTTTGCGGGGTGTTATCTTTTCACAGGCTTTTTCCCAGCTGTCCTTAATGTTTGGGAACAACTCATACACCGATTTGCCCTGTAAATCATGTTTAGTTTTGGAGAGCATTTGCTCGACCGCAACATTATGATCAATAAGTATATAATCGATATTTCCATGGGTTTGTTCAGTCTCGCGACTAATGATAAGGCCGGCTTGAATACTTGAAAATAATGAACGGTAATGCCGATCACTCTCTATTAAAGCCAACTCGGTTCTTTTTTTGTCGGTTCTATCAATTCCCACTAAAACATATTTCCACTGCTTAATATTGAAATAATTGCCCATATCCAAACAGGAAATCCATTTTATACTGCCATTTGCACAATTGACGCTGGCGTTCCATTCAATCATAGGTTGGGTATTTTTGATTTTTCGCCGGTGTTTTTCCCGAATCGACTCATCCGGGAATAATCGATTAAATATAGTATCATTGCCCACAACTTCTGGATTGGTATAGCCGGTCAGTCTCTGACACTCTCGATTCCAGAAGACTATATTCAGATCTTCATCTAAAGCCCAGACCATGAAGGGTAGGTTCTCCAATATCGTTGTACTATCTAATGTTGCATCAGATAAACAAGGAGAATAATTGCCATCCTGAATATCATGGCTATTTATATCAACTTCAGAAATATTATCTACACTTATTAGATCAGTAATATCACGAGCTGACGCCTGTATTATTCCAGGGCTAATAAAATGCAACAACCAGCATAATAATCGCTGTTCACCCATATTATTACTAATCCAAGATTTAAAAGTAATCGATATTGCTTCATTTTGAAGATCTTCTAGTTCAGCATTCAGTTGTTTCTGGGCTTTGGTAGAAAGATAATCATTAAACGAAGAGGGTATCATATTACCTGCATGATTTTCAAAGAATTTACAGAAAGCGGAATTGGCATAAATTACACATAAATCTACTTGGAAACAGCAAATTAAATCCTGGTGCATATTCATGACCTGGCGATAAGAGTCAGATATTACCGGTTGGCAGCTCTTAATATTAAAAGCATTGGAAAATCCCAATGGCGTCTTATTAAGGTTATTTCCAGCAGGTTTACCCACTACTAACCCCTCCTAGAAAACAGACTATTATTAATGTGCTAACGATTAGTACAACCACTATTAGATATCTTTCAGTATATCTTACTTGTTAGTATAAAAAAAGACAAATTAATTTATGAATATTAATATTTAGTATGTGCCCGTAATATATTTTGTCTTCATTGGAGTAACTTATGTTATTATTTCAAATCAGCAACAAAAAAATTTAT
>CAZXIR010000101.1:0-2822 GCA_964640845.1 uncultured Syntrophomonas sp.
GTTGCGGGCCCAGATGTGACAAATGGGTTTATGAAGTCTTTCTGCCCGGGCTACAATCTGCGCTGTAACAGAACTCTCTGAATTACCCTGTCCATCCCAAACCACTATCATTACATCACTATTTTCAGCAATAAAATAACCGGCTTTAAGGTAAGCTTCTTTTCTGCTTGGCAAAGCAGGCACATTTATAACTTCGGTGGCCCGCTCAGATAACCAGTATTTGAACTCTTTTCTCAATTCCGCACCCTTTTTGTCTACCCAATAATCATCAGTTAGCCCAAAGTCATTAATGTATTCATCCTGGGGAACCGGTAATACCGCTATTAAACGAGAGTTCTCTTTTTTTAGCAACTCCCTGGCTACCAAGCGGTCAGATCCTATCGCCAAAGGTGAAAACACGGTCAGATAACGCTCCGGGAACTGCTGTTCAATAAAATCTATGGCCCGTCTTACTGCTTGCTGCAGTTTTTCCATTTGATTAGGATCCAGATTAATATGTCCGGAAATGCCTATACGAAGCATCTCCCGATGTCCCATACGGGTTAAAGCATTAAACTCTTCAATATTTACATGCATTTTCAGTATGTGATCGGGGGGAAGACTCGATAATTCATATTTTCTTTTATCATAAAGACTGCTCATTTTTACTAAAGTATCCATCGATCTGGCACCATGGAGATATTGACTAACCCGCAAAAAAGCATCCAAAACCCCGGCTTCTATTTCAATCTGCCCATCGGACTTTATCTGCGGTGCCGCAATCTCCAAATACTGTCGGAGGATAAAGGCTCTGCGAATCATATAAAGCCTATCTTCAACCGTGTTAGGATCTCCATTTATTCCTCTGATATTAATATAAGCTCGTAATCTGCTTATAAAGTCAGGTTTCTTGGCATCACGATCCTTGGCATCGTTGCCAAGGCGAAACTCTTCAAAGCTATGTTTGGTAGCCCCGGCAAAAACATATATCCCTCGGCCTAGAGGATGAGTTCTCCCCTGATCGGTAAACTCTCCATCCTGCATAGGCGCCAGAAAATACTGCAACCACCCTAATGGCTGGCCTTCACAGGGAGTATCGAATTCATCCCAGAATACCAACGGTGTTTTGCCCTTTAAGTTTAAATCGCGAATCTGATGGAAAGCAGTTAAAAGTTCACTGGAAAATTGAAACTGAGAGAGGTTAAAGGTAAGTTGTGCATCCCCATCTATACCCAAACCTTTAGCTATCTCTTTAATTACAAAAGACTTCCCCGCTCCAGGAGGCCCAAAAACTCCAACACAAAGAGGAGTCTGGGTTTTTTGCAGTTGCAAATAACTTTTCATGGCATTATTTACACTTCTGACCCCTTCTACCTCTTGCCGATCTGCGCTATACCAAGAACCCACATTTTCAATCGGCACATCCGTCAATGCGGTTCGTGGTCCATATATGACAATATTGCTGGCACATTCACTAACGGCTTCAATGTTACGAGTGTTTTTCAGGTAATCCTTTTGGTGAAGATCTTTTAATAGCATATTTTCTAATATGGTCCATTTGCCCAGCCTTTTCGGATTGGTGGCCAGCTCCTGTTCATCAATAAATATGCTTAGATCAACGCTGTTACCTTCAACCTGCAGACCGGTTGCCGGTTCACTGATCCACTGCCGATACGCCTGAGCTAGCATGGTACAGGGATACTGCAGATGTTTATAGGCTCCCTCCTCTACAACATCGAAACCCTTGATATGCAATAGTCGAGCCAGAGCTATCCCCCGGTATACCGATCCAGCCCAATCGGGAGCAACTGGATTATCGGTCCACCCGGCGGCCAGAGCCGCCATAACACAGGTGTTATAGCCTATCATCTGCCCAGGATACCCAGATGCAAAATCACCTTCCTGACCTCTGCAATCAAAGATTAAAGTATTAACCTTATTCCCGACCATAACCGCTCCACTGGCACCAATGGTCACAACTACCTGCTTATATTTCAGACTTTGGGAATCCTTATCCCAGAATGGACAATTAGCACTCCGTACTGCCCCTACCACCTCCTCCAACATCCGTTCCCAGGATAGCGATATTCCAACTTTAACCGCACAAGAACGTAAATCACTTAAGGAAGTAACGATGGTAGTGTGAAGAGACAATCCCAACTCTTCAATTCTATCCAAGAGGGGATTTTCCGGGATATCACCATACTGTCCCAATTTGAGAATAATGTGTTCAGGCAGTCTATCTGCTAACCCGGATAAAGCCTCTGGCCATCCATCCCTGCAGGCCCGAAATCCCAAACCACTATCCTGGATTACTAATAAATCAGGACAGCCAGTCATCCTATGAGCTTTATAATCCCAGCACCCGGGCTCAAACTCCTGCCACTGGGCAAGACGAAACGAACTAGTATTGAATCCGGGATTGGCAAATTCCTTCCATAAGGTCCAGGAAGTTGTTATCCGGTCATCCTTGGGCCGGTGCAGAAATTCCTGGTCTATCAATAACCCTTCTATGTCTGCTGAATCAGATGATATCATTTCCTGCAATAACTGTAAGACGATAGCTGTTCCTCCAGGCTTGGAACTCATTCGCACCCTGGATATCTCCTGCTGCTTTTGCCAGAAGTATACTCCACCCCTTACGATTACATTTTCATTATGAATCCTAAACCAATCTACAGTTGGGTCACCGCACACCTGTATAAGATATTTCATTATTGCTCCTCCTGCCAATCAATGGGCTTGTGCCACCAGCAAATAAATCCTTATTCCTGTCTATGACAAACGGCGAACAGGTTTATGTAACATTTTTCTCTACGTTGCCTTTATCACTATATGATGTA
>CAZXIR010000101.1:2922-8037 GCA_964640845.1 uncultured Syntrophomonas sp.
CGAACAGGTTTATGTAACATTTTTCTCTACGTTGCCTTTATCACTATATGATGTATTAATCAGATATCCAGCCGGCGTTTAAATAACTGATATTATGGCATACCAGGGGATTAGTTTTCCAAAATTTCCTCTAAATCAACTTCAGCTATTTCAACTACCGGAGTAGTATCATCGTACTCAGTTATTCCCAGACATGCCAAACAGGGTAAAATCACCTGATACCATCGGTCATCTTTATTGTACAGGTTAGTATCCGGACCAGTAACCGGTCCATAGCAAATAGAACCCTCAAGAATTTTCTTGGCTTCTGGTATGGTGATCAAGCGAGCATTTTCTCTATGGGAGTATATTTCCTGCAAATTTTCATGATTACATTTTTCCATTTTTCCTTCTCACCTGCTGCAATATAATTATGTTTGTCCATTAACTACTGTTATAAGGTAATTGCATTTATATTTTAGCATTTTAGAACAGCACTATAAATAATATTGACCTATAATGCGATTGGTGGCACATCCGCCAAAGAGGATACGCTTATTATGAAAAGCTAATTTTACGATATTAAACTCAATATTTGATCCACCTTGTTCAATTGATATATTATTACCTTTCCACATGCCGTTCTTCAACATATAGTAAGCAAAAGCACTGTTCCCGGAACCGGTTGCAGGATCTTCCAGGTATCCGAATTTGGGCGCAAAAACTCTGGTATGGGCTATATTTTTCGTGTCTTCCACTTCTGTCGAAAAGATTAGAATTATATCTATTTCATTTTCCAAACAAAATCTCTTTAAGTTTTGCTCCTGAGGAAAAACATTAATTTCGTCCGCAAGGGTAGCCACAGGCACGATCAAGGTTGCCAATCCCGCATCTATCAGATCAATTGGATACTCTGTGAGTAGTTGGTTGCTTTCTAAGCCTAAATTTTTCGCGATCACTTCTGAAGATATCCCGGTTCCAATATATGTTGGCTCCGGGGCAGTAATGAACACTGCATCTTGTTCAAGGATCTCATTGTATACAGTTAATTGGCCCTTTTTATTGGTATGTATGGTTAATTGCTTTTTCTCCAACAAACTCGGGGTGCTTTTAATAAGACTATACATGCAGGCAATCGTTCCATGTCCACAAAAGTCAACTTCACATTCAGAAGAATAGTAGGTCAGTTTATACCCTGAATGCTCAGATTTGCTACAATAAACAACTTCTGAAACAAATCCCTTATGTTGTTTTGCTATACTTAGCATTTCACTATCGGATAATGCTTGGCTTTCATCCAAATAAATACATGCTGCCGGATTGCCCAAAGACTTTTCTGATGTAAAAGCATCAACTTTTGTGTAATGGTATTTTTTCATAATTCATTCACCTTTCTAATGAATCTTCATTCTTATTATGCTGTATTCTTGGGCAATCGGCAAATGCAGGCGAGATGAGATCTATTGGTAACACAATTTGATTCCCTTGCTCGAATAAAACTGTTTAATATTTTTTTTCGCACATGCCCGCAACGAAAACAGCGGCTGAAATATGCAGAAAAAAATACCGAAAGTCATTAAACCTTCGGTAAATCCTTGCTTGATACTAAATTTTGGTGCCCGAGGCCGGGGTCGAACCGGCACGACCGATAAAGGTCGCGGGATTTTAAGTCCGATGGTAACAATTTTCGTTGACTAACGTTAATGCTCATCGTAACTGGCTTTGTATTTTTCCCTACATTAAGGCATTTTTATTTTTAAGCATTTTCTCGTTCGTTTAAGAACGTCAACTTTTTTAATAAAAAATTCCTGGCAGTGGTCAAAATGTGGGTCAAAATAGCCAAGACTTCGTGTAGGATTATAGGTCTTTAAGCTAAGTTTTTTTGCGGTAATACTTATTAGATTGTTTTTATTTTCTGTGATAGTCCTTATAATTCAATTCCCGTTTTCAATATCTCATCAACAATACCTAATCTCTCACTATATTCATCAAGAGTGAAAGCCAGGGGTTCAAGATCGAGGTCATAATCCATAGCATGGCCGAGTAGAAAAGCTATACTATCCACTCTCCTCATCCCTTGGAAATAATTTGAGAAAATAGCCAAGTCTATATCACTTCCGTTATCGAAATTGCCACTAGCATAAGAACCAAATAATATGGCCTTATCAACAGAAATCTCTTGTCTAATCCTCTCTACATACTTTTCTATGCCGGAGCGAACTGCTTCAGGGATATTAACCATATGAACACCTCCTCGGTCAAAGCCAGTACATCAGTAGCTTCTTGCTGATCCACCGCTTGAGATAGCTTTTCTTTGTAAGAAGGATACCTTTCTGCAATATAATATGCTAGCAATTTTACGAAAAACGCATTATATTGATCTAACTTCCGAATAAATTCCTCAGTATTTTTATATTCACCGTCAATGGCCTCCACTATATGTTTAAAGACCTGTGCTATATTGTGCGTTCTGGGTGGTTCTTGATCGCTAAACATAACAAATAACCCTTTAACCAGTTTCTCAATGGATTGTTGACACATAAATACTACATAAAGATAACGTTTTGAAGCCAGCATTGCTCCGGCAGTTTCCAGATCGTATGTCGCTATATCTTCCCAGTAGGAGTATTTTTGTTTCCTATCCATAATGATCAACCTCCAGCATCACCATATATTATTATTATACCAATACAAGCTGTAAGTAGTATGAGAACATTGTCGGCCGGAAATATTGTCCATTTACTTGCCAGAGTTTGCAGAGTGCTACATTGTTGTTGGTAATTCCTGTTAAACCAAGGACAAATCCTTGGCGTAGGTAAAAGATATAAAATCACTATGATCGTTTTCTTTATAAGCTTTTTCGAGGTGAGAATAATCGGATATTCTCTGCGCACTCCAGTTCCTAAATGATTCCTTAACTTTATCGAGAACTTTCGTCTCTTCATGGGAAAAAACATCTGGTGTGAACTCTACTAAAGGATTTATATACTCGCCCAATGCATCATCAACCAATGTGATATATACATCCTCCAAGCTCCCATATAAATACCCATATAAATGTGGAGTTGGGCCATAATGATTATGCTTGTAGGAAAGCCCCGTTATAGTATGTCCTGAGCGTTTATAACTCAGCATATCCGCATACCATAACAATTTGTTCATTTTAGTTTTATAAATACCACTTTCCATTACCGCAAAATACAAAATGGTCTGGATTAATTTTTGTAGATTAAAAGCGGTAAACCCATTGAACTCATCTGGTTGATTAGAATAAACATTTAATAAAGAACTAACTCTAATGTCAAATTCGTTGAGAGCTGGCTGGTGATTGCTGATCAATGCTTGTAAAGCAGCGGCAGTCTTTTTTTTTGCGGGATTAGTTAATTTGTCCTGATCTTTTTCAAATAGAGTTACAAATGCTTCTGGATCCTGCAGCCTTTTTAAAGTTTCGTTATGAGCGCGATCGGGTATTTGCCCCTTTTGATAACGAGTAATTGTAACTTCGCCCCAACCAAGTATAGCAGCCAGTGGCTTTGCTCCAATATCATATTGTTTCAGTAATCCCTCTATCTCTGATTTGGTCATAATACCATTTTGATTCCGGTAAGCATTATCAATAATATCCAGATTGCGGTCGTTGATCTCGGGGATATACACCTGGTTCCCACAATGCCGGCAATAGGCATTATCGACTTTACAGCGAACCCTCGTACCTCGGATGACATGCACTTCTTCTTCCTTTTTCAGTTCCACTTCTACTGTTTTATCGCACAGACAGCAATAGGTTGCGTCCATCATAAGAGCTCCCTCCTTTATTTGCGTGCTAATCAGCATATTCCTGCTCATGAAAAGAAACGCAAATCACTCTCTCACGCAGCTTTATTTTTATATATAATTGGTGATCCAGATATTTATAATTGAAGATCCATAGCCATTCGCCCGGAATGTCAGAATCAGGTGCGGTTTCTATATAATGTTGCTCATCAATATCCAAGAGAATATCAGCCACGTCATAATGCCTTAAACCAAGTTCAATCATACATCGTTGATTTTTCTGATCTTTACGAGGCACAATAATGAGATTATTCAATTTGTCTATCATCAGCTTTGCTTTAATGCTCAGTATATAAGCAATAACTTCCTGCTTGCTCCGAGTCTCTCCCTCTGCCATTTTGCCACCTCTACCCGTCTAAGATTATAGTATCATGGCAGGGAAAAGTTATCAACATAAATAGTATCATTTGATACTATATTATTCCCTACCAGTATAATTTGAAACACAACGTGTACCCATCATCCATTCGATTTGGGCTTAAGGTTAATTATTGTTGACCAAATTCTATTTATACTTTTAAATACCTGCAAAATAATGGTTTTTATTTCCGCTTGGAGTCCGCGCCGGTTAACCCAGCGCATTATTAATCACACAGTCAGTCCGGATGTAGGCGGGAGCCATATATCGGTCGGTAGCCGAACAGAATGCGTAGTCGATATTGATCATATTGAGCCCGGGAGGTTTGCTGCAGTATTCGCAGTTGATTCATCCACCGATTTGCTGGTGGTGGAACTGACGGACGATTTTGCCAGCGAGGATCAGGCCTGGCAGTCCCAGGGATCGTCAGCGTTCCCCCATCGATAAGACTATCATCCGGGGAGCTGGTACCGAGAGCGGAACGAAGTGCAGCCGGTTCTAGCGGGCGGGCAGCGAGTGGAAGGCTCAGGGCGAAGGGCCGCGAACATCCGAGTATTACAATCGCGCAGCGCACGAGGGTGAGCACCGGTCGGGCAGCCCGTTGCCCTGGGCCGGAACGAGATATCAGGGATCGTCAGCGTGCCCCAAACCACAAGCACATCATCGGGGAGCTGGAACCGAGAGCGGAGCGAAGCGCAGCCGGTTCTAGCGGGCGGGCAGCGAGCGGAGGGCTATGTCTGTAACGGAATGAACCGTAGGATGCAGCGTAGTGGAGGACGCAGTCCGGAAAGCAGCGAAACTCCGGAGGGTAATGGAGTGAAGGACATGGCACGGAGCGGAATAGAGGCAAAGTCTCGGAGCGCGGGCGCAACCCAGTGCGGAGGGGCTTGCCCCGGTTTCTACAAAGCTATACACTGACTTATAATAAATAATTAATAACAAGG
>CAZXIR010000102.1:0-6371 GCA_964640845.1 uncultured Syntrophomonas sp.
GCCCGATTGGCTGGAGCAGATATGGTGGTATACCCAAGTCCTTTCGGCAAATTTCCCCTTCTGCGTGAACGCTATTTGCAAATCGGCTATCATCTCAACAATCCCTGGTGCCATATTAAACGTTCTCTACCTATGCCGGGCGGCGGGGTGATGCCCAACTGCGTACATGCCATATACCGGGATTTGGGAGCGGACAGTATTATGGGCTGTGGTGGTGCTGTACATGGTCATCCCATGGGACCAATAGCAGGAGCTAAGGCAATGCGACAGGTAATAGATGCCGCAGTAGCGGGAGTATCCATGGTGGAGGCGGCTAAAGCACATCCTGAATTGCAGGCAGCACTTGATGCCTGGGGTCTAATGGAAGAAGAAGAAGCAGGCATTTTTGATATCAAAGGTTAAAGAAGGGAGGAATAATTTAATGGCAAAGCAGTACACACGGGTAGAAGTTGAGGCTAGACTTAAGGCGGAAATAGCTGGAGGTAAACCGATAATTATAGCCGGAGCCGGTACGGGTATTTCTGGTAAATTCGCCGAGCAGGGCGGAGTGGATCTTATTGGGGTCTACAATTCGGGCCTATATCGCATGGATGGAAAGGGTTCTCTGGCCGGGCTTTTGCCATATGGTAATGCCAATCAGATAGTGATTGATCTGGCAGATCGGATATTCCCGGTAATTAAAGAGACTCCTATGATAGCAGGTATCTGCGGAACTGATCCAACCAAGGAAATGCGGCCCTATTTAAAAAGCTTGCAACAGTTAGGTTTCTCGGCCATTATGAATTTCCCTACCGTGGGCTTAATTGATGGTCGCTTTCGTCAGGAGTTGGAGGACACCGGTATGGGGTACTCGGTGGAAATTGATACTCTTAAGATCGGTAAAGAATTAGGACTGTTTACCCTGGGATATGCTTTTAATGTTGAGGAAGCCCGTTTAGTCGGTCAGGCCGGATTGGATGTATTGATCTGCCACATGGGACTGACTGCCGGGGGCTCTATCGGCTCCAAATATGCTGAGAACAAACTCACCCTGGAAAAATCCGCTGACTTAGTTAACGAGATGAGTAAGGCCGCCCGTGAAGGGTACCGGGACATTATGATCTTTGCCCATGGCGGTCCTATTGCATTTCCTGAAGATACGCGTTATATCTATGAGCATACAGATGCAGTCGGCTTTTTGGGTGCTTCCAGTATAGAACGTATTCCAATAGAGGTGCCGCTCAAAGAAGCCTGCCAACAGTTCAAAAATATACCTATTAAGAAATAGAAGCTGTCACTCCCTGCTGTCTGCGGACAACAGGGAGTTTTAACAATAGGTTCGGCAGCAGGCACTGCTTGTGCCGACCAAGAAAAGCGGGCTGCCAAAGCTTTATTGATTGCTTATCCTGATGCCCGAGCCGCTTTTTAGTGAATCAGACAGTGGCAAGACTCTTCTGGCCATTGGCAGATAAGAAGATTTCGAGTTTTGCCTGCAGGTCAATACTTCTGAGGCGGTCCCATATCTGCAAATGGATCAGGAATTAGTTTGGTTTACAAATTGGCAGAATCAAATAAATCATAAGGAGTGAAAAACATGGGAAATAAGCAGATCTTAGTGGCGGGAATCCTTGACACCAAAGGAGAGGAAATAAAATTCCTGGCTGATCGGGTCCGGGCTGCCGGAGGAAATCCGGTTATACTGGAGTTAAGTGTCGGCCATGAGGTCGGTTGGGCTGATATCAGTCTCAGTGAGGTGGTTAGCCGAGTTGGGAAGAAGAAGGAAGATATCTTTGCCCTGGACCGTAACAGTGCTTCAGATTTAATTGCGGCAGGAGCAATTAAACTGGCTGATGAACTGAGGACGGCCGGTAAATTAGATGGAGTTATTGCCTATGGTGGTTCTATGGGGGCCAGTATTGCCACCCGGATAATGCAATCACTGCCCATCGGTATCCCCAAGATCATGCTTACTACTATGGCTTCCGGGGATGTATCACCCTATGTTGGCACCCGGGATATCTGTATGATGTACCCTATTGCTGAAGCAGGGCTTAACAAGGTTACCCGGGAGATACTTAATAATGCGGCGGGAGCAGTTGTGGGAATGGCATCCGCACCGGCCATGGAAGGGATAGCCGAAAAACCGCTGATTGGCTGTATGATGTTCGGTGTTACTACCCCCTGTGTGTTGAGAGCTTCATCTATAATGGAAAAAGCCGGTTATGATGTGATAATAAACCATGCAGTAGGCAGCGGGGGCCGGTCTATGGAAGAGTTGATCCGGGATGGCTATATAACCGGGATGTTGGATATCACTACCCATGAAATAGCAGACGAAATGTTAGGTGGGGTACTAGGTGCCGGGCCTGACCGTATGACCGCTGCTGGAGAACTGGGTATCCCTCAGGTGATAGCCCCGGGAGGTCTGGATCTGATAAACTTTGGACCCAAAAATACCGTGCCAGAAAGACTGCTTAAAGAGACCGACCAGCCAGGGCGAAGCCTGTACGAACACAATCCCACCGTAACCTGTATTGGAGTATCCATGGAAGAGGGTTATAGGATAGGTGAACATATGGCTGAAAAGCTGAATGCTGCAAAAGGCCCTAGTGTTCTGTGTGTACCCATGCAAGGTTGGGGTGCTTGTGATCTGGCTGAACCTGATATAGAGCTGGGCTGGGCTGGTCCCGGATCAGGACCGGTATGGACCGCCGATGCAAATAATCCGAAATGGTCACGACGTTCGGTGCAATATGTAAAAGCCCTGCAAGCCAAAATCGATCCAAACAAGGATAACCTGGAAGTGATTTTGGTCGACAAACACATGAATGACCCAGCATTTGCCGATTTTATGGCTCAGCTGCTGTTGGAAATGCTAAATGGAACCTGGACCAAAGGGAACAAATCTGACCTGCCCTATGTAATACCTTTTTAGCAACATCAACTGGGAGGTATGTAAATGGCTGTACAATATAAACGCAGTGAAATAAGTACCCGACTGCAGGGCCAGGTGAACGCCGGCCAGGCATTGCTGATGTTCGGAGCCGGAACCGGATTAACTGCCAAATGTGCTGACCTGGGTGGAGCTGATCTGGTGGCGGTATATTCCACCGCCAAATATCGTATGATGGGACTTCCCACCCTCCTGGCCTGGATGCCCTACGAAGACTGCAATACCTGTGTAAGAGAAATGGCCCGGGAAATAATACCGGTAGTAAAAAAAGCTCCATGTATTGCTGGATTAGGAGCCCATAACCCGGCCCTGAACCTGGAACAAATAATTGATGAAATGATGACCATAGGCTTTTCCGGCATCACCAATGAACCCTTCGCCGGACTATACGGACAAGCATTTGCCAAACAATTGGAACAGGCAGGGATCGGCTTTTCGCGGGAGGTTGAACTAATAAAAACGGCTCACCAAAAGGACATATTCACCGTGGCCTGGGCCTTTAATGAAGCAGAGGCCAGAATAATGGCTGAGGCAGGAGCAGATGTAATAGGAGCTATTATTGGCGTAACCAGCGGCGGACTAACCGGAGCCCAAGAAGTAATGACTCTGGAAAAAGCCACCGACCAGGTGCAAAAAATCTGTCAGGCAGCCCTTGCTATTAATCCACAGGTGTTTATATTGACCCATGGAGGGCCGTTTGCCGATGTATCAACCGCACAATTCTCCATCGCCAACTCTGACGCACACGGCTATGCCTCCGGTTCCAGCGGGGAAAGAATGCCGACTGAAAATGCCATAATAGCAATTACCAAGGAATACAAGACTATCAAGGTAACCGGGAAATAAAGGTTGGTCAAGGGGACGGGGTGTTGGCAACTTTTACCAAAAGTCAAAAACACCGTCCCCCTTGACACTCTATGATATACTTAAAAAGGTTAAGGAAAGGCTTTTTAGCCTATACTTAAATTGGTCTTGTCGAACCACCAGGGGAGCGTACACAAGGTTGCTTGACTGGTATTAAGGTTCTTAAGATAAGTAGTAGTCGGGCGTACAGAAGTTGTCCGGTTGCAAACTAATAACAGGCTCCAACAACAGGAGCCCTGTGTTAGCGGATATAATATTCCTCTGCTGGTTATGAGCAGAGGAATTTTCTATTTTATAGGTAAAGTGTCAGGGGAAGTTGTCAACAACCCCGTCTCCTTGACAACTTTATCTTGTTGCACCAATATCGATATAGTGGGAAAATGGTAATAGTACCCATACAATCCAGAGTTATGTAATAATGATTCGGTACTGTTATTGAAGATATTGTGTTCAAAGGGGTTATTATTATGAAATTAAGTGAGATAATGACTACCAATATAGTGGTTTTGACCCGATCGCATACTATAAGAGAGGCCAGCCGGATTTTCTTGGAGCATCGGATAGATGGAGCACCAGTAGTGGACGAAAATGGAGAATTGCTGGGGTTATTAACCAAAAGTCATATTTACCGAGTGTTAGCCAGTAAACAGAATCCACATACGATGGTGGGAGAGGTTATGAAACACAATATCATCGTGGGGCATCCTGATGAGGAAGTAAGAAATCTTTTGGGCAATAATATTGGACGTTTGCCGGTTGTGGACCAAAAGGTGGTGGGTATGATTACCCGAACTGATCTGGCCCGAGCATACTTTGACTCATTTACTTCCATTTCTACTGAGTTCTCCACCATATTAGATTCTACTCATAACCTTATAATTTCTATTGACCAACATGGCAAAATTCATGTTATAAACCGAGCGGCCGAAAAATTTCTGGGTTTAAAGAGCAGTAGGGTTCATGGCCGGGATATTAGAGAAATAATTCCTAACAGCGGCCTGATGGAAATCATTGAAACCGGTGTCAGTAAGCCGGTTCAGAAAATAGAATTAAAGAATTGCACTTTTATCTCCAACCGTACTCCGATTAAAAAAGGCGGGGAAATTATCGGTGCGGTAGCCGTTCTTCAAGATATTTCCGAGTTGGAAAGCATTTCCCGGGAATTGGAAAACGTTAAGGAATTAAATGACGAGCTGGATGCTATAATCGAATCCTCTCATGATGGTATTTATTTAACTGATGGGGATGGGATCACAATTCGACTCAATGAAGCCTTTGAAAAGCTAACTGGATTTAAGAGAAATGAACTTATAGGCCGCAATGTGGAAGATTTGGTTAATGAAAAAGGTGTGGTTTCTGCATCGGTGAGTGCCCTGGTATTAAAGGAAAAGAGACCGAAGACTATTATGCAAAAGACCGTAAATGGGAAGCTGGCCTTAACTACCGGGACCCCGGTTTTTGATAGGAAAGGCAGAATATTTCGGGTGGTCTCCAATGTAAGGGAAATAACCGAGTTAATGTTGCTGAAACAACAACTGGAGCAGGCCCAGGGATTAAGCAAACACTATGAATCCGAGCTGCGCTCATTGCAAATGCAATATTCAGGTTCAGAAAAATTGGTAGTTGGTTCCAGGAAAATGAAAGATCTGCTGGAGACTGTTGTTCGCCTGGCCCAGGTTGATTCGACGGTATTAATTACCGGAGAATCGGGAACGGGTAAAGAACTTATTGCTGAGACGATACATAACAATAGCTTGCGGCGAGACGGGCCATTTATAAAAATTAATTGCGGAGCTATTTCTCACAATCTGCTAGAAACGGAATTATTCGGATATGAGGACGGCGCCTTCACCGGGGCCAGAAAAGGCGGTAAGGCTGGTTATTTTGAATTGGCCGGCAAAGGCACCATTCTCCTGGATGAGATAAGTGAACTGCCCTTCAACTTGCAGGTAAACCTGTTGCGGGTAGTCCAAAACAGGGAACTTATCCGGGTAGGAGGAGAAACGGCCATATCCATCGATGTACGAATTCTTGCTGCCACTAACCGGAATATTTCAGAGCTGGTAGAAAAAAATGAATTTCGTGAAGACCTTTACTACAGATTAAATGTAGTTCCCATTGAGGTGCCGCCTCTCCGGGAAAGAAAAGAAGAGATTCCTTTTCTGCTAACCCATTTTGTCCAGCTATTTAATAAAAAGTATAAGATGGACAAAGAACTCTCCAACCAGGTAATTGATGTTCTTTTGGAATATGAATGGCCCGGCAATGTCCGAGAACTGGAGAATATTGTAGAAAGATTAGTAGTAACCATACCAGGAAATATTATATCCATGGAAGACCTGCCCCTACATCTCAAAAACAGTATCAATAAAAGAAAACACCCCCAAATATCGGTTTCAGGAATCATGCCACTTCGGGAAGCGGTGGAGGTGGTTGAAAAACAGATTCTGGAACAGGCTTGTGCTCGTTACCAGCTTACGCGTGAGATCGCCAAACAATTAAATGTAGATCCTTCTACGGTTCTTAGGAAAGCCGCTAAATATGGAATACCTTTGGGTGATAGCCGATAAACTAT
>CAZXIR010000102.1:6471-8009 GCA_964640845.1 uncultured Syntrophomonas sp.
AAATACGTGGTTTTACCGAAAAGATTGGAAAAACCGTATTGTGAGGGAGGAATAGATATGCGGAAAGTAGCGATTGTTGGTGTGGGTCATACCAAGTTTGGTTTTAACTCGCCTCTTACCAGTGTAGAAATGTTATGTGAGGCGGCTATGGATGCTATCAATGAATCTAATATCTCACCCAGAGATATTCAGGCCGCCTTTATTGGCAATGTTTTGGGCGACTTTGAAGAAGGACAAGGAATGGTGCAATCATATTTCATTAATGACCTAGGATGTGACCAAATTCCTGCCACTCGGTTTGAAGGGGCTTGTGCATCGGGCACCATGGCTATTAGAGATGCCTATATGTGGGTCGCTTCAGGCTATTATGACATCGTTATTGCTGGCGGAACAGAACGAGCAACTGCCATGGGCACTTCATTAGCCACCAGAACATTTGCCATGTTCGGTGACAGTCGTTGGGAGTATCCATCCGGGTTTACCTTCCCGGGAGCTTTTGGACTATTAGCCCATCTATATGCTGATAGATATGGGATACCGCTGAAAAGACTGAAAGAGCAGATGGCTGCTGTTTCGGTTCAATCTCACCAATACGGCATGAATAACCCCCATGCCCAGTTCCATGAAGAAATAACCATAGATGATGTATTAAAGAGCTTCATGGTTACCACTCCTTTGCAGCTACATGATTGTTGTCCGTTTTCTGATGGTGCGGCCGCAGTTATTGTGGCATCAGAAGAGGTAGCCAAAAAACTGATTGATAAACCGGTATATATTACTGGTGTTGGACAGTCCTCATCCCCCCACCTGGCCGCTCAGCGCAGGTATTTGCCCCGACTCAGAGCAAGAGAACTGGCTTGCCAGCAGGCTTACAGTATGGCTGGCGTGACACCACAAGATATCGATATATGTGAACTCCATGATTGTTTTAGTATTGCTTCCCTCATTGCAGCCGAGTGTCTTGGGTTTTTTGAATTTGGCACAGCTGGAGAAGCTTGGGAAAAAGGTGAGACAAAAATTGGCGGCAAGATTCCCATAAACATTTCTGGAGGACTTAAGTCCAAGGGTCATCCGATTGGAGCTACTGGAGCTTCTCAGGTATATGAAGTAACCCGTCAATTGCGGGGTCAGATGGCAGACCAGGGACGACAGGTAGAAGGAGCCAAAATTGGCCTGGTTGATACCTTAGGCGGAGATGGTGTAATCGTTAACCTGATTTTGTCAGCTAATTAAGAAGGAGGGATTGATATGGAATACAAGCTTCCGTTTAAAGATTATAATAAGGCGCTTAAGAAAAATAAATTGATGGGATTGAAGTGTAATAAATGTGGGGCTATTACCTGTCCGCCCATGATGGTCTGCAATGAGTGCTCCGCTGCTGACCTGGACATCGTTGAATTAGCGGGTAAAGGTAAGATAGTGACCTTTACTACCACAAATGTAGCCCCGGAAGGTCGTCAGAATGAAGTCCCCTATATTTTAGTGCTGGTTGAAATAGATGAGGGGTCTTGGATAATGGGCAACTTGATTGGTGTAGA
>CAZXIR010000103.1:0-7986 GCA_964640845.1 uncultured Syntrophomonas sp.
AACCAGGGCAATAAATATCCTGGGAGTTAAGGAAATGGTGAGTAGATTACAGGCCGTATAAGCCTTAGATAAGTCATTTTTTTGCATTTACTGTTAATTAACCGAGACAGGGGAAGAAAACTGTGTGCTATTAGGTTTGTGGACCATTAGAGTGAATAATCTTTCACACAGTCTGACGTCCCCCCTGTCTTCACCCAACCGTCCCCCTGGTCTCGTTTGGATTACTTATCTTCCTGCTGGTGCTCTTCTTTCATATCCAGATTCTTTCTGTTTTTGCCAAAGAATCGCAACCAATCCTGGGGAAAAATTATCTTTTTGTCCGGATCGGGATAATTTTTTTCTCGCACTAATGGTACCTCCTTGTGGTGTATTAAGTAATTCCAACAATTTGGATATATCCATAATTTTCCCAATAAACCATAGATTATACATCAGCAGGCGACCAGGGGGACGGTTCTTGCAGAGCCACGGGGACAAGAGCCACGGGGACAGAGCCACGGGGACAGGTTCCTTGGCCCGGAATGGGCCAAGGAACCTGTCCCCGTGGCTCTGTCCCCGTGGCTCTGTCTGGTCGTCTTAGAAGCCGGCGAGGTGGAGGGCGTATTCCATGGGTCTGGATACCGCTACTTTTCTGATGTCCTGGCTGATTTCGCTGAAGGAGCGTCGACCTGGTTTGGGGTTGGCTTCCAGGAACCACACTTTGCCATTGGTGTCGATTAGGAAATCCAGGCCTAGTTCGCCTATGGCCCTGGCTTTGCTGGCAATTATCTCTGCTATCTTTAAGGCCATTTCTTCCAACTGAGTGCTGATATCAGAAATATGCCGGGGAGCAAATCCTATCTCCCGAAGAATGGTTGCAGGTTCCTGAGCTTTTCCACCGGTATGCAGGTTAGTGGTGATTCTGCCGCTGGCTCCTACCCGGGCGGCGATGCCGGTTACATTCCATTGATTTAAACGATTTTTTTGTACGAGAACCCGAAAGTCTACATGTCGGTCATTTTCGGTAAACCGGATGCTTTGCTGGACAATTGGCATGGTGCTATTCATACTTGCCTTTGCTTTTAACAGGATTTCCTGAAGACTGCGGCAGATACAACACTTGTCGCCATCAGCGGTTTTGAACAGGTAGGCACCTTTTCTTTTGCTTACCCGGACGATCCCATTTCCTTTGCAGCCGCCGGGTGGTTTAAGATAGACTTCCTTGTGTCTCTTTAACATGGAGGCCAAGACTTGACTGGATTCCAGCAAGCGGGTTTCGGGCAGGTGGGGGGCAACGTCCTTGTTTTGCACCAACAGGCGATGTACGGCCCATTTGCTGCCGATGGAATTGTTGAATGTTTTGACTCCATGTCTGGCTAGCAGGGCTATGGTATGGTAGGAGCCGACTGAGCCACCATCACTGAAATATCGATTGTAGCAAACGTCGGGCAGTGGGAAATACATGCGTTTCCAGCGCTCATCGGATTTTTCGGATATATAATAACCATGTATGCATTTGCGGTCGGCATTGATGTCCTGAGGACAGAAAATGAAACCGGCTCCATTCAAGTTCCGCATACTGCTCAACAAGCTGCGAAAGAATGTGTTCTGTGCCCCAAAAGAGCCACGTTCTTTACTGTATCTTCCTGCCAAAATTCCTACCAAGGGACCAAGCCGGAGCAATTTCTTGCCTTGGATAATATTTAAACTGATTCCCGCCGGCAGTCCAAAGGCGGTTGCTAAATCATCGGTAATGTATACGGCCTGCTGGTCAGTAGCAGGTTGGCTTGGATCTGCTTCACCTATGCGAGCTCTCACCATTTTTTTGCCCAACGCAATATTATAAGTCTCTCCTGAGTTAATCTGTAAGGCTTCTATTAATTGAGTTGATACGGGCAGATTAATAGAGTTTTTTTTCATAAGCCATCCCTTATAAGCAAGTTATATATTTATTTATTATATGAGAAATGGCTAATAAGGGTTATCAAATAGGAGCAGAAAACAGGGGTACGACCAAGGAACTGTTCCCCTGGCCGCATGAGAAATATTTCACTTTCTCATTGACATTTTACTTAACTGGCAGGAAAATGTATTTTGTAAGTTGTTTAATGTAAACGAAGGGATGGGTAACAATGACCAAGGAAAGAAATCTCATGTTTGATGTGTTAAAAGGCCTGGGTATCATCTCAGTTATTTTTAGCCATGTTTATCGGGGCGGCACGGACCCGGTGGCCGTTTTTATACGGGAATTGGCTATGTGGTGTGTGCCTATGTTTTTCATAATTCAAGGTTATTTCATGTACAGTCCTTCATACAAAAACTGGTTCAAATCAACCTGGAAAAAGATTAAAAAATCGTATATTCCCTATCTGATTTGGGCGGTTTTTTACGGCGGTTTCTATTATTATACGGTTGGCAAGGCTTTCACGGTGATGGACATTATCCTGGGCAAAACTGCTTTGCACATGTATTTCATGTTCCATTACATAGTTTTCGCTGTCTTTCTGCCGCTGCTTTATTTTCTCCCCAAGCTGTGGCGCAAGTATATCTTGATCTTCATGATTCTCAGCAATCTATATGTGACCTTCATGTTGGAAATTTCGAAAACTTATCACATTCACTGGATAAGTTGGCCATATCCGATGCCTCCAAAATGGTGGGGGTTCATTGCTATCGGTATGCTGCTGGCCGAATATCCACGCATCAAGGATTATATTACTCAACACCCGCGGGCCTTTGCCATCGGTAGTTTAGCGGTGGCGGCTATCGGTCTTTTGGAACCTTATTTGAATAATACTGTGGGCTACCTGTTTAATAAAGTGGCCCTGTTCCCATTGGCCCTGGGCCTGACCCTGTTTTTGGCTATCTACTATAGTAGTGCCAAGCCTCTGGGAGAAAAGTTCCTGGCTTATGTTGGTGAACGGAGTTTCGGGATTTATCTGATGCATTTTCTTCTGGTAGATTACCTTAGAATTACCTTAATACCAGGGGATAGGACCTTGGTGGCACTGATAATTCTGTTTATCTGTCTGGCAGTGCTGGAAGTGCAGGATCGCTCCAAGCTCCTGCTGCGAGATATACGCTCCTCCTAATCGGACGGACGGTTATGGCGACCAGGGGGGCGGGGGTGACAGGGCGACGATGAAGACAAGGGGACGTTTCGTTTGTCTTATTCTCCATGCTGGGCAAGCATGAAAATAAGACAAACGAAACGTCCCCCTGTCTTCCCCCTGGTCGCCAGTTTGGCTTAATAAACCAGAGCTTTGGGAGCAATTTAGATGGTAGAATGGGGTTAGTATTGTCGATTTTTATCGATTGGTTGTTGGAGGTGTTTTTGGTGAATAAAATACCCTGGACCGAAGTTGTGAAATTTATTAAAAACATGCGGCCGGTGGGAATTATTATAACCGCACTGCTTGGTGCCCTCCTGGCCCTTAATGTGGTGGGACCGACCAATTATAATATCCAAGGTCTAACCTTCTCGGTCTCTGCCCTGCCTGCCCGGACTGGCAGTACGACCATTGATGTTTCTCCTTTGGGCAGTGTGTCTGCCTCAACTCACAGCACACCACTGGCAATGAAAGTAAAGCTGGTTTATATAGGTACGGGAGCAGATAGTGCTCTGACAAAAGAATCTGTGACTTCCATCCAGGGCTGGAATAATATTTATGAGGGCCTGGTGGCTATAGTTAAGCCATTTATCACCAGGCAGTTAGTGGTCATTTTTTGTGGGGCCTTTTTTTCCGTTCTAATTATATGGCGCGGCCGGTTTCGAATAGCATTGGGCTCAGGATTGGCCTGTGCTGGGTTAATGGCTTTGCTGTTATTTAACACTGCTCAGAATTATGATTTTAAAGCATTTAAAGAGCCTGTTTACTGCGGTGTCATCGCCCTGGCCCCCCAGTTGATTCCGGAACCAGGTGAATTTATAGACCGGCTGGAAGAATTGCAGGCTGATACCCGTAAGGTAGTGGGCAACATCAGTGTTCTGATGAGCAATTCCAGCGGACTCTCCTTTTTGTCCAGCCCTATGGAGGATGGCGCCTTTAAGAAAGTGCTGCTGGTAAGCGACCTGCACAGCAATCCTCTGGGGGTTGAGTTTGTAAATGAGATTGCTACCACTTTCCAGGTGGATCTGGTACTGGATGCCGGGGATCTGACTGATTTGGGTACTTCCATGGAGGCTGAATATGGAGCTAGAATCAGCAGTATCCAGGTCCCCTATGTATTCTGCCCGGGAAATCACGATACCCCGGAAATTATCGATTTTGTTAGCGAACTTGATAACGGGGTTGTTCTGGATGGTAAGGTTATAGACGTTGCCGGTATCAGAATATTGGGCTCTGCGGACCCGCTGGCCAGCAGTTCGGAAGTTGAATTGAAAGATGCTTTGGCCTGGGAATCTCTGATACAGGAACAGGCGGCAGCATTGATACAAACCGCCGCTGAGACGGAAGCAAAACCTGACCTGGTGGTGGTTCACAATCCCCAGGCGGCGCAGAAGCTTACCGATGACTTTCCTTTAATCGTGTATGGCCATACCCACCAGCAGTCAATAATGGTTAATAATGGCACCATTATGCTTAACCCGGGTACTTCCGGTGCCGCTGGATTGAGGGGACTGTACGCCGATCAGGCCGTGCCTTATTCGGCCATGGTTCTCTACCTGACCGGGGAGGGACTGCCTGCCGCAGTGGATACCATTAAATATGAGCCTTTTTCTGACCGTTTTTATATCGAACGCAAATTGCTGCACTCTGCTTTGAGAAAACAGCCGGTGGTGATCAACGAAGACTCACTGTCGGAATAGACGGCCATGGGCCGGTCCGAGACCAGGGGGACCGTCCCTTGTTTTTCCCCTGTTTGACAGTGGGGGTGACTTGGCATATAGTATTGGCAAAACAGGCTGTACTAGACGATTTAGGATAAGAGGTAGGAGAATGGATGATAATATTCTTTTTTATATAGTTGACCCGGCGGATAATTATGTTTATCTGCGGGATGTAATGAAAAATCATTTGAAATTATCTCATTCCCTGCTGACTAAATTGAAGCAACAGAATAAAATTCAGGTTAACGGTCAGGTTTGCTTAACCAACTATCAGCTGCAGGCGGGTGATGAGGTGACTGTAGATATCGACCTGGAGGAGGAAAATACTATTGAACCTGAATATATACCGCTGGATGTGGTCTATGAAGATCAGGATCTGCTAGTGATTAATAAGCCGGCAGGCCTGGCGGTTCATCCGGTAAAAGGTATATCCGGGGGAACTCTGGCTAATGCGGTGACCTGCTATTGGGCTGGGCAGGGCCTAACCACTCTTTTCAGGCCCATTAACCGCCTGGATAAGAATACTTCCGGCCTTATTCTCATTGGCAAAAGTCAATATGCCCACCAAGCCATGTATCGCCAGCAAAAGGCGGGGACTATCAGCCGCGTTTATCAAGCCTTGGTTGAAGGCGTGGTGCCGGAAGACCGGGGATGTATTAATCTTCCCATTGCCCATCTGGATCCACGCCTCTGTGCTCGGGTGGTTGATGAATCCGGCAAGCCGGCTCTGACCAATTACCAGGTATTGAAACGCTATGAAGGTTTCACCCTACTCTCATTGACTTTGGGTACCGGGCGTACTCATCAAATTAGGGTGCACCTCAGCCAATCCGGCTATCCTATCTGTGGGGATACCTTATATGGAACCCCATCTCCATTGATCAATCGGCAGGCTCTGCACGCCGGGCTGCTAACTCTGGATCAGCCACGCACCGGGACCCGGCTGCAATTTGAAGTGCCCCTGCCGGCAGACATGGTTAAATCATTAGCATGCCTGGGTGATAACTCCAAACCGTCCCCTGATTTGCTATGGACTATTAGTGTTCCAGGCGTCTGATACGCTCATCCAGGTCCGGGTGAGTTGATAGTAATTGCTTGAGGCCGGCTTTTTTCTCGCCGCTGATTTTGAAAGTTGCAACTGCTTCCTGCTGGTTGTCGACCAAATGAACGGTACTCTTTAGTGAACGCAGGGCTTGAATCATTTTTGATTTTCCAACTAATGTTGCTCCGCCGCTGTCTGCTGCAAATTCCCGATGACGTGAATAGGCCATGACGGCAATGCTGGCCAGGATCGACAATAATATCTGAAAGACCAGTATGCTGATAAAATGTACTATACCGCGCGCTTCTTCTCTTACAAAACCTGAGACAACATATGCGATGATACGAGCCAGGAACACCACAAAGGTGTTGACTACTCCCTGTATTAGGGTCATGGTTACCATATCGCCATTGGCTACATGTGCTATTTCATGAGCCAGGACTCCTTCTACTGCATCACCACTCATACGATCCAAGAGCCCGCTGGAAACAGCTACCAGGGAATTGTTCCTCGAGGGGCCGGTAGCAAAAGCATTTACTTCTGCTGATGGATATATACCTACTTCCGGGGTCTTCTGCAGGCCGGCCTTTTTGGCCAGATTGTCTACCATGTTATATAACTGCCGCTCCCTGGAGCCCAGGTTGCTGTTGGGATCCAGCACTTTTACATTCATCATATGTTTTGCTATCCATTTGGACATAAGCAGGGAGATGATTGAACCACTAAATCCTATGACCGCAGCAAAAATGAACAAGCTGTAATAATCGATACCACTGGCTGTAATATATTGGTTAACCCCCAGAAACGACGTTACGATCAGTATGGTGGTTAAAACCAGCATATTAACCAGCAAAAATATTCCAATTCTTTTCACGCTTAACTCTCCTTCCAACTAAAAACAAAGGGACGGTGCAGAATTTCATCTCGTTCTGTTTTGGACATCAAATGCAATTCACTTAGAGGCTTATTACCCAAGATATGCAAACCCTCCTCACGCAATGCCTCGTCTTTTATCCTCATTATAGTACCCACCGATGCAATTTAATTTTTATATTGCCAATCTTGGAAAGTTTTAATCTCTGGTGGCATTTATGATTATCGGATAAAGAGAATCCAGACTGCGGATAAGTGAAACTGTCATACCAGCTACGTCCCTTAAATCTCGCCGGTTTTGCTCTTTTGTCTGGCCTGTCTGGGCATTTTACCTCCCTCATTTTTTTATATATTGTATCATTCCTTTTTGCACCAAACAAGGGACGGTTCTTCTAGACAAGGGGACTTAGAACCTTCCCCGTGTTTGGTCCCCTTGTTTGGTTGGGTTAATGTGGTGAGGTGGGGGAAAGCTAGGGTTATGGGTTGTTTTTTATTAGGGGGTGAAGTTCTTGATGGATGTGGATGAAGAATTTGCCAAACTGGAGGATCATCTGTTAAATGATAAGAAACCTTCTCTATATTTGAGGCGTGTGGCTGATAACCGATGGTTTGGGGAGACTTACCCTTTTACTCTTTTGGCAGATCTAAAGGAGATTGAGCAGTCGCCGGTTCACCATCCAGAAGGCAGTGTATGGGAGCACACCTTGCTGGTAGTGGATCTGGCCGCACAGGGAAAACATCTGAGTGATAACCCCCGGGTTTTCATGTGGTCGGCTCTGTTGCACGATCTGGGTAAAGCTCATACTACCAGAATTCGACGGGGTAAAATTACTGCCTATGACCATGACAAACATGGTGCGATTTTGGCGGCCGGTTTTTTAATGGAGTTTACTGATGATGAGGAGTTCGTAAGTAAGGTATCGCAGATGGTAAGGTGGCATATGCAGATCCTTTTTGTCGTCAAGAAACTGCCCTGGGCAGATATTGATACCATGATCAGTGAGGTAGCTCCGGGGGAGATTGCTCTGTTGTCACTATGCGATCGTCTGGGCCGGGGTGATACGAGTGAAAAAACCCGGGAGGCAGAATTGGAAAATATGAAGTATTTCATCAAGACCTGTCAAGAACACCAGAACGCAGTACATAGCCACGGTTCGAGGCTGCTGAAAAAGTAGGGTTTTTGAAACAGAAACACGGGGACGTTCTGAGACCACTGAAAAAGTCCCCAAAAAGCATAAAAAGCATACTCTCCTTTTGATAT
>CAZXIR010000104.1:0-7971 GCA_964640845.1 uncultured Syntrophomonas sp.
TTACCTACAAAATAACTTGCTGTAGAGTCATTTAGTCTTTCTTTTCCAAAATAATGTTGGGGGTGGATAGTACTGTATCAAAGTTCAGAATACTGTTAAGGGTCCAGCGTTTTTCAAAGGCAGTTATTACATTTACTGAACTCCTACGTTCATTAATGGCGGCTTCAAATTGAATAAAGAAATTATCATATTGTTCTGAAAAAATGTTCTTGTAAGAGGGGAAATCGATTACCAGCACTGAATCTCGCATTTGACCAACATATTCCTGGGAAAATACCCGTATATCATCGGGTTTTCCTTCCACAAAGATATATTTTATTAAAGACAGCGGTATATCAGTCAAATCTACATAAGACAAAAATTGAAAGAATACTTCCGGCACTGGCTCATATATTGAAAATACTATACCAGGATATCTATTGATGAATATATTCAGGTGGTATCCCAGACCTATTCCATAAAAGAGAACATCGGAGTATTCCTCCGGATTGTCATGCTGGTCAATTAACTTATTGGCCTCCAGGACTGGATCATCCAGATCATGAATATAATGATGGGCTGGTATGTCCAGCAGCAGATTAGGAAATCCTTTAACAGGGTCAAGGGTTTTGACTAAGTTTGGATCCAAATTACCTTCGAGTTCCTTAAGCCTGCGCCATACCAGGGGAAAATGTGTTTTCAGCAGGTTCATATTTTTATTAAGTATGATAATCTCCTCCCTGAAATGTGTTCAGCACGATATTATAAAAACAAATAATAATATACATATTATGGCTGAAATATAATTTTGTGAGAATGAGTTTGGACCACTAAGAGATTTTGATTTGCAGTTACTTTTATACATCAACCGACTTTTTCAGGGAGAAATATCCAGCAGCCTGGTAAAATGTTGTGAAATGTTATGTTTATTCAGTATTTTTCCATAGTAAGCACCAAAACAGTAATCGATTGCATCTGATACAATCTTCGGATTTTCTCTTTCCTGCAAGATCTTCTTTAAGGCATTTTTGATGCAGCCATATCGATAGGAAAAGTCTTCGGCAAAGACCAATTGGGGATATATTATTAACGGCCTGGGAGATGACTCTCCAATATTTCTGCCGTAATAGTTGGTATCCAACTTCTTCACTTTACCCAGCAAAACAGGTATACATCCGCTCAAGAGCTCGGTAAAATGCAAATTATCCAGCGCTAAATGGGATATGGTTTCTGTGTAAGCAATACTTAAAATATCAGTGCGATAAATACCATAGGTTATGGGTAAATAGTTAGCAAGAAAACAGAAAAGCCTTTCCAGCGGGGAATCATGCTCTATAGAAAAGGTTTGATATCCTGGATACAGGAGAACCTCTTCTCTCTTATCCGCGAACCAGACATAATTACCGTGAGCTATTGAATATTGCGGATGGGATGCAAGAAACTTCAGACAATCATAGTAACCATCTGGCTGCAGGATATCATCATCAGCCAGAAAAGAGACAAATTCGGTTTCTGTTGATTTGATACCATCCAGCCATCTTTCCAATATCGGAATGTCTGGGCCATAATACCGATATTCAGCAGCTGTCTTTGCACATATGGCTTCATTAGCTGAGGCTTCTTTATCAGACCCATCCAATACCACCACCTTTACCTGTTCCAGGTTAAAGTTGGCAGCCAGATATTGGAGCAAACGAGCCAGGTAATGGGAACGGTTAAAAGTGGGGATTAGAATGGTGGAAAGTGAATTTGGCATTACATTACCTCCAGATACTTGTCTAAAATGGCTTTGAGATTATCACAGACATAACGGACTTTATTTCTGGTCATATTAAAGCCGCTGGGAAGGTTCAGGCCGTAGGGGGATATCTTATAGCTATTGACGTTGATTTGTTGTGCTTTTTGAGCTTCACGGCTGTTTTGGTAAGCCGGTAGCATGCTTAAAGGGTAAAAAAAAGGGCGGCAATCAATATGTCTCATTTTCATCTGCTGCAGCAAATAACTATTGTCCAATCCTGGGTTTATCTTAATAATAGCCGTCACCATCCAATAAGTGTTCCTTATATCGGCAGACTCATAATTCAAAGTTAGCCCTGGATATTCTCCCAATTCATCCCTATACCACTGGAATATTTCTCTCTTTTTTGTCAACAACTCCTCAATTCTCTCTAATTGCGCTAAACCTAGCGCTCCCTGCATACTGCTCATTTTATACTTATAGGCTACTTCCAAATTCCAAAACAATTTACCTCCAGTTTGGCGTCCATGATCCCTGAGCAGCAGACAGCGAGTATGTAGTTCTGGATTATCCGTAACCAGCATACCTCCTTCGCCGGTGGTCATGGTCTTGGAACCATGAAAACTAAAAACCCCGGTATCCCCAAAGCTTCCAGCTTTTCTTCCTTTATATTCTGAGCCAATGGCTTCAGCAGCATCTTCAATTATGGCCAGATTATAATCCTGGGCTATTTTTTGTATTTCATCCATACTGGGCATATTGCCATAAAGATCAACCGGAATAACTGCTCTAGTTTTGGCGCTAATACATTTTTGCAGTGAGTCCGCAGAAATACACCAGGTCTTTTCATCAATATCAGCGAATACCGGTGTGGCACCAACATAAGTAATAGGAGCGGCAGTTGCTATCCAGGTGATGTCGGGGACAATAACCTCATCGCCTGCTCCTATTCCCAAGGCCAGAAGTGATAGATGGATCGCCGATGTACAGGATGGCAGAGAAATCGCATACTTTACTCCCATATATTGCGCAAAGGCCTCTTCAAACCGCTGAATATATTCAGTACTGTTTTCGTACCAGCCGTTGGCAACCGCATCCGCAACATAGTCTATCTCTTTTTGTGTAATCCATGGACCCGCAACGGGTATTCTTTCGCTGCTCAAAGTGATATCACTCCTTGATGCATTTCAAATAACCCTCCGGAGCAGTGGTAATAAGTAATTTTTCTTCAATTTCCTTATCTATGGAAAAACGATCATTGGTCTTCAGGAATTCCTTTACCGCTGTTTTAGGGTTGTTATCCTTTCCCCAGGGCCGGTCCGGGAAAAAGTCGTCTGGCAGGTCTTCTATTACAGTATCGAAAACCAGCAGATAGCTGCCTTTGGTCACCAGAGGGGAATAGAGCTCCAATTCTCTTAAAACATGTTCATGAGTGTGAAGGGAATCCAGGGCTACCAGAACTCGGCTTTTGCTCTCGGCGATATGTCGGACTTCTTCTAAGATGTGTTGGTCAGTGGATGAACCTTCCAGCATGCTTATTCTTTTATACATAAGATGGTTTTCTATTTCGATCCGGTTGTGTTCACGAATGTCTATGTCGATGCCGATAACCCTTCCATCTCCGCCTATGAGTTCAAGCATGGAAGCATAAAATATCAGCGAACCGCCGTGGGCGATCCCGGTTTCGATTATTAGATCAGGTTTTACTCGCCAGATGATTTCCTGAACTGCCATCATATCCTGGGGATACTGTATTACAGGCCTTCCCAACCAGGTGAAAGAATATGAATAACGATGCCGGCAGGATTCGGTAAACCATCTGCGACTGAGTTCTTTCAGGTAATTATTTTTCATCTCACAAACTCCTTAATACCCGGGCAGGATTTCCTGCCGCAACTGTATAAGCCGGGATGTTTTTAGTTACTACCGCCCCGGCTCCGATAACTGCTCCTTCATGAATTTTTATCCGGGGCAGTATTACCGCTCCAGTACCGATTGTCGCATATCTGCCAATTTCAACGCATCCAGCCAGGACCGCGCCCGGGCAGATATGTACACCGTTACCAATAATGCACTCATGATCAATAATTGATCCAGTGTTAATTATGCATGCTCGGCCGACTTGAGTCTCTACCCCTATTACTGATCGGGCCAGGATCTGGGATCCACTGCCTATGGTGACACCTTGGGCCAGAAAGGCTGTATTATGCTGTGCTGTATAGGGGCTAAGACCTTCCTGCTGCAGCCAGGTTTGTATGTTCATGCGGTCTTTACCTTTGCTGCCTCCTATAGCTACCAGAAAATATATTTTCTCATCTTGATGCAAGGAATGCCAGGTCATAAAACTACTCTGACCATGAAATAGAGGGACTTCAAGGAAAGGTGATTCAAGCTGCTTGTTGTTATCGAAAATGGCAACGAGTTCTATGTCGGATCCTGCTATACATTCATAGAGCACTCTAGCCTGCCCGGTCCCACCCCAGAACACTATTTTCTTATTCATTGACCAGGCCTCCCATCTCGTCTAATAGAGGAAATGAATCATCGCGCCGGGAAACTATTTTTTCAGAAAGCGGCCAGGGTATGGCTAGCTTAGGATCGTTCCATCTTAATCCTCTAGAACATTCGGGATGATAATATTCTGATATCTGGTAATATATTTCAGTGTTGTCTTGGAGAGTTTGAAACCCGTGAGCAAATCCTTCTGGAATATAAAGCATCTGGCGGTTTTTTTCATTTAGATATACTGCCTCCCACTTCAAAAAAGTAGCGGAGTCTTTCCTTAGATCGATAAGTACATCATATATTGATCCCTTAATACAGCTAAGCAGTTTTGCTTCCTGATAAGGAGTAATTTGATAATGCATTCCTCGAATGGTACCTTTACGTCTGTTAACAGAAATATCGCATTGTGCAATACAGGGATTAAGAGCATATTTGGCAAATTCCTGACGGCAGAAGATACGGGCGAAGAAGCCTCGTTCGTCTGTTAGGGGTTCAGGCTCAATAATATATGCTCCTTTAAGTTCTAATTCACTAAATATCATATTAAAACACCTTTACATGAGGTACAAATGTTACTAACTTGGCTCCCCATTTTCGTACGTAAGCCAGCTGCTCGCTTATTTCTTCTTTAAGATTCCAGGGCAAAATAATAATATAATCGGGTTTGCTGGTTTCAAATATATTTGTGCTTTTAATTGGTATATGCGAACCAGGAAGGAATTGTCCTTGTTTATGAGGATTTTTATCAACTGTGTAATCTATAAAATCCGTACCTATACCGCAATAATTTAAGAGGGTATTTCCTTTGGCAGGAGCACCATATGCAGCAATACTTTTACCATTTTCACGGACCAGAATAAGAAACAAGAGGATTTCTCTTTTCAGCGACTGTACTTTTTCTGTAAAAGACAGGTAATTTTCTATATCAGTGTACCCGGCTGTTATTTCTCGTTTTATCAGCTGCTTGACCTTTACCGAGGGTGACTTCGAAGTATCGGCCTGGTGGCAGGCATAGATACGAAGGGAACCTCCGTGGGTAGGGATTTCTTCTACATCAAATATTTTCAAACCATGGGCAGAAAAAATTTCTTCTACACAAATCAGCGAGAAATAGGAAAAATGTTCGTGATAGATAGTGTCGAATTGAACCTGATCAATCAGCTTCATTAGATGTGGAAATTCCATGGTGATTACGCCCTGTGGGTTGAGCAGTATTTTAAGCCCGCTAACAAAATCATTAATATTGGGTACATGGGCCAGCACATTGTTGCCTATCAGCAAATCTGCACTTTTTCCTTCTGATTTTAACGATTGAGCTATTTCTTTTCCGAAAAAAACTTTTAAGGTTGAAATGCCCTTGGCAATAGCGTCATCTGCCGCCGCCGCCGCGGGTTCAATTCCCAGAATGGAGATACCCTTTTCCATGAAATACTGCAGGAGGTAGCCGTCATTGCTGGCTATCTCAACCACCTGTTTATTCTCATCCAATGAGAAAAGCCGCAGCATCTTTTCTGTATATTCTCGGCAGTGGGTAAGCCAGCTATCTGAGTAAGAAGAGAAGTAAGCGTATTCTTTATTAAAGATATCCTCCGGATGTGCATATTCTGCTGTCTGTACCAGAAAACATTGGTCGCAAACGTATACTTCCAAAGGATAATAAGGTTCCATTTCTGATAAGTGCTTTTTGCTTAAAAAAGAATTAGATAAAGGTGTAGTACCTAAGGAGAGCAGTTTGTAATTAAGCTCTTGGTTACAAAAACGGCATCTCATTGAATCACACCTACTTTCTCATAAAAAGTATTTTCAAAACTGCGTATCTGCTCCAAAGTGACTTCCAGCATATCTTCCTGATTAAAATAGGCTTTATACCAGCCGGCTGTCTTTTCTAATACCTGTTCCAAATTCCAATTGGGTTTCCAGTTAAGTACTGTTTTCGCTTTAGAACAGTCCAGTTTTAGGATATTCGCTTCATGAGGGTGGGGATTTTCATCTATTTCCCAGGCAGCTTCATTACCCCAGAGTTTGATCAGAGTTGAAACAACCCAGCGGACAGATCGGGCATCACCATAGTCAGGTCCGAAATTCCAGGCACCGCTGAATCGGGTTCCATTTAAATATAAATTCCGGGCCAAAAGCAGATAGGCTCCAAGTGGTTCGAGTACATGCTGCCATGGTCTTACTGCATCTGGTGAACGTATTAATATGCTCTGCTGATGATGAAGGTTTTTTATGCAATCAGGGATTAACCGATCTTCAGCCCAATCCCCGCCGCCGATAACATTTCCAGCTCTTGCGGTTGCCACGGCAGTCTGATGCTGTAAATACCTATCGGGATTAAAGTAGGAATCTATATATGCTGCTGCGACTAATTCACAGCATCCTTTGCTGCTGCTGTAAGGGTCAGCACCACCCAGGGTATCAGTTTCACGATACCCCCAGTACCATTCATTGTTTTTATAGCATTTGTCACTGCTGACAATTACTACCGCTTTAACCGATTGGCTCCTGCGTACTGATTCCAGCAGATGGGCCGTTCCCATAATATTTGTGGAATAGGTTTCAACAGGCTCCTTATATGAACGTTTCACCAGAGATTGAGCAGCCAGATGAAAGATTATTTCCGGCTTTTCTTCCTGTATTACCGAATTTAAATGTCCTAGATCTCGGACATCTCCAAAGATACTTTTCATGCCGCGGGCGGTATGGCATAAATCAAAAATACTGGGACTCGTGGGCGGATCCAGGGCATAACCGCTCACATCGGCTCCCAGATGTTTTAACCACAGGGACAACCAGCTGCCTTTAAAGCCGGTATGACCGGTAATCATAACTTTTTTTCCCGAATAAAAATCGCTGAATGAACTATTCATTGCTACCAAACCTTCCAGGGGGCTTTACCAGAGTTCCAGAATTCTTCCAACCTGTTTTTATCCCGCAGGGTATCCATGGGCTGCCAGAACCCCCTGTGTTTATATGCTGCCAGCTGACATTCCTGCGCTAATTTCTCCAGGGGTTCCCGCTCCAGGCTGGTGTTATCACCTTCCAGATAATCGAAAAATTCGGGCTGCATTACGAAAAAGCCGCCGTTTATCCAGGTGCCGTCACCATCGGGCTTCTCGATAAACGAAGTAACCATATCATCATCATTGATCTGCAGGCTGCCAAAGCGTCCAGCAGGCTGAACTGCAGTAACTGTGGCAAACTTATTATGCTGTTGATGAAAACTGACTAATTCCTTAAGGTCGATATCTGCAACTCCATCTCCATATGTGAGCATGAAGGGGTTATCACCTATATATTTTTGGATTCGTTTCACCCGGCCGCCGGTTAAGGTATTCAGTCCAGTATCCACTATGGTGATTTTCCAGGGTTTAGCCTGGCTGTTATGAATTTCAATGGAATTGTCCCTCAGGTTTAAGGTCAGGTCGCTTAAATGCAGATAATAATTGGAAAAATACTCCTTGATAACATAGCTCTTATACCCCGAGCAGATGATAAATTCGTTAAATCCCTGATGGGAAAAGATTTTCATTATATGAAGCA
This sequence comes from uncultured Syntrophomonas sp., assembly GCA_964640845.1. Lineage (GTDB taxonomy): Bacteria > Bacillota > Syntrophomonadia > Syntrophomonadales > Syntrophomonadaceae > JAAYJK01. The sequence continues at coordinate 7,766 of CAZXIR010000104.1, forward strand.
GAATAGGCTCACCCCCTATTTCTACCATAGGTTTGGGTTTAAGATCAGTTTCTTCACTTAACCGGGTTCCATATCCCCCGGCCAGTATTACCACTTTCATTTCTAATCCCTCCACTGTGCTTACTTGAGGATTTTGCATAATACAAAAATATAAGAAAGTCACTCTAAGCTGTCATTCTGAACGGAGTGAAGAATCTAGATCCTTC
>CAZXIR010000105.1:0-4776 GCA_964640845.1 uncultured Syntrophomonas sp.
CCTACTACATTCTGAAACTCATCACAAATCAAGTCCTTCACGAAAGACCTGCCCCCCTTTAATTATGTGATTTTATTAATTATATCCTTGCTGAAGAATATTTGTCAATTTGGGTAAGACAGGCATTCAAAGATGATTCACCTGAATTCGACTTAATAATTCTGTTCAATAGCCTCCTGATTTGGAATTTATGTATAATAGGCAGGTTTAAACATCAAAATATTAATATGGAGGTGCATAATATGTATAATAAACTATTAATTTCCAGGAACTTATTTTTTATGGCCCTTGTTATAGGAACTTGTTTAGCCTATATGCTTCAGGTCATAGTAAAGTTCAATATGGCCTGGATGATCGGGGTTGGGCTGCTATGCTCAGCCTTATGCTATGTTGTTGGCAGTTTCTTGCTGACATTAGGGGGGAATTTCATCAAGATGGTAAATCAGAGGCTGGATGAGACAGCTATCGAAGTAATTATCGGTGGCATGGCTGGACTCTTGATGGGGATACTGGTAGGTGTACTGAGTAGTTTTCCGCTCTCTACCATTCACGGTCTGGGTTGTTACTTGACCCTTATAGTATTCGTGATTAGTGTTTGGTTAGGTTTAACAATCGGTACCAGACGGGCTTTTGATGTGTTTGCTACTATACCCCGGGGAAAAGAAAGCAAGGGAGGCGGCCAAGAAATAAGAGAATTAAGGGACAATTATAAAGTACTTGATACCAGTGCTATTATAGATGGCCGGATATACGATGTGTGCCTGAGCAGGTTTGTGGAGGGACCGATCATAGTGCCTACTTTCGTTATAGAAGAACTGCAGCATATAGCAGATTCCTCAGATGCCATCAGAAGGAATAAAGGGCGAAGAGGTTTGGAGCTTTTATCGAAAATGAAGAAACATTCCAACATAAAAATTGATATAATTGAAGCTGATATTACTCAAGAAAAGGATGTCGATGGGAAATTAGTATGTCTTTGCAAACAATTGAATGCCAGTATTATTACCAATGATTATAATCTCAATAAGGTAGCAGAACTGCAAGGTATTAAGGTGTTAAACATCAATGAATTGACCAATGCGGTAAAGATGATCGTTTATCCTGGTGAGACTATGCAGGTGGCTATCATTAAAGAGGGCAAGGAGTATGGCCAGGGGGTTGGATATCTGGAGGACGGTACTATGGTAGTAGTTGAAGAAGCTAACCATGAGATTGGCCAGGATTTGGAAGTGGTAGTTACCAGTGTATTCCAGACTGCGGCGGGTCGCATGATATTTACCCGCAAGGCCAGAGAAAACCGAACAGATGCCGGCATTGCACATTCTATGCAGGACACAGCAGAGGTGAATTTATTTGGATAATAGCCTGCGGGTGGTTATTGCTGCTGCCGGTATGGGCAGCAGAATGAATAGTAAGCTGAATAAACCGTATATGATGATTAAGGGACGACCAGTCCTTGCTTACGCTCTGGATACATTTGAAAACTTTGACTCAGTTGACAGTATTGTAGTTGTAGCCAACCCAGCTGAGATAGAATACTGTGAAAGTGAAATTATCAAAAAATATGCTTACCAAAAAGTAATGGGGGTTATTCCTGGAGGACGGGAAAGACAGGACTCAGTATGGTTGGGTATGAATGCCTTTGAAAACCGTACCGGTTTGATTGCTATTCATGATGGTGCCAGGCCGCTTTTGACTAGGCAACTGTTGGAGGATCTGCTCTTGGCTGCCCATAGATGGGATGCAGCAGTTCCTGGAGTATTGGCCCGGGATACCTTGAAAATGGTTGATGATGAGGGGTTTGTTGTTAATACCCTTAATCGGGCCAGTATTGTCGCGGTACAGACTCCGCAAGTATTTAAATTTGAGATGTTATGGAAAGCATTTGAAATGGCTTATGCTGAAGGGATATATGGCACTGACGATGCCTTTCTTTTTGAAAAGTATATAGGAAGAGTAAAAATAGTAAAAAGCGACAACCGCAACTTGAAGATAACCACTCCCGAGGATATTGCAGTAGCCCAAAGCTTATTATCAAGGGGCAATAATACTGTCGTATAATCGAAAGGGGGAAGAATTTTTGCGTATTGGTATGGGCTATGATGTACATCGCCTGCAGCAGGGGAGAAGATTAGTATTGGGGGGAGTAGAAATACCTTTCCGAAGTGGATTGCTGGGTCATTCGGATGCTGACGTTCTGCTTCATGCCATATGTGATGCCTTATTAGGAGCAGCCGGACTAGGGGATATAGGAAAACATTTTCCTGATAGTGATCTGCGCTATAAGGACATAAGCAGTCTGCTGCTGCTGGCAGAAGTAAAATCACTTCTGAATCAGGCTGGGTATAAGGTTGGAAATGTTGATAGTACAGTAATAGCTCAACAGCCTAGATTAGCAGGTTATATGGAAGCTATGAGGATTAATATCGCTCAGCATCTGGGAATAGAACAACATAGAGTTAATGTAAAAGCAACTACTACAGAGGAGTTGGGCTTTGAGGGCCGCGGTGAAGGTATATCGGCTCAGGCGGTAGTTCTAATCGAAGACTTATAATAATTTCCCCCGGCTTGAGGAAAGCTAACCAAAAGGCAGGGGGTTGATTATGGTTGATGGGCATTAATAAGATTAAAATTTTCTGGTTGGCAGTTGCAATACTATTGATGGGGACCATATATTTAAGGGGCGAAATTATCACCACTGGAACTGGCCAGGAGGAACCTGAGGCAGTCATAAGCCTGGGAGAAGATCTTACTCCCGAGCAGAAAGACATGGTCATGAAATATTTCCAGGAATGGCAAAAAGGGAAGAGCCTAAGATATATTACTGTGAGCAATCAAGAAGAGAGAACTTATCTGGAAGGTGTAGTGGACGAAAAGCTTATTGGCAGCAGAGCCATATCGTCAGCTTATTGCGAATTGCTTGATAAAGGAAACGGTATAGAGGTTCAAACAGAAAAGATTACTGCTATTACACCCTTTATGTACGCCAATGCGTTGGTCACGGCCGGTATAGAGGATGCCCGAGTAGTTGTGGCAGCTCCTTTTGAGGTGTCAGGAACGGCGGCTTTAACTGGTATTATAAAGGCCTTCGAAACAGCAAGTGGAGAAAACCTTAAAGAAGAAAACAAAGCCACTGCCCATGAAGAGATGGCTGAAACTTCCAAGTTGGGAGATCGCATTGGACCGGATGATGCCGAGAGGTTTATTTTTGAAGTAAAGAAAAGGGTAGTCGCAGAAGACATCAGTGATCCAGATGAAATAAAGAAAATAATTTTGGAGATAAGTGCCGACTTAAATATCAAATTATCTGAACAAGAGATAAATAGAGTTGTGGTCTTGATGCAAAAAATTCAGCAATTAAATATCAGTGCCGGGCAATTGGGAAGTCAGATGCAGAATCTGGACAGAAAATTGGATGAGTTAAAGAACCAGGGGGAAGAGGCAGTTGGCCTGCTTAAAAAGCTTTTGGACGCTTTGGAAAACCTGGTAACCCGTATAAAGGTTCTGGTAGGAGGCTAGCTTGCTGATAAGCAAGAGTGATATAATTAGCTGTTGTTAAAGGGAGGGAGATATAATGAGTAGTATAAAGGTCAGGTTCGCCCCTAGTCCAACTGGTCCTCTGCATATAGGAGGAGCCCGGTCGGCTTTATTCAACTATCTGTATGCGGTAAATAATCAAGGAGAATTGGTGCTGCGTATAGAAGATACTGATGTGGACCGCTCCAAACGAAAATATGAGCAGGAAATTATAGAATCTCTACAATGGTTGGGAATAAAATGGACTGAAGGTGTGGGCTCCGGTGGCCAAAATGGGCCTTATCGTCAGACCGAAAGGGTATCTATTTATCAGGAATATGCCCAGCAGTTAATGGAATCAGGACAGGCTTATTATTGTTTTTGTACCGAAGAAGAATTGGAGCAGGAACGGCAAGAGTTAATTTCAAAGGGAGAAACTCCCCGTTATTTAGGTAAGTGCAGATATCTCAGTGATGCAGAAATAGAAGCGAAAATCCAACAAGGGATTACCCCGACTATTCGCTTTCAGGTTCCGGCTAATAATATCTATGTGGTTGATGATATCGTTAGGGGACGGGTAAGTTTTGAAAGTGATATCATAGGTGATTTTATAATACAAAAATCAGACGGCCTGCCTACCTATAATTTTGCAGTAGTTGTTGATGATGTTCTGATGGGAATAACCCATGTAATAAGAGCTGAAGAACACTTATCCAACACCCCTCGGCAGCTTATGATTTATGAAGCCCTAAATTTTAAAAGACCAGCCTTTGCTCACATCTCCTTAATATTAGGGAGTGATCGTCAGAAGATGAGCAAGCGGCACGGTGCCACATCTCTTATCCAATACCGGGAGAGGGGATATCTGCCCGATGCCATGTTTAATTTCCTGTCCTTGATGGGATGGGCTCCGGAAGGGGAGGAACAACTGCTGTCCCCGGCGCAGATTGCGGGGTCATTCACTCTGGAACGAGTGTCCAAAAGTCCGGCGGTTTTTGATATGGACAAGCTAAATTGGATAAATCAGCAATATATAAAAAAGCTGGATATATATGAGCTAATCGATCTAGTCAAGCCATTTCTTGATCATTCTCCCTATGCAGAGTTAGCAGCCCGGATGAGTCAGGAAAAATATAACCTAATGATTGTAACGGTCCGCGACCATCTAGTATGTCTCAGTGATATTACCCGTGAGGTGGCGGTAATATTTGATAATATTGAATATGAAGCAGAAGCTCTGGAGGTCTTGCAGGGTGAAGG
>CAZXIR010000105.1:4786-5908 GCA_964640845.1 uncultured Syntrophomonas sp.
AAAAGCAGTTACCAAAAAGACCGGGTCCAAACCGAAGAATGTTTTTATGCCTCTGCGCAGTGCAGTTAGCGGAAAAGTTCATGGGCCGGATTTACCTAGCCTGATAAGTATCTGGGGTAAAGAAGAGACCTTGAATAGAATCCATGCTGCCATACAGATGATTAAAACGGGTTTCTAAAAACAATACCATATACATTATATACAGGTGCTGTTCCTTAAGGGCGGCACCTGTATCTTTTTCTGTCACCGTGCCTGGTACCGGATGATGATAAAAACAAAATATTAAGACAAAGTGCTTGGATTTTAGAAAGTTGGCATAATTTTTGCTAATAATATAAGTGAAATACGAAATATGTGTACTACAAAATATGGGTTAACACAGATTAAGGTTAGGTGATGATTAATATGCTTAAAGAGTTAGCAATAGTAAAAGGTCCCGCCGGGGATTATCATGGAAAAACGGGCATTATTGTTGCCATTCGAGATGAACAGCGAAGCGGCAATGAAGGAAGAAGCTGTTCATATAAATTGCTGGTGGATGGGCAAATTAGCGGTTGGGTGCCAAGTGAATGGCTGGAATTCTCAGGTACCATTCCCAGCCAGTATGAAGCCATGTAAATTTGAAAGTATTAACATAGAAGAAAGGCCTGGGTCGCCAACCGAGAACAATAGGTTACAGATAGGTAACACTAGGTTAACAACAGGTAACACTAGGTAACAACATGTTAACACTAGGTAACAAAATAGTTAAATCCTCCTTCGAATATTACCTTGAGGCCCGTGTATACAGTTCAGTTTCAGCTAGCGGGCTCAAGGTATAGAAGGATTAATAGCAACCATCTTGGATAATGTTTATATTCTTTGCTTTAAAGCTACAAGTATATAAATATGACTGTAGCATTAAATAATCCACTCTGTCTCAAGCAGTACAGTTGTTATTAAGAATATTGAATCAGATTTACCCCCTCAAATCTGATTTCCCATACTGTACCCCTTAGTCGTTTTTAAGCTGGACTGCTTGAGACACATTAAGTAAATTAATTAATATGACATATTGCCAGCCAACAATAAGCTGTTCTCCTTTGAGGAAGCAGCTTATTGTTGCTTGATATAATAATTTAT
>CAZXIR010000105.1:6008-7820 GCA_964640845.1 uncultured Syntrophomonas sp.
TAAGTAAGGAGCAATTGTTGATACAGAGTTCCGCCCGGGAATTTGCTGAAAAATATTTGGAGCCGGTAGCGGATCTAATTGATCAGGAAAACCGAATACCAGAAGATATTATCAGCCGATTGGCAGAATATGATTTCTTCGCCTTACCCTATGAAGAAAAATATGGGGGAGCTGGGGCTGGTTACGATGGATATGTACTGGTTTTGGAGCAGCTGAGTAAGGTTTGCAAGCCGGTTGCATCAGTGATATCGGTAAACACCCTGGGTCTAGGGGCTATTACTAAATTTGGCACTGAAGCCCAGAAAGAAAAATATATAGGCCCCTGCTGTAAGGGAGAATGGTTGGCATCATTTGCCTTTACGGAGCCGGGTACTGGTTCAGATCCCAAACAGATTACTACTACAGCGGTTAAACAGGAAGATGGCTTTATCCTGAATGGGACTAAGCGTTTCATATCCAATGCTACCTACAAAGGACCTATGGTGGTGTTTGCCCGGGATCAGCTGAGCGGAAAACCCACTGCATTTATAGTTGATAAGTTCTGTGAGGGTTATTCAGTATCAGAACCATGGGAAAAAATAGGATTACATGGTCAGGTCTTATCCGATGTGTATCTCAAGGATGTACAGGTTCCGGCTGAGAATCTTTTGGGAGAACTGGGACATGGATATCCTATCCTGCAGTATGGGATTGGCTTCGGAAAAATCGGTATGGCGGCTAGTGCTCTGGGGGGAATGGGATCCGCTCTGGAAGAGAGTCTTAAATACGCTAAACAGAAAACGCACCGTGATGGAGTAATTGCCAAATTTCCTACTATTCAGGTTAAAATAGCCGATCTGGCTATCAGCCTGGAAGCAGCCCGCTGGCTTACCTATCGCTTAGGATGTATAGCCAATGATATTCAGGATCAGGTCGAGTTCATCAAGACCGCCGCTTTGACCAAGACCTTTGTAACTGAGGCGGCCTGGCAGGCTTCACGAATTGCTGTAGATGTCCATGGGTCTTATGGCTTAATGGATGATTATAAGGTGTCCAGGAGTTATAGAGATGCTATCACCGGGCCAATAGTTGAAGGTGTGACCGATATGCAGAAAATGATTATTGCTGGAATATTGTTGCATTCCTAAACGAGGGCGAATATATAATTATATAGAAAATGTACAGGAATTGTAATTTAATTCCTGTACATTTAATACGAAAATTAATTGGTGAGAATGAGGCTTAAGGTTATCTTATCTTATTGGTTCTGGTCCATATACCCTGTTCTTGGGCAGCTTTTATTAAATCATCCTTAAAATCCGGATGGGCGATATCGATCAGCATTTCAGCACGGATCCAATCCGGCTGTCCCATCAGATTGGCAATTCCGTACTCAGTTACTACTCTGGAAACCCAGGTCTTGGGTACCGTAACTGCTGAACCTGGAGCCATGTAGGGAACGATACGAGAGACTGTCTTTCCATTAACTTCCTTGGTGGAGGACATGCAGATAAAGGCTTTACCGCCCTTGGAGAGGGTGGCTCCGCAGGTGAAATCAAGCTGCCCCCCTGAACCGGATATATATTTCGTTCCAGAAGACTCCGAGTTTACCTGTCCGTACAAGTCGATTTCTACTGCATTGTTTACTGCGACTACTTTATCATTTAGAGCAATCCTGGCCGGCTGGTTGGTCATATCTACCGGCAAAATAGCACAGGCTGGATTACGGTCTATAAATTCATAAAGTCTTTTGCTGCCCAGAGCAAAAGTGTAGGTCATCTTGTCTCTGTCTATGGACTTCCTCCGTCCGGTTATGATACCTTTTTCAAACAT
>CAZXIR010000106.1:0-7761 GCA_964640845.1 uncultured Syntrophomonas sp.
TTCGACAATATTCTCAAGTAACTTAGTAAGTTAGGTTCCTGGCACCGATTGTGTAAAGAAATTATACAGTAGTATCTATTTAATATACATTTTTTACTGGTTGAAGGTGGATACTTTTTCATAAACACAAGCAATACCTCACTTTTACAAAGTAGGCACAAATATTGCACGTTTTCTTTATATTACAGCACATTGGATAAAATAATGAGGAGGAAAATGTTTATGAAAACTGGTACCAATATTTCCAGAGAGCATCTTAGTTTAACCACCTTACCTAAAATGTTCATTAATTCCACCAACAGATATGGTGATAAGGCGTGTCAGTGGTATCGGCCCGACTTCAGCAGACCTACTGAATTAGCTGCGTATACTTACGCCCAGGTGCGCAGAAAAGTTCAGGATCTGACCTGCGGGCTGTTGAGTTTGGGCCTTAATCGACAGGACCGGATTAGTATCATGAGCAACACCTGTCCCGAGTGGTTATGGGCTGATTTTTCCATCCTCTGCAGTGCATCCGTTACAGTTCCTATTCACCCCAGTTTTTCGATCCACGAAATAACCTATATTATCAATAACTCAGGGGCTAGATATCTGTATATACAAAATACTGCCGGGGTAGAAAAGATATTGCCATCTCTTAATGAAATGCCAGCCCTGGAAAAGATATTTGTTATGGACGAAAAGACAGCACTACCCAACGATAAATTCATTTATCTGAGCACCTTAATGGAGATGGGCAGAAAATATGCTGTCAATAATCGCAATATATTTATAGAAGCCTGCGAAAGCTGTAATCTCGGAGATATGGCTACCATAGCGTATACATCCGGAACAACCGGCAACCCCAAAGGCGTTGTTCACACCCATTATACATTTATGTCTTCTATTATAGGAGACAGCATAAACTATCTGAGGGGCAATTATTTCTGTGAACCCGGTGATGTTAACCTGTCTTTTCTGCCTCTGTCTCATACTTATGAAAGGCAATGCGGCCAGATGAATTCATTGTCTACGGGGCAAACCATCGCTTATGCGGAAAGTCCTGCTACGGTTTTGCGCGATCTGCAAATTTTCAATCCGCACTGGTTCTGTTGTGTACCGCGCATCTTTGAAAGAATATACATGGCCATGCGAGACGCAGCTTCTGCTTCGCCAAAGACCAAAGCCGACTTTGAAAAGGCTATGGAAATCGGCGAAAAAGTCATGGCTTATCACAGTCAACAGGGATATCTGGACTTATCAATTGATAAGGACTTTTCCCATGGTTTACCGGAGGATCTAGCTAAAGATTATGAATGGGCTCAAACCACTGTTTTTGCCAAAATACGTAGTCTGCTGGGCAAAAACTTCATTTATGCCAATTCAGCGTCGGCTGGCCTGCCGGTTCGGTTGTTTGCGGCTTATGCTGCCATGGGTATTAGGGTCACAGAAGGCTATGGTCTAACCGAAACCATGAATGCGGTCACAAAGAACATCATGGTTGCAACTATGCCTGGTTCAATTGGCCCAGCCAAGGTCACCTGTGAAATTAAGTTAGCCGAAGACGGTGAAATTCTGGTAAGAGGCGAAAACGTTTTTGTCGGCTATTGGAATAATCCCGAAGCAAATAAGGAAGCCTTCACCGAAGACGGATTTTTCCATACCGGAGATATTGCTACAGCGGTTTACAACAGCACCTACCAAGATTACTGGTACAAAATTATAGATCGCAAAAAAAACATCATGGTTTTGGACACCGGGAAAAACGTACCCCGTGCTAAAGTTGAAAGCCGCTTTACAATTGCTCACTATATTGAAGCAATCTGTGCCGTGGCAGATGAACGCAAGTTTGTGAGTGCCATCGTAGTTCCCAAGTTTGATGCCGTGATCAAGGAGTTGGCCAGACAGGGTATTACTTTTGATGAAAACCAATTTGTATTGCGAGAAGGCGCCATCATCAAGGTTGGAGATGATCTAGCTAATCATCCTCAGGTTCGAGCTTTGATCGATACGGATATTGAGAAAGCCAATCAGACTTTGGAAGAATATGAGCAAATTAAAAGCTATGTTATCTCCAACCGGGCTTTTTCACTTGATCTGGAAGAGATGACTCCATCCCTGAAATTAAAACCCCGTAATATTATCAATCATTTTAAGGATGCCGTAGAAAATATGTATAAATAGGATATACCGTACTGGCTCTATCATCAGTGGATAACGGATGAGTGAGCCTGATGAGCCTGGGTCATACTTGTCCCAGGCTCTGTTAAAGCTGGTTAAGTATCTTCACCATCCTCCCATCTTCACTCATACACAGGCAGCACAATATCAAACGAAAATAGATTCAGGATAAGCGTAAAATGCAGATGGCAGCAAACATCAGAAAATAACCTGAACACAAAAACAAGGATAGGTTCAGGGCTACTAGACTATTGCACAAAAGACTAGCACAGTGGCAAAAAACAGCTGTATCTGGGTAGAAAATCCCTTGGGTAGAACCGATGATAGCGGAGGATGCTGATGGTATTTTAGATGTTAAAAGAGAAAATCAACACCCCATGGAAGTGCGTATGACAACACGTCATACAATCTCGCTTACCAAGCATGGTCAAAAATTGGATATATGAATAGATAAAAGAAACAAAAGTAGCATAATTTAGCTAATTTTTAGAGCAGATTGCTTTTAAAAAGACCAGTGGGATGCTCAGACACGGCCAGAATGGCAATTCTGCCATCTCACTTGTATTTTTGCCAGTGCTCCATGCCAGGCGTAACGCATGTTTGAAAAATAATGGTATAAATACCATAAAAAACTAATATTGATAAATATAGTATTCCTGCATACCGGGGTTTTGGCTCTTAATTTTCTCTGGCATAGATATTGCTATAAAAATTAATATGGAAATGGAGGATAAATTATAACATCTGGCACTAAAAATGGAGATCAGCTGGCATTACAGTGAACAGCACGAGAATTGTAAATGTTCTAGTTGAGACATTACCATCATATACCATAAAATCCTCCAGAGCCATTCTTTTTTTAGTGGACACCAAACTCAAGTCTATCCTTAGGTAAAGGTAAGGTTATTTCAGATAACCTTAAGTACACAAGAATTCCTCATTGGGGAATAAAAAGAGAGATAAAAATTGAAGGAGGAGTAACATGAGTTGGCAGGAGGAATATAAAAGAAAACTTGTCTCTGCTGAAGATGCCGCTAAAACCATACAATCCGGAGATCTGGTGGTAACTGCTTTAGGTGTAGGAGCTTGCTCACCCAAAATGTATAATGCTATTTTAGACCGACATGAGGAGTTGGAGAATGTAGTAATCTCCGATACCGTTCAGCTCCGTCCTTGTAAGCTTTATGATCCGGAATTTATGGCCCGAATCGATGGACACATAAATCACTCCCCGGCTTTTGGAATGATAACCATTCGAAAAATGCATCGCGCTACATTATCGGATTTCTTTCCGGCTACTACCTCTGATGCCGGAGATAAATATGCAGAAACTGCGAATGTCTATATGGTGATGGTGACTCCACCGAATAAAAAAGGCTATGTTAATCTAGGGTTAACCAATTTCTATACTCCCAGAACGATACGTGAAGGAAGAGAAAGAGGCAATTTACGGATTGCCATTGCCGAGATTAATGACCAAATGCCCGTCATTTTTGGAGATAATTGGCTGCACATATCTGAATTTGATTATTTTGTGGAAAACTCCACGCCACTCCCGGTCAGCCAGCGAGGTGAAGCTAAAGAGGTAGAAAAAGCTATTGGCCAGTATGTATTGGAACTAATAAATGATGGCGATACCATTCAAATGGGGCTGGGCGGCATTTCGGAAGCTGTTGTAGGTGGTCTGGAAGGGAAACATGATTTGGGGGTAATAACTGAAATGCTTCCTGTCGGCCTGGACCAATTAGTAGAAAAAGGCATCGTAACTAATGCTAGAAAGAAACTGCACAAAGGGAAAACCCTAGCCACATTCTGTGTTGGCGATATGAACCTATATAAATTTGCTGAAGAAAATCCTACGGTTGAGTTTCATCCTGCCGAATACACCACTGATCCTTCATTTCTTGCTCAACATGATAATCTGGTAGCTATGAATAGCGCTTTAATGATAGACTTCAGTGGCCAGATAGATTCAGAAGGAGTTGGGCACACACAGATAAGTGGTTCAGGTGGGCAGCTTGATTTCATGCTTGGTGCCTACTGGTCAAAGGGTGGTAGGGGTATTTCTCTTCTGACCTCAACCCAGAAGCGAGCCGACGGAAATATTATTTCCAGTATAGTGCCGGAATTGCCCCCAGGAAGTCCGGTTACCGTACCACGTACATTTGCCGACTATGTTATAACCGAATACGGCGTGGCAAGATTAAAATATAAAACGAGACGGCAGAGAGCTGCTGAACTGATTTCCATAGCTCACCCTGATTTGCGAGGCGAACTCCGCAATAGCCTAAGAAAGAACTTCTTCCCCGGCTAAATCCCAGGTACTAAATAAAAAGACGACGCAACTCTATTGTGGTGCCAGGAACCTAAGTTTCTAAGTTACTTAAAAATAATGTCGAAATATTACAAGTTGATGTCAGGACCAGGCTCTGCTTTTCGACAATCTTCTCAAGTAACTTAGAAACTTAGGTTCCTGGCACGATTACGGAAGGGATGAGCTGCTTTTTGTAGAAAATAGTGTTGTGGGGCAGCCATTTCATGCAGGGATTGGAGGGGTTATGGATGCGAGAAGTGGTTATAATTGATATGGCCAGAAGCGCGGTGGGTAAACATGGCGGGACCATTAAGGATGTTTCCCCTATAGAACTAGTGGCTCAGGTAGCCGGGGCCTTGGTAGATCGCAATAAGGATAAGATTAGGCCCGGGGACTATGACTTTGTTTTTCTAGGCCAGGTAAAGCAAAATGCAAGCTGTGCTAACATAGCGAGGAATTTGGCCCTCAAGATAGGACTGCCTCAGACAGTTCCGGGCATTAGTGTAACTATTGCTTGTGGATCAGGACTGCAATCGATGATAGAAGGATACGAGTTCGTTAAGAATGGTTTTGCCGATGTGGTATTGGCTGGCGGAGTGGAATCAATGAGTGGAGGAGAATATTTTCTGAGCTATGGCGACAATCATGGTTTCGGTAATGGAGACGTGATACTTAAGGATTCCATTACCGCCGGGGGACCGGGAGCAGTACCAGTGGAGAGATATGGAAATATTCCTATGGGTATTACCGCAGAAAACCTGGTGAGTATTCATCAAATATCTCGGGCCGAACAGGACCTTTTTGGATTCAGGAGCCAGGAACTAGCCCTACAGGCCGTGGCCAGGGGAGATTTTCAAGCTGAGATAGTCCCCATAACTTATCGGACAGCCGATGAGAGCAAAGGGGTTTTCCAGGAGGATGAGTATCCCCGAAGGACCTCCCTGGAAGCCCTGGCCCAATTAAAACCAGCCTTTAAGAAGGACGGCACTGTAACTGCGGGTAACTCTTCGGGCCGAAATGATGGTGCAGCTGCGGCCTTGATTATGTCAAGGGAAAAAGCAGATGAATTGGGAGTTAAAGCCCGGGCTAGATTTATAGCCGCTGGGCTAGCTGGGGTTGATCCTACTATTATGGGTAGGGGGCCGGTTCCGGCTGCCAGGATAGCCCTGGCCAAGGCCGGCCTAAGCCTTAAGGATATGGACCTGATAGAGCTGAACGAGGCCTTTGCCGGTCAGAGTATAGCCGTATTAAGGGAATGGGAAGCAGAATATGGAATTGATCAGGAGTGGTGGGATAAGCATCTTAATCTCTGGGGGGGTGCTATTGCTATGGGACATCCCCTGGGGGCCAGTGGAGCCATAATTACCACTAAACTATTGTATGGTCTGGAGCGAATCGGAGGTCGTTACGGCCTTTCTACCATGTGCTGCGGCGGTGGTATTGGAGTAGCCGGCATCATCGAACGTCTGGATTAGGAAAGTGAGGCATTACTATGCGAGAAGTGGTAATCATTAGTGGAGCTCGGACACCATTTGGACTGTACCGAGGTTCATTAGCCCAGTTAAGATCTCAGGACCTGGCCGCTAGTTCCATGAGGGAAGCTGTAACCCGTGCGGGGATAGATTCAGCTCAAGTGGATGCCAGTATCTTCAGTGAATCTATTCAGAGCAGCTTACCCGCCAACGTTGGCAGGCATGGCTGGCTTCTGGCTGGATTGGACGAAAACCCAGCCGGTTATACCTTGAATGCCCTGTGCGGGGGAGCACTGCAAACTATGATCAGTGCTTTCAGCAAAATCCTAGCCGGGGAATATGAGGCTATCTTAACTGGGGGAGTGGAAACCAACAGTCAAGCACCTTATTATATTGAACACCCCAGATATGAATTGGGATCCCATAACCTGTATTTCCATGATCAGCGCCGGGAAATAGAAAGCAATGCCCAGCCCCGGGAAAGATACGGAATTCTAAGCAGATATGATATTGCTGATACCATAGCCCGTCATTACGGATTGAGCCGGGGAAAACTGGATGAATATGCATGGAACAGTAAATTTCGGGCCATAAAAGCAATAAAAAATGGTGCTATGAGCTCGTGTATTACAGCCTTAAGCACCAAAATTAATAAAAGAGAAGTGGTGGTAGATCAAGATCAGGGTCCGGTGGCCAGCAGCATGGAAGAGTTATTAGCTATGCCGGCCATTAAGGAGGATGGTACCGCCACCCAAGGCAATACTGCTACTCCGGCTGACGGAGCGGCATCGATAATAATGGCAGCCGCTAATAAGGCTAAGGAGTGGCAGATCAGACCTTTGGCCAGCCTTAGCGGATTTGCTATTACAGCTGGAAATCCGGTATTAATTGAAAAAACATCCCTTAAATCCATAGGCCGGGCGCTGCAATTCGCAGGGATGACCCTTAAAGATATAGATTTTATTGATATTCATGAGCCTTCCGCTGCCTTCGCTCTGGCAGTGTCGGAACAATTGGGTTCAGATGCGGTCGGCAAAATCAATGTGGACGGGGGAAGCCTGGCCTATGGTCATGCCGGAGCTGCTACTGGCGGAGCTATGGTAGTTAATATGCTTTACCGGCTGGAGCAGCGGGATGCAGCTGTCGGGCTGATTAATGTTGGAGCCCTGGGGGGGCAGTCATTTACCATAATAATTAAAAGGTAAGGTAGGTTCCTGGCACGAAAAAATTCCCGAAACATACCGTAAATATGATAAAATGCCATTGTTGCAATTGTATTGCTTTCCTCCCTTTGAAAGCAGGAAAATTACATCATAACCGTAAAAAACTTGAACCGGATACAGGGGGGTTTAACTCATGAAAGTTACACAGGAAGAATGTCAGCAGCATATGAACCGGGTTCCGGTTAACCAATATCTAAACCTGCAGATCCTGGAAGTAAGGGAAGGATATAGCAAAGTTCTCATGCCCTACAATCCCGTTTTTGCCAACTCCTGGAGAAATACTCACGGAGGAGCCCTGATGACTTTGGCGGACGTTGCTTTTTATTTCGCTCTGGCCACTATGAATGGCCTGGAAGCTTCCGGGAATTTCGCCACTGCCGAGTTGAAAAGCAATTTTCTAAAGCCTACCAGCCAGGTAGATCTCTATGCTGAGGCCAGAGTGATCAAGAATGGGAAAAGGCTTATTTTTGGTGATGTTCAGATAAAAGATATCTCAGACCACCCGATTTCCCATGCTACGGTAAGCTATATCAGGAGAGATATATAATATATGATTCACTGCAAAAAGTATATTCAAGGGAATTTCTGCCAC
>CAZXIR010000107.1:0-6339 GCA_964640845.1 uncultured Syntrophomonas sp.
ATAGACCCATGTTCGACCTCCTGTTTGGGTCCCTCGATCCGGTCTGATTTCCCGTTAGGGACAGAGTAATATTTATCAGTCTCTTCGTCAATGGTCTTTGTGATGATTTTTGAGAAGAGATCCGTTGAACGCTTAGACGACTTTCTTTTATAACTCCTGACTTTTTGTTGCTCTGCCTCCGGCTGATTTTTCTTTCTGCAACCCATTAGCCACGCATTAATTTCGTCGAGACGGAATCTGATGAGGCGGCCGATACGATAATGGGGGATCTCGCCGGACTCCACTTTGGCATACAGGGTCTTTGTCTTGATGCTCAGATATTCCGATATGTCTGAAATTGTTAAAAGTTTTTTTCCGTCTTCCCTTGCTGCTTCCATCTGATGCTCCCATCCGGGATCGGACGGGTAACTGCATCGATGACCTCCTGGCATCACACCGGGAGAGTCCTTAAAAAAAGTAATTAATTCAAAATAATCCTGATCCCTGTTTAAAATATGGGGCCATTTCTGGCCCCGTATGCACTATTTATTTCGACTAGCGTGTATGCGTACATCATAAGCTAAGACTACTTCTGCTATCGTCCCATCTATTTGATTTTCAAGCATTAATTTATAACTTGCAGATGGTTTATTAAAATCAAATGAATCATAAATCTCTTTTTGAAAAAAGGATGAAAGCAGTTCTTTTCTAAAATTTCTTTCGTTCAAGCTCTTTATTGTCTTTTTCATCTTTGTGGCCCTCCTTTCGTTTATTTTTGTTGCCTTTGGGGCGCTACTCCCTGCAACGCCGCCTAGGCCCATCATTTTTAGATGGGGTCACCATGAATATAAATATTTCTTTATATTTTGTCAATAACAATTTGATTTTATTGATATTTAAATTAATTTAGATGTTTTTAAGTCATATATTATCGTTCATGTAAATTATGTCTTGACATTCTATTATCAAACGAATACAAATAGTTACTATGAAGGCAGATAATTTTGACATGTCAAGAAAAAAAAATCTAAAAATCCTGATTGAGGACTATCTGGAGAGGGATATGTTGCAATTGGAAGATCTCTATCAAAGACGCCCAAATCAAGCGTTGGTTGTTTTCAGCAGAATCTTTCAGCTCCTTTGTGATCCCACGGATGATTATCATGATCTGGCCCCGGCTAAGCTCAAAGGCGCTGTCCTGGAGTGGCATCCGTTGTTAACGCCGGTGTGGAAAAAAATCAAAAGTGCTTTCATTGATTATCGGGAAAATGTCCTGCCGGAACGAGAGAAGCATCAAAAAATGATCGTGGCGTTAAATGAACCAACATCGCCTCTGGCGGAATACAATGACATCGTCAGCGAATACACCCTACCCTCGGATGAGAAGACCTACGCCATTAAACTCAAGCGTTCCCCTATCACAATCCAGCTCTCCTTCGATTCTGACAAATTTTTCATCTCCATGGAAGGGATCAGGGTTATTGATCGTTTGCTTCTTCAATTAAAGGACACGCCGATTGACATCTTTTCAGCCTGTGGCCACTGCGGAAAGATCATCATAGTCACCAGGAAAGGCAAGAGGTTTCATTCCGGATGTGCAGCGAAAGCAAATCAAAAAGAAAAATGGGAAAGAGATCCAGAAGGGTGTAGGCAAAGGGAGCGAATACGATATGCGGAGAAACAAAACCCAAAAAGACTCCTAAAAAAGGAAAGGGAATATGCCAAAGAACAATAAAAAAGCTAAAACATCAAAAAAACAAAAACATTCGAAAAAATTGAAAAAATATTTAGGGAAAGTGGTGAAATCGACTCTACCCGGCCAGGAATTACTACCTCCGCTCATCGGACTGAAGGACTCTTCATCGCAAACCCTACCAGCTGTTCTCGATTACACGATGATTGACAACACCAGTGTTACCGAAATCAGTCTCATGCGCAACGATAAATTCGCTCCGGAGATTATCCAGAAGATAATGAACCCTGAGCATGTCAAAAAAATAGTGGCACTGAGGGAAAAGAACAAAGTCCCGGAATTGTTGTCCGAAGGTAAAAAAAGAATCATCTATATATGCAAGGGAATAGACTCGCTGAAGGTTCATACTTCCATGTTCATCGTTTTAGCTATGATGGTCATCGGGAGAATACTGAATGAAATATATACATCGCTCGGTTCCAACAGGTCTGAATATGCAAAATGGGTAAAAAAGAATTTCGGCGGTCATCATCGCAGATATTTTCAGCAGGCACGTCAACTTGTGGCGATGGGTGATTTCGCGACCAAATACAGCAGTCTTGGTAAAAACCGTCTCCTGCAGATTAACCGCGTCCAAGACATTGAAGCATACAAGGAAATTATACGGGATCATCCTTATCCGGACATATCCACAGATATGAAGGGAAAGATATTTACCGAGCACACCGATGCTGTGATTTCTCTATATAACCTCAGACAGGGTGGGATTGATTTCGCAGAATACGACCAAGCTTATCTTCTGGGAACATTCAATAAGCAATGGATTGAACAGAAAACCGTCAAGCAAATAAAAGACTGGTTGGACAAATTCCCAACCATAGAGGAGAAGAAAGAAAGGTTTGATGACTATATAATGAACAAAATGGCCGTTCCCTCTGACAGGGAATATCAACCGGTTGGAAATCTCCAGAGCTTGAATAAAATACTGGCGGATTTGGTTTCCTTTAATCAGAGGTATGTTGAACGTGGTGAAACGGATGCGTTAAACAGTGTCGATGACAAGATTTGGACGGATGCGGTGAATGCAATGAATTCCATGGTCAAATGCAAACGATCTCTAAACAAGAATATAGCCGCAAAGAAACAAGGAGTGAAAAAATGATTTTATATCAAGCGTTAGACAACGTTGACGTGGTGAAACACTTTTACGATCTGACAAAGATAAAATTGAATGTTTTGATTTCATATGTCTTTCTTAAAGGTAATGCAATCAAACTGACTCGCACATACAGACCAATGATGGAAAATATTTGTCTTGATTCAGGTGCATATTCCGTGTTTACAAATAAGGTGAAAATCTCCATCACGGAATATCTCTCATACATCAAAAGATATGGTGATCTATTTACCACGATATTTACACTTGATGATAGATTTGATGATCCTGATCATAACCTTCGCAACCAGAATTTTCTTGAAAACGGATTGAAAGATAAAAACTGGAAACCGGTCCCATGTATTCATGATGCTGGAGATCCTCTGGGAGAGATAAAAATGTATGTTGACCAGGGACATGATTACATCGCTTTGGGTAGTTTGGGTGTAAGAAAGAAAATTGATGCGAAAGTTCTGGATGCCACAAAGGAACAATTTCCCGATGTGAAATTCCATTTGTTCGGGAGCTTGAACAGGAAAACATTGTTCGAATACAAACCCTATTCAGCTGACGCTTCATCCTGGGTAAAAGAAGCTGGTCAGGGGAGTATTTATTATTGGGATCCCATTGACCAAAAGGAATATTCCATTGACATTGAATCAAGAATAAAACCTCAACCCAAACCGGGTAGTAAACAGAAAAACGTGTTCTATAAGAATTTTCACCACAAGAAACAGCTGGATGAATTTCTGATGAATACCTTTCATTATGCATACAAAGACCTTTTAAATATTGCTCTACCCAGAGCTATTGTAAATTTGTATTTTTTGGCTCAGCTTCAGAATTTGGTCAACGCCAAACCAGAAATAAGCTGAATCGTAACGAACCACGGTTCGCTCTTCAAAGGACTGGAATGATCCTTTCTATAGTGCCAATTCCTTTCTTCAGTTTGATTCTGATTAAATAAAGATTGTTTCATTCACGTCCGCAGTAAACATAATTCCGCATAAAAACCATTTCCGTTCTCGGTTTCAATCTTCCGTGTTCATTGCAAAATCATATCACAATATTTTTACGTCAATATCGAACTTTAGGATGAACAATATTTAAATATCATTTTATTTAAGGAGGAATGCAATGAGGAAGAAACAATTTGGAATATTGTTGACGGTATCTTTATCAAAGACGATGTATGAATTAGTCAAAACGTTATCTGACCAGTATCAGGTTTCCATGGGAGAGGTGGTCAGACATTCCATTGAACTACTATCTCAACATGACACTGATTGGTTCACATCAAACCCTAAAAACATAAGCGATGCAAAAATCAAATGCTTGATCGATATGACTGATTTTGATGATCATATAGATCTGGAGGGTTAACGCAATGTATGAAGATTTTTACACGGAATTGAAATCAAAAAATGACATTATGAATGTAGCATATTCACTGGGATACAATGGAAAGAAAAGCGGGAATTGTTATCAGGGAGATTGTCCAAATCATGGTAGCTCTAATGGTGTTTGTCTTGTCATCTGGCCAAAGATTCAGGGGTGGAAATGTTTTCACTGTGGAGCAAAGGGTGACGTCATTGATCTGGTCATGCATTATAAAAATTGCGATCACAAAACAGCTGTTGGGATTCTAGCAGATAGATCGGGAATTTCCTATGGGGGTGGTCAAACCCTGACTGCTGAAGAAATTGCTCAAAAAGAAAAGGACATGGAAGAAAAGATTCTTGTTGAAAATATGCTGTCTGAAGCGACCAAGTGGTACCACGAACAGTTAAAAGACTATCCGGAAATAATGGATCGTTTGTTGACCCATTATGGATTTTCAAAGGACATAGTAGAAGAATTACAAATTGGATTTGCTCCAGTGTCAAAACGAGCCGATAATATTTCAGAGCTCGCAATTCATTTGAATTCAATTCCTGAGTTCAAAGGAAAAATTGCATCAACCGGATTATTTTCTTTTAGTAATCCCAGCGGGCCATATTATGACTACTTCAAAGGGAGAATTGTTTTTCCTTACTGGTCAAATGGAAAAGTGGTTTACCAACTTGCAAGAGCGACAAGTCTTACGCCAGCAGACAAATACGAGTGTTACGTGGACAAGGATGACAACATCAAAATTCATGACGGGGAGCCTGAGTTTATTAAATACAAGAAACTGCGTCACCATGATCCTGATGATGAGAAAAAGAAATATTTTTCTAAATTTATTCAAAACGAGGTCTTCATGGGTGAGGATACAGTCAGGTGTGCTGACGTTATTATTATTGCGGAAGGTGCTCCAGATTGGGTCTCTGCGGTGGATAAGGGCTTTCATGCTATATCCCCGGTGACCACAAATTTCCGGGAAAAGGATTTTGAAAAGCTGGAAAAATTAACCCGAGGCACTAAAACCGTCTATATCATCAATGACAATGAGGATAATCAGGCTGGTTTGAAGGGTGCCCTTAGGACTGGGAAATATTTAACTGAAAAAGGAAGAAATGTTTTTCTGGTGGAACTACCAAGACCAGCAGGAGTAAGTAAAGTCGATTTGAATGAATATTTCATTGATCACACAACAGATGACCTAAAGGGGTTGATGAAGAATGCGAAATCAGTTTTGGAAATTCTTATCGATCAATTACCGGATAATTTCTTAAAAGCACAACCTTACATCAAAGAAGAAATTGAGCCTCTAATGGTAGATATGGAGGATGGTATTCTAATCCATTACACGGGTCTTATTGCCAAGAAATGTAAAACCACTGTTAAAGTAATTGCAACAGATATTGAAGCTGCCAAGCTGTTACGGAAAGAAAAAGAAGCCAAAAAGGACGACGTCCAGATTGATCCAGAGATTGAAAAAGGTGCTCTATCCCTCACCATGGACCCCCTCGTCTTCAGAAAAAGGATTGATGTCATTAATCGTGCCGGCGTTGTTGGGGAAAGAAGGAGCATCGCAATGTATATTTGCGCGATCGACAGTCGCTTGTTACCTGATAATTTTATGAATCCCAACGTGCTGGCAATAAAAAATGCTGGTCATTTTGGCGCGGGTAAATCGTACTGTCTCACGATGTGCACTCAGATCTATCCTGATAACGCATATTACATGATCACTAACGGGTCTGCAAAGAGCCTTTACTATCTTCAAGGTGGTTTGAAAAACAAGTGTTTAATCGTCACGGAAGGTTTTCAATTCCAGGAAAGTAATGCTGCGGATTCAGAGTTGGTCTATTCCATCAGGTCTTTAATTTCTGAGGGAAGGGTCAGCTACAACACGGTTGAAAAGGATGACAACGGGAAGCTGATTACCGTCGATAAAAAACTGGAAGGTCCCACTTCATTTATAACGACCACCATCATGGAGAATCTTGAACCACAGTTGGAAGACAGATTATTCACGATCCATCCTGATGAGGGAATTCAACAAACAAAGAATATTATTACCATGACCGCCAACCAACGGGCGGGAACATTTGCCGGACTGGATGACAAAACCATTGAAACATGG
>CAZXIR010000107.1:6371-7752 GCA_964640845.1 uncultured Syntrophomonas sp.
ACTACCATAGCTTATTGAAGCCTGTTGCAGTCGTTATTCCATTTGCGGATAAGATTGCGCAACACATCAACAAAAACGATATTGTCCCGATGTCAACCAGGAGGGCGTTTAAAAGAGTATTGATTGTTATTCAATCTGTTGCCTGTGCCTATCAATATCAAAGAAGCAAGGATGATCAGGGAAGGTTGATCGCGGATCATTGTGATTACTGGATGGCTCTGCAGATTGTAATGGAATCCTTTAGGGAAAACATGGGGGCGCCCGATGAAAAAACCGAAGCGAGAATCGAATTCATAAAGGGGAAGGGTAAGGTTTTTCCGCGGGACATCGCTACAGAATACGGCGTTTCATCATCCTCTATATCAAAATGGACGGCGACAAATGTGAAAAATCGAATTCTGACCTGGTGCGACGAAAAAGGGAATCCCTTTGTGGATGACAAAGATCTCAACAGAGCAAAGCATTCCGGAAAAGCTTGTCTAATAATTGCCGAAAATTATGACAAAAAAATAAATGGTTTGCCTTCCCCCTTTGAGCTTACGAGTGATCCTGACTGGGATAAAGATGGAAAGTTGCTAAAGATGTACGATCTTAAACTACGGAAAAAAGAAAAAGGGAAACAGGTGTTTGATGGTGTTAATCAGGTGTTTATGGATGACCTTAACACCATACAGGACAGTGAACCGGTTAGTTCCATTCCGGAAACCGATGATGAAGATGCAGGTGTTAAGGTGTTTGTCGGAAATGCAGGGAAAGATAAAAATAACTTTGATGATCCTGACTATGTCTTTGACGGAATTGAAAATGATTTTGAATCTGCAATATTTAAAATTATGAATAGTGACAACGGAAATGGAAAACACCTCACCAATGTTCCTTATATCTGTCGGAAAGGATGTAAATATTATGATAAGGTGAAGGATGTGAATACTGGTGAAATTAAGGAATTTTGCGATATGACCGGCAAACGAATTACCATTGAGCATACCTGTGAGTTGGTAGAACCCAAAGGCGTCAAGTTGCCGGAAGGTGTTTTAGCTTTTTAATTGTGTGAAGGTTTTATAAGTTACTTGCATCTTATGACCATAATTCGTTCCATAGATGTAGTGGGTTGGTTCATGACAGATCTACTCGGTGTTTCTTCCTTTTCTAGTATTTCGTATCCTTTGTATTTACATAAATCACCCGCTTTATTGTAACACCTATCCCAGCTGTTAATTGAACCTGCACACTTAATGCTATATGCTACTCCTCCATCAGGGGTGTATCTTTCTGATACCCTCACACATCCACAAATTAAACCAAGTAGTAAAAATATTATAATAAATTTTTTCATATTGTTTTCCTTCTATCCGTAAATAAATTAATGTTAGTTGGTGTC
>CAZXIR010000108.1:0-7725 GCA_964640845.1 uncultured Syntrophomonas sp.
GATTCTCGGGCTAAGGAACAGGGACACACCTACCCTTGGGGGGCTTGGTGGTAGGAATGTCCCTGAGTATAATAGGGGGGGTTAGATGAGGGCGGTAGTTGGGATTAGTAGTGGTTATGAGTTTGATGATAGAACCTTTATGCTTAAGGAAAGCTATGTGCGTGCCATTGTTAAGGCTGGGGGATTGCCGATAGTGATACCTGCAGTAGCTGAGTATGATATCATACAATCGTTCAGCCAAATCTGTGACGGATTGGTGCTTTCTGGGGGTGAAGATGCAGATCCTTGTTACTGGGGGGAATTACCTGATAAAGAACTGGGAGAAGTCGATCCCCTAAGAGACTTCTTTGAGATAGAATTGGCCAGGACGATAATCAAAATGCGAAAACCAGTATTAGGTATATGCAGGGGGTGCCAGATTTTGAACATTGCGGCAGGGGGTAGCATCGTTCAGAATATCAAAGGAGACTTCATGCACCGGCAAAAAGCGCCTAGGAATTATGCTTTTCACCCGGTGTTTATTCAAAAAGATAGTAAATTAGCAGTAATATTAAAAACGGAACAGATTAAGGTGAATAGTTTTCACCACCAAGCGGTTAATAGACCTGGTCAAAATATTAGGATATCTGCTTGTGCATCTGATGGAAACATAGAGGCTATTGAATTTATCGACCAGTATTACTTTGGTATGGGTATTCAGTGGCATCCGGAATGTATGGATGATCTTTATGCTGATTATCTGTTTAAAGCGCTGGTAGATGCATCAAGTATGCCAGATAGATTCAGGCACGAATAGCTTAAGGGGTACAATTAAAGATGTTTATAATATAATTAAAAAAGACAGGTAGATAATACTAAGATTATCATTGAACAGGCGTTGGCAGTTTTTCATAAGATAAGGAAGGAGAATTCAGTGTTAGCAATAAAGGGTGCTAGAGTTCTTACCATGGCTGAACCAGGATTACTTGAAAGGGCAACTGTAATACTGGATGGAGAATTGATAATTGAGGTTGGAGAAAATGTAGAAATTCCTGATGGTTGTGAAATTTATAATGCAGAAGGCAAGTATTTGGCCCCGGGCTTTATAGATTGCCATACTCATATAGGCTTGGAAGAGGAGATATACAGGACTGAGGGAAGCGATGTAAACGAAATATCTGATCCCATCGCACCACAATTACGGGCATCGGATGGCATAAATTTCTGGGATATGGCGTTTGCAGATGCATTAAAAGGTGGCGTTACCCGTTCATTGTGCATGCCGGGCAGTGCAAACATTATCGGTGGGCAGGCAGTATTTTTGAAACATCTGGCTTCCCGCCCGGAAGATATGGTTTATAAAAATCCTTGGGGCTTAAAAGCGGCCCTGGGAGAAAATCCTAAAAGAGTATATGCGGAACAAAAAAAATCACCTATTACCCGTATGGCTAATGCCAGTCTGTTAAGAGAGGCTTTTTATGTTGCAGCTAGAAATATGGATAATATTGAAGATATGAAGCCAGCAGATCTTTACCGGCAGGAACCATTACAAAAAGTGTTGAAAAAGGAAATGCCGCTGCTCATTCATGTTCACCGGGCAGATGACATTATGACCGCTCTGCGTATTAAGGATGAATTTGATATCAATATAATAATACAGCATGGTACCGAGGCCGTTAAAGTAGCCGATGAGCTGTTAAAAAGGAATGTACCGGTGTTTTTGGGACCGCTGCTAATTAATCGGGCCAAAGTAGAGCTTAAGGAAGTGTCCTTTAGAAGTGCGCTGCTGCTGGCGGAACGGGGAGTAAAATTTAGCTTGATTACTGATCACCCGGTGGTACCCATAGAACATCTGAGAGTTTGTGCAGCAATAGCTGTGCGAGAAGGTCTGGATGAAGATACGGCATTAATGGCACTAACATCCTGGCCGGCTGAAATGCTAAATGTATCACAGGAACTAGGATCGATCTCCAGGGGTAAAAAAGCTGATATGGTAATATTCAGCGGCCATCCCCTTGAATTTCGCTCTCGAGTGGAAATGGTCATCGTGGATGGAAAAACGTGGAGGGGGTAATTTTGAACAGAGGAGACCTGTTTACAGTTTATTTAGATGGTGTGATGCTCACGGTATGCGTGGTTGGCACTTATCATGAAGAATATACCGGGGAAGAAATGGCCATATTAGCGGTAGTTAGCCAGGAAAATATCGTACACATTCCACTTAGTGATTTGGATGCTTTATTCCCGACCAAGAAGTTTTTGCACTAACTGCCTTATTGCAGGCCTTAAGAAAAGAGATTCTAAAAAGGATCTCTTTTCTGATTTGACCAGCATGTTTCTTAAAGCCGATAGTTGAAAGATTAAGTAAGCAAGGCTTCCTTGGCTTTAATCATCATAGTAATAAATCTGTTTACTGGCGTTTCCACACCATATTTTTGCCCCAACTCAACTACTGCTCCGTTTAAAGAATCGATTTCAGTTTTTCTGCCCCGTTGAATATCCTGCAGCATAGATGCATGGTGAGCGGCAGTGGATGGAAGCAGTTGTGCATAAAAAGCCTTACGGTAGGCTTCAGCATTTTCCCACATGGTAGTTTGATCCATTGCTTTTAATACGGAGAAGATTTCTTTAATAATCTGATTCAGAAAATCCTTACTATAGTTATTTTCAGCCAGTTTACCATAAGGGACCTCTAGTATAGCACCTAGTGGATTGAGGGCCGAGTTATATATTATTTTTCCCCATACATAGCGCATGATTTCATCAGAAGCCTGAGTGGGGATTCCAGCCTGGGAAAAAATTTGCGCAAAACTCTCAAGCACTGCCATAGCAATTAAATTGTCGGGAGAACCGATTATTACATCATCGGCAATAACAGTTACTCGGGCATTTCCTGCACTTATGGTTTCTGAACCAAAAATTACCCGACCCAGTATGATTTGATTAGCAGGAATATATTTTGCTGCTGTTTCGAAGTTACCGTATCCATTTTGGGCCAGCATAAGATAGGTATTATTAGAAATCATGTTTCTGAGCTGGCAGGCCACTTCTTCAGTTTCATATGCTTTAACACTGACTATTATTAAATCAAAAACCTGTTCCTCAATTTCATTAAGGTTAGATACTACTTGAGTGAGTAGGGCTTCATGTTTCCCCCATATACCATCCACCTTTACTCCGCCCTGCTTAACTGCGTTCACCACCGCTGGATGGTCTACGCCAGTAATCTCATGTCCTTGATTTTGTAGCAAGCAAGAATACACAGTACCTAATGCACCCAGCCCAAAGACTAAAATTTTCATGCTTAACGGTCACCTCTTCTGTATTAATTTCTTCATGACTGTAATTAACAGTATTATAAACTATTCTGGCTTTTTATAGCAGCAAATGATTTATTATGGCTAAATGTTGAAGTGAAGCAGGAAGCATCCTGAAGGTGTTGAATTTACTAATAGGGAATTTTGCATAATAATTAATTTATCACATCATATCCTCCTGTATATTTCGGCAAAAACCTCGTAACACTACCACATATTGTGTTGACCGACTTATCTTTTTAGTATTTGCAAATTTTGCACAATCCTCCTAATAGGGATTTTTTTTTCGGTGGGTGGTAAAAGAACAACTCAAATACCGACACCACATATTGCGTTGTTAATCTACCTTTATTATCATTTTTGTATGGGGCAGAATACTGCCATCAGAGGATTTCTCCATGTGGATGGTAAACGCAATTGGTAACTCAAATACTTTGACCAAAAATAAATTGTATAAGGAGGACACTATGCCTGATTATTCTTACGTTGATCAGCCCTACCTGCTGCAGATGCTTTTTTATCCTCGCCCTGATTTTAACCGACCTCCCCATAATGCTTTTGACCTCTTAATAGATGTAGCAGATGATGCCAAGATCTCAGCTCGATTTTATTCTGGTGCTCAAGAATGGCCCTGGATCTTGTATTTTCATGGCAATGGAGAAGTAGTATCTGATTATGATGATCTGGCCGGATTATACTTGGCCCAGAAAATCAATCTAGTAGTAGCAGATTACCGCGGTTATGGGGCAAGTTCAGGTATTCCCAATTTTACCAGCATGGTTAAGGATGCGCACCGTATCTACCATGCGGTTAAAGCTGAACTGGGCCAACGCAGCAATAACTGCGATCTGTATATTATGGGACGCTCCTTGGGAAGCATTTCGGCATTGGAGTTGGCTTACCATCATCAGGAAACCCTCCAAGGACTGATAATAGAAAGCGGATTTGCCAGTATTAACAGACTAATCTATCATTTAGGCATCATGAACCCCAATCCTAATCTAGATCAGATAGAGCAGGAGTGTCTGGCAATGATAGCCGAAATAAAAATACCCGCCCTGATTATTCATGGTCAATCAGACAACCTGGTATTGCCTAAAGAGGGGAAACTGGTATACGATACCCTTGGATCCAGGGATAAAGAAATTCTAATCATACCCCAGGCCGGACATAATGACATTATAGTAAGAGACATACCTAAATATTTCAATGCTATTAAGAACTTTATAAGCAAACAGGGGGGGCACACCTACCTGTGACAGTAGTGGGCTGTGGGGATGGGAGTCCCGGGTCAAGGAACAGGGACACACCAGGCTCTGACAGTAGTGGGCTGTGGCTTGGGAGTCTCGGGTCAAGGAACAGGGACACACCTGTCCTTGGGGGGCGTGGTGACAGGAATGTCCCTGATTATAGGATGAATTTTATGGACATGTAGAAAAAATATAGGCTGAAGG
The DNA here is from genome assembly GCA_964640845.1 of uncultured Syntrophomonas sp. GTDB lineage: Bacteria > Bacillota > Syntrophomonadia > Syntrophomonadales > Syntrophomonadaceae > JAAYJK01. The sequence goes on from CAZXIR010000108.1 coordinate 4,751, forward strand.
CCAGTTTGAGGGTTTGTGGTTTGAAAAGCTTAATAGAACCGGCGCCTATTTGGGCACCTATGACGGTGCCGGCTGAGGCAATGAGGGCGGCTAGGATATCAACATAGCCACCGGATAGTTTGAAAATGCTGCCGATAATTGAAACCGGAAAAATTATGGCCAGTGATGTACCCATGGCCAGAGTGACTGGAAGATGGAACAAATATATCAGACCAGGCACTAGGAGATACCCGCCTCCCAAGCCGAGAAGTCCGGTTAAAGTGCCTGTTATTAAGCCCAGCAGAATCATGTATTTTTTATTGATTAATAATTTATCCAAGCTGGATGCAAATTTGTCTGGGAACAGGCTCTCCCATATCATAAGGATGGCTGGGATAATAAAGGCTATACCCAGCAGGAGGCCAAGTAAAGGGGAGTTATGCCCTAGAAGGGTGAATAACCAGGAACCAACTATAACCCCACCGATGGCTGCCGGAGCTGACCACTTGAAAGTGTCAATACTTACATTTTTTCTTATCAGGTGCCCATAACTTCCTGATGCGGAAGAAAACATTACTATTAACAAAGAAGTACCTACTGCTAAATGAGAAGGATAACCCAGGCCAAAATGCAGTATAGGCAGGAGGATTACTCCGCCGCCAACCCCGATTAAGGATCCAAATAGTCCGGCAATTAGACCGCTTACCAGTAGGGCGACAATCAGAGTAAGAGTTAAAGGCATATGATTAAGGGCGGTTTGATCACCCCACAGTACGTATATTAAAAAACCCGCAGCAATAAAAACTGCTAGTCCAAGTGCACTTTGCCTGCTATAAATTTTGTTGGTGTTTTTCATATCAACCGCTCCTTTGTAATCTTGAGTATGTGTAGGCCCATAAATAGTTACCAGTTATAAGCTGCTTTCAACTATTGAAAAAAGGGGCATACCCAAGTCTTTCTAATATACTTATGTGCTTTATGAGTATTATTCATAACTTAACCAGCCCTTTATTCAAAATAGTGATTAAGGGAAATCCGACCAGAAATCCCACCCCGGGGTTAATTGCAATACTAACTACTACAACTACCACAAAAGTATAGGTGCTATTTTTGCTGTCCAGGCCCTTAATATTAGTAACCAAGTCTATGCCGCTGTAGAAAAGCAAACAGCCCAATACTGCCTGAGGAATTAGTTCCAGTAGTTTTATGCTTGAAGGGCCTAGCAGAATAGCAGTCAATAATAGAAAAATGCCCATGATTATTACCGTAAGCCCGGTCCGGCCTCCAAAACGGTAATGGGCAGCCATACCGCCGCTGCCATGACACATAGCAAATCCTCCCAGAGGCATGCTAATCAAGTTTCCTATGCCCAGTGTAAGACAGAGATTTTTTTCAGTTACTTTATGGGAGCTTTCAGGAAAGAGTTCTCTGGCCAGAGCAGCTGTAACAAGTACTGAATTAGTAAGGGTTAAGGGGAGCTGGGGCAGGAACCCCAAGGTGAATCCTCGATAAAAATCACTCCATTGAGGTACACTAAGTTTTGGTAAATTTAAACCCAACGACAAAGAGGGCAGATGGAGTTCGGGATGTATAATCATTGCCAGTACAACTCCCCCACCTAAGGCGACCAGAGAAGCAGGTATTTTGGAATTATTGGACAACAAAAACATTGTTATCAGGATAATTAAGCCTACCCAGGGGTCACTGCTGATAAACTTTATTCCCAGCAGCGCCAGGCTTATCCCTAAACCTGCCTGTATCCCTGCAGTAACACTGGCGGGGGTATAGCGGGCAAGTTTATCGGCCAGACCAGTTAAGGCCAGCACGAGCAGGCTGAGGCCCATCAATATCCCGGAGGCAGCAATTTCACCCGTAGTAAGACCGTTTACTAAAATGACAGCCCCAATAACTTTCATTGGCTGTACCGGGACTGGAACCTTATAATAATAACCAGTAAAGATGTACATAAGACCAAAAGCGAAAAGCACACCGGTGGCGTCCATGCCACCTATAGTGATCACTCCGATCACATAGGGCAGGAATGTGCCCAGATCTCCAATAGAACCTGAAATCTCAGTTTTAATACTGTGTTTATTCTGCATAGTCTATCCTCATGGGTAGTGTTAATATAGAATATGAATATTCCTAAAACATTTAAGTTCGAAGAATGCCATGTTTTTGTGCTGATATTGATTTTACACCATATAAGAACTAATTGGAGGTATTTATGATCAATAATATATTTAAGCTGCCTGATAATCTGCCCGCCGATGAGTTGTTCGAAGCCATTCTGCCAGACAGAGGAATTTTAATCGAGAGAATAGTCTCCTGCGGACAGTGTTCTCCGCCAGATTTCTGGTACCTCCAGGAACGGGATGAATGGGTGGTAGTCTTGCAGGGAGAAGCTAAAATATTGTGGGATCAAGGGGGTTTAACCCACTTAAATAGAGGCGATTGGCTCTTGATACCGGCAGGGATAAAACATAGAGTGGAATATACTTCCAGTGATCCTCCTTGTATATGGTTGGCAGTACATGGCAGACTAATATAAATAGAAATTATTTTGTGTTTGACATAATAATAAGAAGAAGGAGGTAATATAAATTAAAGCCGGTGTAAGAAATAGATTTGAGGGGCAAGTTGCAGATTATTAATATGGGAATAATCATGGCCAGGTTAAAGTCAAGAAGATAATGTAATTACCTCGGTTATGACTGTAGAATCTGTGCTGGAAATGGATATCAAAGGTGGAGACACTGTAACAGCGCTGACCAAAGCAATACAAGTAACCTTAATAAAATAATGATTATGGTTAGGAATACTCTTAGGTATAAGCAGGACATAGGCCAACAACCTTATATAATCAAAAGTTATTGTTAATATAAGAGTTAAAGTGATATATTAATAAATAGGCATGATTTAATATCATGCTTTTTTATTCTCTTATTTGAGGATTTTGTATAATTTAAAAATCCAGCTGTGATTCTGAGCGCAGC
>CAZXIR010000109.1:0-2887 GCA_964640845.1 uncultured Syntrophomonas sp.
TCCCGGTATGAATTCGCGTAGTAAATAAGCGAATTCATACCGGGAAGGCTTTTTTCCCCAACACTGTATCCTCTATGGGAAATAAACACAAATACTCACTCCACAAATATCCCCTGAGCTTATGGGCTTATCAAGGGGATAAATGCACATCTTAAAATCCATGTATATGGCATCTCTATATGCAACAAACCAAATTTCGTTGGGGACAATGTTAGTCTTTCGTGCTCGCAAAAAAATAAATAACTGCATGGGAAGAAGACTAGTGCAGGGGTTAAAGGCGATTCGTAGAGCAGGGACATGACTCTTGTAGTTGTGAACCCGGCTATGGCTGCTTAGTAAGCAATAGTCATATAAAATTGATTATATTTGATCAAATACAATCAGTGTATGTCTGCTGGTTCAAGTATATTTTTTATGCCACAGGGTAAAAATATATTCTAGCAATCTACAGGGGAGTGAAATCGATTGAACAGAATCAAACCAGTTATTGGAATTATTATTTCTATTTTGTTTTTATTACTATGTTTTTCATCCCAGGGTAGAATAATTCTCAGTTTACCATCCGACCAAAAAATGGTGGTTGGTGAAAAAAACACTATAGATATCGATTTGCCGCGCCAGTTGGAAAATCGATTTGAAATGAAGATATTGGAAACATCTCAGAGCGTTCTGGCTTCTCCCCAGAATTATCCAGTAAGTATTACCAGAAACGATTCGGGTTATGAAATTGCGGCTCTCAAACCTGGTAGGGTAGACCTACAATTAAAACTACTCGGTTATATACCAGTGAAATCAATCTCAATTGAATCCATGGCTACTAAGCGGGTTGTTCCTGGGGGTCATTCGATCGGGGTTTTACTACAATCCAAGGGTATTATGGTGGTGGGGTTTGCTCCAGTAATCATCGATAGCGGGCAGAAAACATATCCGGCTCGTGATAATGGGGTACAAATAGGTGATTTAATTTTGGAAGTTAACGGACAGAAAGTAAAAAGTGAAACAGATTTAGCTCAAATAGTAGATAAATGCAAGAATCAGACTATGCAAATATCGATCAAGAGGAAAGAAAAGTATATTACCGTACCAGTTATAGCCCAATTGTGTCCTGAAACTCAAAGGTATCGGATTGGATTATATGTCAGAGATGGAGTAGTAGGAGTGGGGACCCTAACCTTTTGGGATCCTGAAACAAAGAAATATGCAGCATTAGGGCATATAATAATAGATGCAGATACTAAGCAAGGAATAGATGTATTAAAAGGTAAAATCGTAAGCGCATCTATTCAAACCATCAAAGCTGGAAAGCCAGGTAAGCCAGGTGAAAAAATAGGCGTTTTTGATAATTCTGGAAAGATAGAGGGAAGTATTGAAAAAAATGGATCCTATGGAATATATGGGGAAACTAATACTGAGTTGGAGAATGAATTAAGCAATTATGCCTTAGAGGTAGGATATGCTCATCAAGTTAAAGAAGGCTCAGCCGAGATTTACACAGTTGTAAACGGAACTGATATCGAAAAGTTTGAGATAGAGATTGAAAAAGTTTACCCGGAAAGAAGAAATGGAAAAGGAATGGTTATAAAAGTAACAGATCCTCGTCTTTTAAGTTTGACTGGCGGCATTATCCAGGGTATGAGCGGTAGTCCAATAATTCAAGATTCCAGAATTATTGGTGCTGTTACTCATGTATTCCTAAATGATCCTCAGCATGGTTATGGGATATTTATGGATCAGATACTTTCTGAATTGCCTGAACAATTTGAATTACAGGCAGAAATTAGCTGAAAATGCACTGCTTTACCACGTAAAATCTTTAACCATCCCGGACTAAACTCTTAATATGTGGGATAAATTCGACAAAAAAATAATAATGCTAAATATTGCCAAATACATGGTTTAAAGGGGTTTTATAGCATATACAATCATCTAGCAAAGCTAAGACTATGTGTATCTTTATGCTGTTGTCTGTGATAATATAGGGTAATTTGGTAGAAAAAAAAAAGAGGAAATGCTTGGTGTATAATAGAAAAAGGATATTACAATACAATAATGAGATATCTATAGGGATGAGGAGGATTCATTTATATGTTTAGTGAATCAAATCAGATTAAAGTCTTAGTTGCAGATGACAATCGGGAATTTTGTGGAATACTAAAAAGCTATTTTTCAAATGATGCGGATTTTCAACTAATTGATGTATGTACCAACGGCATGGAAGTAATAAACGTATTACAGAAAGAAACAGTAGAAGTATTAATACTAGATTTAATTATGCCATATATGGATGGAATCGGAGTGCTGGAAAAGATCAATGTTATGAACCTTGAAAAACGTCCTCGGATTATTATTTTAACTGCTTTTGGGCAGGAAAATATAACCCAGAAAGCAGTTCAGCTGGGGGTGGACTATTATATTCTTAAACCTTTTGACTTGGAAGTGTTAGGAGATCGGGTTAGACAAGTGGTAAGAGACATAAAAGGAGATGACAGCCCAATATCCATTTCCCCATCTTCGACCCCCATAAAAAATTCTCGTAATTTGGAAGTAGAGGTTACGAGGGTGATTCATGAAATCGGAGTACCAGCTCATGTTAAAGGTTATCAATATCTTAGAGATGCCATTATGCTGGTGGTTGATGAGATCAATTATCTAGGTGCGGTGACCAAAGAATTATATCCAACCATCGCCCAAAAATATGATACTACACCCAGCCGAGTAGAGAGAGCCATTAGGCATGCCATCGAATTGGCCTGGGATCGTGGAGATGTAGAAAAAATAAACAAAGTATTCGGTTATACTATCAGTGGTGAAAAGGGTAAACCCACTAATTCAGAATTTATTGCCATAATTGCTGACCGTTTGAGGCTGGAAAACAAAGTTAGTTAAT
>CAZXIR010000109.1:2987-7690 GCA_964640845.1 uncultured Syntrophomonas sp.
GAGGTTTTTCATTTATTTATACTATATGGTAATATAAATTGGTAGTTAATGAGAACGGACTATCTTAAGTAAATGTATCTGAGGTGACAAATGGTAGTCAAGGGCAAGGCCAGGATGGACTGTAGAACCAAGAACCTGGTAAAAAGGTTAAAAAGAAGTGATATAGCAATTATCAACCACGATGATATTGATGAAGTGGCAGCTAACTCACTAGTTGACATAAAACCACAGGCCATAATCAATGCAACCACGTCCATTACTGGACGATACCCAGCTAAGGGAGCATACAAAATACTTAAAGCGGGTATCCCACTTTTGGATGAAGTTGGAGAAGATATCTTCCAACAGATAAAAGAGGGTGTTAGTCTTGAAATACGAGGCAACTCAGTCTTTAGTGGAACAAGGTTAATCGCCGAAGGTAATCTTATAAGTATTGAGGATGTGGAATTAAAACTCAAACAGGCCAGTCAAAACATTCAACAAGAACTGGATCGCTTTGTAGAAAATACCTTAGAATATGCCAAAAAAGAAAAAGATGTACTTCTCGGTACTATGGAGATTCCGGCTATTGACACTTACATGTTGAACCGCCACGTATTAATTGTGGTGCGGGGCAGCAGTTATAAAGAAGATCTTAAGACCATCAGTTCATACATTTTGGAGGAACAGCCGGTTTTGGTAGGAGTTGACGGCGGAGCCGATGCTTTACTTGAATTTGGTCTGAAGCCTGATATTATTGTAGGCGATATGGATAGTGTTTCTGACGAGGCTTTAGGATGTGGAGCAGAGATAATTGTTCATGCCTATGCAGATGGGACTGCTCCAGGGCTGGAGCGAGTGCAGTCCATGAATGTAGAAGCCAAGACCTTTCCTATGCCAGGAACCAGCGAAGATGTAGCTATGATTATGGCTTGGGAAGAAGGAGCCAGTTTAATTGTAGCGGTAGGAACACATTCCAATATGGTTGATTTTCTGGAAAAAGGCCGTAAAGGAATGGGCAGCACCTTCTTAATCCGGCTGAAAGTTGGATCAATTCTGGTTGATGCCCGGGGAGTAAGTCAGCTTTATCGTCATAATCTACATAGGAGATATCTATTGCAACTCCTGGTTGGAGCAATGGTTCCCATATTTATAATTCTGTGGGTTTCTCCTGCCACTAAACCATTATTTCAAATATTGCTATTGCAATTAAAACTTTTGTTTAATATTTAAATTGGGGTGTAAATATAATGATTGATATTAAGTATCATATTGCTTCAATTGTGGCAGTTTTTCTGGCCTTAGGACTGGGGGTTCTTATTGGCAGTACCATAGTGGGGGATGATTTGTTAGTTGATCAGCAGCAAAAGATGATTGAACGACTTGAAGAGCAGTTTTATGGGTTGAAAGACCGGGAAGTTGAACTGTTGGCCGATAATGAAGATAAAGATCAACTCATAAGTAATTACGAGAACTACAGTCAGGCACTGCTTCCGGCGGTGGTTAGTGGGCGCTTGGAACAATATAAGGTGGCAGTAATTGTTACCGGTGATAGTGAAATACCGGCTGGTATGATTAATGCCATTTCCATGGCAGGAGCTCAGGTAGTATCAAAAACGGTACTTCTTTCCAACATGAAACTGGAGGATGAGGAGATCGGCAGTCGTATGAAAGATTACTATGGTCTTTCCAATAGCGAAAGCAAAGCTGTGGTGCGACAGCACATTGCCGATACTGTAGCCCAGGTTATTATGAATAAGGGAGAAGAAGGAACCATAGCCTTTCTTCAGCAGAATAATATGATAAAATTTAGCGGGGCTAACAATATACCACTTGATGGGATAATAATAGTAGGCGGAGCAAATAATTTTAGTAATTGTTTTGTGGATGATTTTGATAGCAGGTTGATAAATAATTTCCTTAACGCTCATGAGAAGGTGTTTGGAGTTGAGGGAGTACAGGTAAACTACTCTTATATCGGGATTTACCAGGAACATAATATAAGTACCATTGATAATATAGATAAAAGCCCTGGACAGGTATCGTTAATTCTGGCCATGGAAGGAGAAGCCGGTAATTATGGCATCAAGGCTACGGCTCAGAAGTTTATGCCTACTATACCAGTTGATTACAAATTATAAGAGGTAGATGAAGATGAAGTCTGTAATGACAGTAATTCCAGCCTTTAATGAGGAAGGAACCATAGGTTTAACTATTGCCGCTGTTCAAACAGTGGGCGGGATAAGTAAAATACTGGTGGTCGATGACGGCTCCAGTGATGCTACGGCTGAGCGGGCTCGAGAAGCAGGGGCTCAGGTTCTGGTCCTGGAAAATAACTGCGGCAAAGGTGGAGCTATGAACCGGGCTGTGGAATTAATAGATACCGATGTGGTAGTGTTCCTGGACGCTGATTTGGGTGTCACAGCATCTCAGGCCAGTTTAATAATCAAGCCAGTTTTAGAGGGGGAAGCAGATTTATGCATTGCTGCTTTTAGGCCCGCCAAGAAAAAAGGGGGCTTTGGTCTGGTCAAGGGAACCGCTCGACGGGCCATAAAAAAAATAGCTGATATCGAAGTGAGATCACCCTTAAGCGGGCAGCGGGCTATGAACAGGGAAGTGCTGATGGCCGTAACACCCTTTCATGAAGCCTACGGAGTTGAGCTAGGCATGACCTTAAATGCACTGGCCCATGGTTTCCGGGTTAAAGAAGTCATTACCGATATGCGACATAATGAAACTGGACGTGACCTGCAGGGATTTATACATAGAGGGCAACAGTTCCTGGATATAATCAGGGTAATTAACCTGGAAAATAGAAGGAAAGGTGTTTGATTAACATGTTGCTTATTGTCCTGGCACTACTGGCCGGCTTTGTGCTGGAGGCAGTAGTGCTGTGTTATTTATTGACCCTCTTGCAGGAGGCCGGTGCAATAAGGAAGAATTATCGGGGACAGGAAATACCGGTTAGTGCTGGAATAAGTTTTCCATTAGTAACACTAATTGTCTATCTTATATATGGATTGCTGGGACAGTATGAGCTGGGCTTTCATGTTTTCCTGGTAGGCATTATGAGCATATCTTTGCTTGGATTTATCGATGATATGCTGGGAAGCAGGGATGTCACTGGTTTAAAAGGCCACTTCAAAGCCCTTTTTAAAGGTCGTTTGACCACAGGTGGTTTAAAAGCTGTGGGAGGTGGCATTATTGCCTTTTATCTGGCCTTGACTAATCCAACTGTTATTTCCTCTATCAGTGCCGGTGAGGTTATACTGGATATCTTGTTGATTGCTCTTTTCACCAATATGTTGAATTTGCTGGATTTAAGACCAGGCCGAGCGGTAAAAGGGTTTTTGTTTCTTGGAGCCATGATTGCCATAATTGGGTTGGGAAATATAGATTGGATGCTTATAGCACCGTTATTTGGAGCAGTTTTATATTACTTTAAAACTGACCTTGAAGCTGGAGCCATGATGGGAGATGCAGGTTCAAATGTCCTGGGTCTATCCCTGGGTTATTTATGTGTAATCAGCTTGGGAATAGTTCCCCGGGTTATAATCCTGGTAGGCCTAGTGGCAGTACATATATATACTGAAAAATATTCCCTGTCCCAGACTATAGAAAGAGTTCGCTTCTTAAAGATATTGGACGAACTTGGAAGGGGTCGAGTATATGATAAATCAACAGAGGATAATTGATAAATTTATTGCCCTAGTTGAAATTGGATCGGTATCAGGCAGAGAAGGTAATATTAGAGACTATCTGGTGGCTGAGTTTGCCAATAGGGGACTTTCTTTACAGGAAGACCAGGCCGGAGAATTGTTAAATGGTGAATCGGGCAACTTGTGGGTAAAAATACCTGGTAATATTGAAGCAGAACCGGTGCTATTTTCTGCCCATATGGATACTGTTGAACCAGGTGAGGGAATCCAGGCTGTGATTCGAGATGGAGTTATAAAAAGCACTGGAAGTACTATCCTGGGTTCAGATGATAAGGCTGCTATTGCCGCTATAATGGAAGCGGTGGATGTTTTACAGGAGAATAACCTACCTCATGGGCCGGTGGAGCTACTCTTTACGGTTAGTGAGGAGCAGGGATTGCAGGGGGCCAAGAGTTTTGATTTTACCCAGTTAAATGCTGCCATGGCTTATGTTTTGGATGCCGGAGGGGATCCGGGAACAATTATAATCCAATCACCCTGTCAAAATGAAATAGAATACAAGGTTTATGGCAAACCAGCTCATGCCGGCATCAACCCGGAGAAAGGCATTAATGCTATTTATGCTGCAGCAATGGCTTTAGCCAAGATGCCCTGTGGAAGAATTGATCAGGAGACTACCTGTAACATTGGTATCATTGAAGGGGGAAAGGCTCGCAATATTGTGGCTGACTACTGCCAGATCAAGGGCGAAGCAAGGAGTCTGGTTCGTACCAAGCTGGATGATATTACAGAATTACTGAAAAACACCTTTATCAATGAGGTACAGAAACAAGGAGCCCGGGCTCAAGTAGATATAAAATTCTTATATCCCGAGATAAGATTGAGTCCAGAGGACCGGGTAGTAAAAGTAGCCCTAAAGGCCATGGAGTCTATCGGATTACGACCCAGCATGCAAAGTACTGGTGGCGGAAGTGATGCCAGTATTATACATGGCCGAGGAATACCTTGTGCCAATCTGGGTATTGGTATGAGTAATGTACATACCTGTGAAGAATATATAGAAGT
>CAZXIR010000110.1:0-7504 GCA_964640845.1 uncultured Syntrophomonas sp.
AGGTGCTCAGGGTCTGGGTATTGGTGAAGGAGCCCTCGACTATACCATCAACTATATCAAAGAAAGACAGCAGTTTGGTAAACCGCTGGCAGCTAACCAGGGTGTTCAGTTTATGGTAGCTGATATGAAAACCGCTTTGGATGCAGCCCAGTTGTTAATATATCGTGCTGCATGGCTCAAAGACAATGGACTGCCTCATAATGCCGAAGCTTCCATGGGTAAGAAGTTTGCTACTGATACTGGCATGGAAGTGTGTACTAATTGTGTACAGCTTATGGGTGGCTATGGTTACTGCAGAGAATTCCCCATTGAACGTATGATGAGAGATGTAAAGATAACCCAGATTTATGAAGGGTCAAATCAGATTCAGAGAATGATCATAGGCAGAGAAGTCATAGGTAAATGGTAAAGAAATAAGATTTCCGGGGAACTTCTTTGAAGTTTCCCGGAAAAATCACATAGTAGAATCTGATTTATAGTAAAGAGTACTTGCGACAAGTTGCAACAACGGGAAGGCAAGGTAATTAAATGGAGGAGGAGGTTCGAGAATGGGAAAACCACAGAGAATAAGCTTGAAAGAAGCTGGGAACTTGATTCAGGATGGTGATATGTTATCCTTTAGCGGATTTACCATCTGGCGTCGTCCCATGGCGCTCATTTATGAATTAGTACGGCAGGGCAAAAAAGATCTGCACTTGTTCGAAGTAAATGGGGGTACTCATACTGAAGTACTGGCTGGAGCCGGTGCAGTAAAGATGTGGGAGTCCTGCTGGGTTGGACATGAGCTTTACGGTAAACTTGGTGAAGCTATAGCCCGTGGACAGGTCGAGGGTACCATATTGGTTGAAGACTACAGCCATGCTCAAGCTGTGGCCCGACTGCTGGCTGGAGCTTATGGATTGCCATTCTTCCCCACTGCTGTGTCAATGGGTACGGATATTCTTAATCCCAAGTACGATATGCTGGGCAAAGCAGGTTTAAGAGATGGCTCCAATCCTAAAATACCCCTTAAGAAATATGATACTATCCAGGATCCTATGTATGACATGGGTGAACTCCTTCTGATGCCGGCAGCAAATGCCAACTGGGCATTGGTATATGCATCCCAGGTGGGTGACGAAGGAACCGTTCGGGTCTTAGGACAGACTTATGTGGATCAGGAAGTCATCAAAGCTGCTGATAAAGTTATAGTACTTGCTGAAGAAATAGTGCCGGACAGCTATCTCAGGCAGGAACCGGAAAAGAATATAGCTCCGGGTTACGCGATTGATTATGTAATCGAATGTCCATGGGCTGCACATCCCACTGGTTCCCAGTTCTTCTATGATGTAGATGCCGATTTTATCCGCCAGTTCTATGCAGCCTCCAAGAGCAAAGATGCCTATGATAAATGGGCCGCAGAATGGATATTTGGTGTAGACAGTCATGAAGAATACTTGCAAAAACTGGGAATCAACCGACTGGAAAATCTGAGGGCTAATTCTGTCCTGGGTTACTCAACTACCATGAAAAGGGGGTCGAGATAATGACAGCTACAAAGGAATATGCTAAAGATTATAAGGGAATTGACCTTCTGGCGGTTGCAGCAGCCAGGGAAGTAAATGATGGCGATGTTGTTTTCGCAGGTACCGGACTGCCAATGCTGGCTATAGCCCTTGCTCAGCTGACCAATGCTCCTGAAGCCGCTTGTATTTATGAAGCAGGCAGTATAGATGGAAGACCTATAGACCTGCCTACCTCGGTAGGAGATTCCCGCTGTGCTTACCAATCTTCTATGGCAGCTGGTCTAACCGAAGCATTTTACGGACAGCTCCACTGTGGCTATGTTGATCTGGCATTTCTGGGCGGAGCCGAAATCGACAAATACGGCAATGTAAATACTACCGTAGTCGGTGACTATGCAGCCCCCAGCAAGAGATTCACCGGCAGCGGCGGAAATCCTGATATCAATTCACTGGCCAAGAGGACTGTGTTTATAATGGTTCAAGAAAAACGGCGTTTTAAAGAAAACGTTGATTATATCACTTCACCGGGATGGCGTCTGCCTAAATGGCCATCTGGCGAAATGGTTCCCAGACAAGAAATTTATGGAAAATTTTTCAAGGGTGGGCCTTCCGCTGTAATCACCAATATGGGAGTTTTCCGCTTTGATGAAAACGGTGAAATGTATCTGGATACTGTGCACCCGGGCTTCACTCCCGAACAGGTCAAAGATAACTGTTTGTTTGACCTGAATATTTCCCGGTGCAAAGGTGAGACAGAACCGCCTACGGTCCAAGATATTGACTTATTGTACAATACAGTGGATCCGGAGGGCATCTTCTTACCATAATTTATGACCCCCTTTAATATAACCCTCTTAATGTTTGCGCACGACTTCAAGAAATGTATACACTTGGAGTCGTGCCTTTTCTTTTTAGGACAAAAAAAGAATTCTATTTTAGATCGTCTCCAGCTGTGACTACTACTCACGATATCTACTAGCAAATAAAAACAGCATTTCCAACTTCTTCATTACCACAGAAGGTGTAGAGACAATTTTATTTTTAGAAAGATACTATTATATAAAATTAAGGTAATCCCAGAAAGGTGCTTTCTCACAAAAAGGGGGTGGAGCTTATTTTAGACTGGGGAATGTTGGAGTTGTTGTTTGAACAGAATCGTTATATGGCAGTTGTATTTTTGGACCAGGATGGAGTCATTAAATATCTTAACCCAACTTCACCTGCGTTCTTCCTGTAAGTGTAAATAACTGGAATAATTTAGGCGTGGGTATTTATGGTTAAAGCCGTCAAGTCGGGATTTGGAGTGGTTTAGGCCATGAAAATTCGGCCAAAACCTCAATGTAGTACCCTAATTTTACGGTGGACTTGCATAACTGCTGCGGCCGTGGTATAATTTTACTATGCATATTTCAGCTATTAAGACAAAAAACAAAAAGACCGGGGCCGTTTACGTTAACTACAAGTTAATCGAGAGTGTCCGCACGGAGAAGGGCCCCCGTAACCGGATCATTATGAACCTGGGTCAGCTTGATTTGTCAAAAGACGATCGAAAGAAGCTAGCTATGGTTCTGGAAGCACGTATCCGGGGACAGTTATCTCTGTTTGAGGATGATGGTCATATTTCAGCCGAAGCTGACCGGATAATGGAGCATTTGGACTTCAGGAAACTAAAAAATATCCAAAAAGAGCAGGAAGAATTTGATCAGAAGAAAAGTACAGCGGTTCCAGTATACCTGGAAAAGACCGCCGTTGCGGAGACCAGGTCATTGGGTCCGGAACTTGTAGCTCACAGTATGTGGCAGGAATTGGGTTTGTCTGAAACATTTAGATCTTGCGGGCTAAGTGCTTATCAAGCAGCATTGGCTGAAGCAGTGGTGATTGGAAGACTGATTGAGCCAAGCAGCGAATTGCATACATGGGAGTGGTTAAGAAGACGTACGGCTCTGACGGAGTTATTAAATGAGGATGTCACCCGGGTTAGTTTGAATGGTTTTTACGATATTGCTGATTATCTGTTGGTACATAAGCCTGCAATTGAGAAAGACTTACGGGAAAAAGAAGCTACCCTCTTTGGTCAGGATAGCACTCTCTTTCTATACGATTTAACTAACACCTACTTTGAGGGCAGTTGCAAGGGAAACGCATTAGCTAAGAGAGGCCATTCCAAGGAAAAACGGAATGACTGCCTGTTAGTGGTGCTAGCCCTTTTGGTTGATCAACGAGGTTTCCCGGTATTTAGCCAAATCTATAAAGGGAACCAGAGTGAGCCGGAGACCTTGGATACAGTATTAAATCGCCTGGATGAAGATGGCCAGACACTGCTTTTTAAGCCTACCCTGGTAATGGATCGGGGTATCGCCACTAAGGCTAACCTGGATTTATTGAAAGAGCGGAACTTCCCCTATGTGGTTATTGAGCGAAGAAATGCTGAAAAAGAGTATCGTGAGGAATTTGAACAGGCGCGGGATACATTTGAAGTGATAAATACTGCTTCGCAGCAGCGGAGTTATTTAAAGGAGGTGCCTGCTGATGAAGGCACCCGGGTGCTAGTGTTCAGTGAAGAAAAGAAGGCAAAAGAGGAGTCCATGGACCAATTAAAAGAGGAGCGCTTGATTGCCGACTTGACCCGCCTGCGGAATTCAGTCCGAAAGAGGAATATTGCTCTCATATCCAAGGTTTCTCAGCGTATTGGGCGACTGCTGGAGCGGTACCCTAGTGTGGCTCGTTATTATGATATTACTTATGTGCCGGACGATAGTAATAAAGAAGCGGTGGATGTTACCTGGGAGAAAAAGGCTATCCGGGAAGAGAGATCAATACTCACCGGTTGCTATGTTATCGAAACCAGCCACGAAGATCTAAGAGCTGCAGAGATTTGGAAAATCTATCATACCTTAACCCAGGTGGAGTATGCTTTTCGTTGCCTCAAGACTGACCTGGGGATGAGGCCGGTACACCACCAAATTGAAAGGCGTACTCGAGGACACCTATTCATTTCGGTCTTGGCTTACCACCTATTGATTGCTATTGAGACACGTCTGCGGGAAAACCAGGACTCCCGCAAGTGGTCAACGATAAAGAAAGTGCTGTCTACCCACAGCCGCAACACCGTGATATTACATGGAGAAGGCGGAGCTTTGTACCATATTCGGGTCTCGGGCCAACCGGAGACTGACCACCGGGAAATCTACCGTAAGCTAAAGGTTAAGGACCCCTTAAAAACAAAGCAGATAACTCTTACGTGAGATTGTAGTACCTAATATTTTTCAATAATACCATAAGATCGGTGGTTTTACGGGTTTAAAAAGTAAAGTGCGGTTAACGAAACTTATCTGCAAATACTCAATTTGTCCCGGGATCAAGTGGTAGGAAAACATGTATTGGAAATAACCCCTCACAGCCGGGCTTATATTGCTCTGCAAACAGGCAAAGCAAAAGTAGGTTATGAATGGATCGTGAACGGACACCACACTTTAGGTACCGCCTTACCCATTTTCGAAGGAGATCAGGTTATCGGTGTATTTGGATACACCATGTGCCTGGATCTATGGGATGGTAAAAATATATTAGACGAGATTTTATCTAATCTTAACCTGTATAAAGATGAAGTTCATAGATTGCACAGTGCAGCCTATAAATTTGAAGATATCCATTGTGAAAGCAAGGCCATGAGCGATATCATCATACTAGCCCAGCAGGTAGCCAATCATCCGCTTACAACGGTGCTTATTACTGGTGAAAGCGGCACTGGCAAGGAACTTTTTGCTCATGCTATACATAATGCCAGTCGGCGCTATAATAGGCCCTTTGTTAGAGTGAATTGTGCCGCCATCCCAGAAACCCTTCTGGAATCAGAACTATTTGGTTACGAGGAAGGGGCTTACACCGGGGCCAAAAAGGGTGGAAAACTGGGCAAGTTCGAACTGGCTGACAGGGGAACCATTTTTTTGGATGAAATTGCTGAAGTGCCGCTTAATATGCAGAGCAAGCTCTTGTTTGTGCTGCAGGAACAGGTAGTGGAAAGATTAGGGGGAGTGAATCCCACTAAAATAAATGTGAGAGTGATAGCAGCTACTAATCGAGATCTGGAGAAGATGGTAAGATCCGGCAGTTTCCGGCAGGATTTATATTATCGTTTAAATGTAGTGCATATTAATATTCCTCCCTTAAGAGATAGAGTGGAAGACATTAGCTTAATAACACCACATATAATAAGTAACTTGAGTGAACGTTTAAACATTAACGAAAGGAAAATCGATGATCAAGCATTGAAGATGCTCTGTAAATATACATGGCCTGGTAATGTAAGAGAGCTGGAAAATGTATTGGAAAGAAGTTTGATCATTGCAGAAATGGATGGATCCAGAGTATTGTCAGCCAGACATATAAATATACCAGATGACAAATTTGATTTGATCAACCTATCCGAAGAAAAAAGCCTGAAAAATATGCTGGATGCGTACGAAAAAAAACTGCTGGCTAAAACTCTTGAAAAATGCCAATTTGATGTGCCTCTTGCAGCCAGGCAACTTAATATGGATCCGTCCTCCCTTTACAGAAAATTGAGAAAATATCGTATAATGATAAAAAGGGAGTGTTCTATTCATTAAAGCATTGCTTTTTTGCGACACATAAATGGATAATGGCAGTTTTGCCACAACACTGTTATTTCTACCTGTATCCGTAGCCAGGTCTAACACTATTTTAAAAGATACTGGTAAAAATACCATAAAAAAACAAATATAAAAATAATTATATCGAGCGAGAATGCCTGCTTACAGGGGTTCTCGCTCTAATTATTTTCTGGCACATTTATTGCGAATACATAATCAGAACTGATGGAGGGGGGTGAACTATTCCAGCAATCCTTTGGAAGGAAGACACTAAAAATGAAGGAGGGAAAGTTTTGAGTTTTGGATTTACTTACAACGAAGACCAACTGGCATTGCAGAGAACGGTACGAAAATTTGCGGAAAATGAAATTGTTCCGGTTAGACATGACTATGATGAATCAGAAGAATTTCCATGGCCAGAAGTCAAGAAAATGCATGAACTGGGTATTTTCTGCATGAATGCACCGGAAAAATACAATGGCATGACCTTTGGCAATGTAACTCTTTGTATGGTCTGTGAAGAAATATGCAAAGCCTGTTTGGGAATAGGTATTACCCCATTAGTTAATATGCTGGCTTCAGAACCTATTCTATATGGCGGCAATGAAGAGCAGTGGGACTGGTGGTACCCGAGAATTTGTGATGAGGGTAAACTGGCCGCCTATGCAGTGACCGAACCTGGTGCAGGATCTGATGTGGCTGGAGTATCTACCTCGGTTAAGAAGGATGGAGACTTTTATATTCTCAATGGGACTAAATGCTTCATCACCAACGGTCGGCATGCTTCTCAATTATGCGTTCTGGCTACCCATGATAAGAGCAAAGGTCATCGAGGCCAGTCCTTTTTTATAGTGGATACCAGCACTGAGGGAGTGTCTTTTGGAAAAAGCGAACATAAAATGGGCATGCGCTGTTCCGAGACGTCAGAGGTGATTTTTGACAATGTAAAAATACACAAAAAGTGGCTGGTAGGACAAGAAGGAGATGGTTTTAAGCTGGCCATGAAGTCCTTTAATTCTTCTCGTCCATTTATAGCATCAGCATCCGTGGGAGTGGCTAGTGGAGCCTTTGAATTTGCCAGGGATTATGCCAAAGAAAGAAAGGCCTTTGGCAAACCTATTGCCAGTTTTCAGGCCATTCAATTCCTACTGGCAGATATGGCCATGGAAATCGAAGCATCGCGTCTATTATGGCAGAAGGCAGCCTGGTTACTTGATGAAGGTTTGATGGCGGCCGAATTATCAGCGATATGTAAATGCTATGCTGCCGATATGGCTATGAAGGTTACCACTGATGCAGTGCAAATACTGGGAGGATATGGATTCTGCCGGGACTATCCGGTGGAAAAAATGATGAGAGATGCCAAGATACTGCAGATTTTCGAAG
>CAZXIR010000111.1:0-7490 GCA_964640845.1 uncultured Syntrophomonas sp.
GAGAAGGTTATCGTTTAATATTTTTATCTTGACAGCATTTTCCCATGTGTTAATATTTATCCAGTATCAGAACCCATTGGTCGAAAATAGAACTGTATGGTCGGGAAGGGGCTGATTGCTATTTCACGCCGGGATCGCGAAAGAGAAATAAAAAGAGAGATGATAGCCGAAGCTGCTTTCAACTTGTTTCAGAACGCATCATACGAAACGGTAACGGTTCAAGATATTGCTAGGGCTGCTGAATTTGGTAAGGGTACTATTTATCAATACTTCGAGAGCAAAGAAGAAATACTGGCTTATATATTGGAACGGGGTCAGGAAGATTTATACCAGCGGCTGAAAAGCTATTGCGAACAAAGTGGAGATGTAATAGCTTTTTTGCACTTATATATGCAAATACAATATGAGTTTCATCTTAACTACAGCCAACTTATTTTTACAGTAATGCGGCGCAAACTTGAGGGAAGTTGGCAGCCTGAATGGCTGGAAAATATGAAGCAAAGCCGGGCGAAGAAAATGAACTTGCTGGCTGGTATGATTGCTCGGGGCAGTGAGGAAGGTCTACTTATGGACGGGGACAGCCAGAAGCTAGCCCGGGTTCTGCACAACATAGTTCGCGGATTCAGCCTGGAAAGCCTGGAAAATAGAAGCCAGGGCCTGGAAGCGGAGAGGGATTTGGAGTTAATAAAGCAGGTGTTATCCCGGGGAATGCTAAATTTGCAGCAGGAGGAGCATTAGATGAGTGAGTCAGGAGAACCTCAGAGTATTAAGAAAGTCACTAGAGATGATAATAAGAAACGCCGCATAACTACCTGGATTATTATACTGTGTGCTATAACGGCCATGGTTTTGGTATTGGCCTGGCGCTACCAGTTGAAGACTACCATTACTACCGACAATGCCAAGGTTGCGGCAGATATCGTAGATGTAAGCTCCCGGCTAAGCGGACATCTGGATCGTCTGCTGGTCAAGGAACAGGAGATGGTAAAGGCTGGACAGGTGGTGGCCCAACTGGATAGTATGCCATATAAAGCCGCTCTCGATCAGGCACAGGCAAGTCTGGACCTGGCTCAAGCCAATTACGACAAGTTGCCCACCGATGTAAAATCCATGCAGGCTGCCTATAGCCGGGCTCAGGAGGTCTATACTGCAGCTGCTGCCAAGGCAGAAGCAACTCAGATAAGCCTGGAAGAAACCCGCCGCAATTTGGAACAGAATGAAAGCCTTTATAAACAGGGTGCAATTTCTAAGGAGACTTTGGATTCTTTCACTTTCCGTTATAATAATGCTGCGGCAACCCTGCAGATGGAGCAGGCCAATGCCAAAGCAGCCATGGCCAGCCTGGAGGACGCCGAGGCTAAAAAGGAATCTATGAATAAGACCGGTTCTACTATGTATATAGCCCAGTTAAAACAAGCTCAGGCGGTATATGCAAATGCACGCTTTAATTTTGAAAACGCCACAATTAAAGCCCCCCTTTCAGGTACGGTAGTCCGTATTGTAGTTCAGGAAGGGGAAAATATAGCTGCTAGTCAGATAATATTGAGTATTTGTGATATAAAAAATGTATGGATCACAACTAATATCGATGAAAGTAAAGTTGCCAGGGTTAAGAAAGGCCAGCCTGTTGATATAAAAGTTGATGCCTATCCTGGCCAAGTTTTTAAAGGCAGGGTGGAAGCTATTGGCAATGCCACCCAGTCAAGCTTCACCCTTTTACCGACTGAAAATAGCAGCGGCAACTTTACCAAAGTCATGCAGAGAATACCAGTCAAGATTACAGTGATTTCTGATGGGCCAGCATTAAAACCGGGGATGTCCGCATATGTAAAAATTCATACCAGCAAATAAAATGAAGGAACCGAATCTTATGAATACTGAACCGGTTAAAACTGATTGGTCGGTTGTAATTGTGGTAGTCATCGGGGTTTTCATGGCTATTCTTAACGGCAGCATAGTCAATGTAGCCTTGCCTCAAATCATGGTGATATTCAATTCTACACCTGATGCCATTCAATGGGTTTTGACTTCCTATATGATGACTATGGGTGTCTTTATGCCGCTCAGCGGTTACCTAGGGGATACCTTTGGTTATAAGCGCATGTATTTTTTGGCCCTGGCCTTATTTGTATCAGGGTCGATTTTGTGTGGCCTATCCTGGAACGTGAACAGTATGATAGCAGCCAGGGTGGTGCAGGCGGTGGGGGGAAGCATTATGCAACCCTTGGGGATGGCATTCATATATAAGGTGACACCCCGCGGACAAGTGGGATTGACAATGGGTGTTTTTGGCATTGCAGCTATGGCTGCTCCGGCTATTGGCCCAACCCTGGGGGGTTACCTGGTAGAATATGTGAACTGGCGGCTTATTTTCGTTATCAATGTGCCTATCGGATTGTTAAATTTGTTTTTAACCACCATTTTACTGAAAGAAACCGAACTAATCAAAGGCCACCGCTTTGATTATATTGGCCTGATAAGCTCTGTAATCGGACTATTCTGTTTGCTGCTGGCCTTAAGCCAAGGTAACAAATATGGTTGGACATCACCCTATATAATTGGTCTGCTATTCACAGGAGTATGCAGTCTAACTTTTTTTGTGGTCAATGAATTGCGGCACCCCGAACCCATCTTGGAATTAAGGCTTTTCAAAAACCCTCTCTTCACCATATCAACTGTGATTGGTTCGGTATTAAACATTGGCATGTTCGGGGCTATGTTTCTTTTACCACTCCTGCTACAGAATGTTCTGGGACAAACTGCTATGAAGACTGGTTTGATTTTGCTGCCGGCAGCTCTGGCTACTGCAGTTATGATGCCGGTCAGCGGCAAATGGTTTGATAAGCACGGAGCCCGGGGTGTAGTAGTTTCAGGACTGGTTTTGGTAACCTTTACTACCTATATATTAAGTGGGTTCAATGCTTTAACCCCTTTTGCAGTAATGACCGGATGGCTGGTAATTCGCGGGCTGGGCATGGGTCTTTGCATGATGCCGGTAACTACTGTCGGAATGACCACCATCCCTCTGCATTTGATGGGCAGGGGTTCAGCCTTGGGAAATGTTATTCGCCAGGTGTCCGCTTCCCTGGGGATTGCCATGTTTACTACCATAATGCAGCGCCGCCAGGCTTTTCATTATGCTAACCTGTCCCAATCACTCAATATGAATAGCACCGATGCCCTGCTTATGCAGCCGTTATTACGTGACATAGGCATAAGTCAAGGTTTAGACAACAACTTAACCCAGGTATTAGGGCTAAGCTTAATAGGCAAACAGATTGCACAAACATCTATGGTAAATGCTATTGGTGATTGCTTTATTGTCGCTGCCGTCTTTTGCCTGCTGGCGCTCATACTCACCTTTTTCCTCCGGGAACACCGATAAACCTCGGCCTTCAAGATACAAATCTTTTTGCTATTGTCAATAGAGATGTATTCATTCAGCAAATTCATATAGTTCTTCTCTAGATGTAATTCCGATTTTTCACTACACGTCTCTTAATTCTTAACATCCTTCTTAAAACAATCCATAATATGATAAAGGGGTCGATAATTTCTACTTTGTAATAGCTTACTACTGTCATGATTATTAAAGCCAACCCATAGGCTTTAGCTTTGATTAATACCACTGATCCTAAAACATAGCCCCATGGACGCCGATACCATAGTAGAATCCCACTAAAAATTCGCCGACTTCAATTATATGCTCGCAATTTCGTCATGAGCACGCGATTTTCGACATGCGTTGTAGCTACAATCCGGATGTATCATTCTCTTTTTTTGCAATATATATTTTGCATTTTGTAATTTATATGTTATTATATGCAATGTGGAGGTTGCTTATGAAAAATATAAAAATGAAAGTGGCCCGGATTGAACGTGATATGAAACAAGAAGATTTAGCCAAGGTGGTGGGGGTTACCCGTCAAACCATAGGATTGATCGAAGCAGGCAAATATAACCCTTCATTGAAACTTTGCATTGCCATATGCAAAGCACTGGGCAAAACCTTAGACGAATTATTTTGGGAGGAGACACCATGAGAGACTTAATTCAAGATGAGCGCACTGTTGCCCAAAAACGTAAAATCGGCAGTGATACCTGCAACTTGCTGCTATTGGCTTTGATGATTGCCATATTGGTACAACAGTATGTATTAAATGTACCTTTTGCTCACTATGCGGCTGAATTCATCTGCTTTTTTGGAGCCTGCTCATATATCTTAATCAGGAATATAATAGCAGGAAACGATTTGTACAATAGAAAAAACACCGGGTTTAAACTAGTTATAATTAATAGCTTGGTTTGCGGTTGTACTATCTGTATAGTGACAGGAATAGCCAATTATGCCCGCTACGGAGACAAAGCAACTTCAAATATATGGATCATCACTTTGGCAATTACCTTTTTATGCGGAACTGCTGCAGCATTCTTAGGCTTTTTCATCCTCCATTATCTAAATAACAGAAAGCAGAAACGCATTGAGGATGAATTAGATGAGGAAGAAGATAAACTATAAAAGCTACAACGTTACACCAGGAGAAACTGGGAACCAAGAGGACGGTTCTTGCGGTTTGATGTTCTAAGCTCAACACCGACAACCGTGTGAAACATTCTGCGCAAAAGGCAGATAATGGGCTAGTCATACATAATGTGATAGGTGAAAACTAGCAAGAATTTGCTGGTTTCTGTTGTTTGATTGATCGTCGGGGCAATGAAAAGGCTGACAGCAGAAGCAATGGCAAAAGCAAGAAAAAGCATATTGAAATTACCGTGCCGGCAAAGTAATATGCCGATAAAAGGACCGATGACCGTACAATGGTTTGGCCATTTATTTTACAGCAATATTTTCACAACTTTATAAAATGTTTTTAAATACTCCTCATTTCCTTTGTAGAACTTACCGTTCTTGGCTATATATTTATCATCAGTACCAATTGATATTATTTCCCCACTTTTTAGCTTTACAAGATACTCAGTTGTGGGCTCGAATTTTTCAGCTTCACCAATTTTGATATACAAAAAATTGGTGAATAACACCGCCTCACTGATTTCCTCTCTATCCGTTATTTTAATCGCTTGTTCTTCTTGACTAATAGTAATGCTCTCAATCCTTTCGATATCTTTAATACTCCCATTGACTGGAATGCCATATACAGAATAATGGAATAAAAAACTTCCCAATAAAGTTCCTGCAAAAGACAATGCTAATAGTTTTAAAAATTTCGTTATTGTGTATTTCTTATTCACCTTTATATCTCCTCGTTACTTATCCGATGCCCCTGTCTCCATTTTTTATCTTAGAAAACTTTCTTCACCAAGAAACTACAGGCTTGGGTTTTAAATATATCCCCAAAAAGGCTAAAGCAGCTGCCACATATAGCACAGAAAATATTGTAAAGAAATAGACGTCGCCTGCAAAGAAACTTAATGAAAAGTTGAAGCAGAAGTGAATCCAGAACGCTATGAACAGATTATCGCACTTTTTCATACATACGCCCATTATTATCGTTAAAGCCGTCAAAACCACGATATTAGCAACGATATACATCAATGCCTGAAAGCCACTATAATAAGATGAGACAAACCAAAGAGGTGTATGCCAAAATGCCCAGACCACACCTAAAATAAGGTTTCCCTTAATAAACCCATATCTTTCTTCCAGTTCCGGCCGCAAGTATCCACGCCATCCAGACTCTTCACCGGTTGGACCCTGTATAATCGTAAACAGAATCGTGCTGAATAATACAGATGGTACAAACATAAGCTGTGCTGCGATAGATGTTTTTTCAATTGCAGATAAAACCCATACCGATAGCATGAAAATACCTATTACGATAACCGGTATAATCAAAATCAAATCTATTTTTAATTTATCTTTAAAAACCTTCTTATAAAATTCCTTAATCTTCATATTTGGCTTTAGATCTTTTAGCATTATCAGAAGCACTATAGTTGGCGACCAGCTGCACAATACCGCAATCCATTTCATAACAATAGTTGGAGCATGGAACACCATTGATGCCAACCCGCCAAGTCCTAAAACCATTACCCAAAACAATATGTATGCATTGATAACATACTTCCACATAACGTCATTCTTCTTTAATTTCATAGTGATCTCCCTATTTTTACTTTTTTGATTTTTAAATAGAATCAAAAATTATAATCAATATTAACGCTTCCCTACATCCTTAAGTCCCATGTGAATATTGGTGCTGAAATCAGTTCTTAATCAATGGAATACCGTATATCTTGGCTAGGTGGCGACTATTAGACGCTTACGAGTTAAAGAATAACTTGCCAATAAAATTCCCTACAAATGCAATCACACCATAAGCAATGATATATACCCAAGCTGTTGAATTATAAAAGATAAAAATAGTTGGAGCAAATATCAATGCTACTGCTACAGGATATAACCATTTGAATGAGTTTTTTACACCAAAAACTATAGCCGTTACAAAACATATCACAGGTATGCCAATAAGCATAACGCCCATTGCAGTCCCTGTATCTTTAATCATAATGGGCAACAGATAAAACGCCACCGCATTAACTATAAGGTATGGCAACATCCTCAAACTGTTTTTCATAAAACATGCACCCTTTTCCTGTTATATTAATAATCTTACCTGCCAATTGCAATTCATCTATTATACTATATTTCTTGGTTTTCATCCTGTCACTACCGTCTTTTTAGCCGCTTATGTTAACCTTTTCAAATAAGCTGTGTAGGAAAAACCAAAGTATTCCAGCAGTAGAATACCGTCAAAAACTTTTTCATAATCATCATTTAACTCTCTTAATAGAATTCTCCGAAATTGCCTGTCATCTAACGGTCCCGGTTACACGACGTCCTCGAACCTTACCTGGAGAAGTCAGGTGCTTACGTTTTGCTCGCAAATCTTAGCCCCTTGACAAGCTGACTCGGTTAGGTTCGAGGATGTGAAACCTTCTTCACCAAGACAAAAATAAGTTTAATTCTGATCGCAAATGGGCCGACGGAAAAGTGCAAAATAGTTTTCCCACAGTCTGCCAACCCCTTGGCTTCTTGGTTTTATGGTTTTAATAAATGCTACGCCGTCTGAATCCAATAACCCCTAACCATGTAAGTGCCGCTGCAATAACTGTTAACACAATCAGGGGAACAACCCTAAGCTCATGGATTGGGATAATGTAATGGGCATAGGCGAAGGGCGTCCATTGCATTGCAGACCATCCTACGATTCCGACCTCCCAGAGCATCTCGATGAATATAAACACACCCACTATAAGCCAATTTAGAACAGAGGCCATACGGGGCAGCCAGCCGTATAGCAGAGCGGCGATGCCGATAATTGTCCAGACAGAAGGAATTTTAGAAAGGCTCATACCTAACACCTGGGAAAAATGACCGAAATCTCCCGCAGCAATGCTCCATCCTAGGCCGGTAGCCAAACCGAGGGTAAGAAGTATCAACGCGCTGCCCGCGAAAGCAACCGTTAAAT
>CAZXIR010000112.1:0-7361 GCA_964640845.1 uncultured Syntrophomonas sp.
CAATATACTCACTCAATTCGATGGTAGACATCTGCAGGATAGCAATAGCCTGACGCAATTCAGGAGTCATCATTAATTTCTGCTGTTGTGCCAAGAAAACATCCTGTGTGAGCCTCATCTTGGTCCCTCCGCTTCAAATACTATCCATATTGCTTAAATTCGTCATAAATTTACATGTTCCTGCTTATTATTACTTATTACTGCTCCCCACCAGCTTGTTCTAGCATTGATTCAAGTTTCCTCATCCGATAAGCGGTACCCGATTTAGTCAACGGAGGGTCGAGCATGGCACCCAGTTCCTTTAATGAATAATCCGGGTATTCGACTCTTAGCATGGCCAATTCTCGTAGATTAGCGGGGAAGCGTTCCCAGCTATTTACCTGGACATACTGTTTGATTAATTCTACCTGCCTCAAGGAGGCATCTACGGTTTTAGCCAGATTAGCTGTTTCGCAGTTAACCTGTCGGTTAACATTGTTGCGCACTGACTTTAGTATTCTGGCATTTTCAAAGTCCAACAGGGCTTTGTTGGCTCCTACCAACCGCAAAAAATCGACTATCTTTTCACCCTCTTTAAGATATATGATCAGGTTATTCTTTCTTTCTACTATACCCGCCGGCAGGTCATATAAACCCATAAGTTTTTTTATGTCCCCGGCCATCTTACTGTTATTACAAATTATTTCCAGATGATAGCTTCCTTCAGGTCGATTAATAAAACCACGGCTTAAAAACAATCCTCTCAGATAGGCTCTTTTACAGCAGGATTTTCCCACCAGAGTCCAGTTGATTCTTCTATTTATTCCACCCTGTTTGTTTAGATTGATGCTGTGTTCCAGGGTGGGAAAATCATTGGCGGTAATTTCGGCACTAACCATATAATAACGGTTCTTGCGGAAAAACTTTCTGGTAGCCACACTTACTGTAGATTGCAGCCCCCAAACATTTTTTAACATCTTAAAGGCTTTCCTGGCGGTAGCTGCTTTGTCCAGGGTAATACTCACTATATATTTCCCTTCCTTAAAGGACAGCTTACCACTGCTTATAAACAAAGCTGATAGCTCCGCTTTTTGGCAGCATTCTTTTTCACCCATCTCTCGGGCCAGCTCATTACGCACATCATGGGAAAAACTCATAGTTTTTTCTCCCTGGTTTTTTACTCAGTCTATTAATTCCAGTATGGCTCGAGCTAACTTATCTGAATCATGCCAAGCCACTTGGTCATCAGAAACCAGATCGTGTTTTATTATTTGAATACCCATCTGCTGGATATCCTCATAGCCAGGACGTACTGGTACTGCAGCTTCCTGGCGATATCGATGGAGCCTTTCTTTATCAATGGTACCAGAATTAATAATCACATAGTCTATCAGCTGCTGCTTCAGATGTCGATTGATCACTCGCAGATGATCAGCAGCAGTAAAATCATCTGTTTCGCCTTTTTCAGTCATAATGTTGCTGACATATATGACCGGTGCCCGGGCCCTTTCAATAGACTCGGCAACCTTATGTACCAGCAGGTTGGGTATTATGCTGGTATACAGACTGCCAGGCCCTAACACAATTGCGTCAGCTTCATGAATAGCCAGCAGGGTCTCAGGTACCGGCAAACATTTATCGGGAATAAGGTATATTCTCTCGATTATGCCCTCAAAGTTTCTAATGCGAGTTTCACCTATTACGATACTGCCATTTTTCATGCTGGCGGCCAATACTACTGGTTCCAGGGTAGCAGGTAAAACAACTCCCCGGACGGCCAGGACTTTACTAACTTCCTGGATGGCGGAAACAAAATCACCGGCTATTTCATTCATGGCTACCAACAGGAGATTGCCCAGATTATGGCCCTGCAAGCCTCCCCCGGCTTTAAAACGATGCTGAAATACCTTATCCATTAAGGTTTCAGTTTCCGCTAGGGCGACCAGACAATTGCGAATATCGCCCGGTGGTAAGACCCCCATTTCTGCCCGTAGTCTTCCTGAGCTACCTCCATCATCACTAACCGTAACCACTGCTGTAAGCTGGGAAGTATATTTTTTCAAACCTTTTAACATTACCGAAAGTCCAGTTCCTCCACCAATCACAACGATTCTAGGTTCTCTCTCTCTACCCATTTACTCCTCCAATTTATACCTGGCATGATCTCTATGCTTGACTAATACACTGTAGCCCATATTCATCAGTTGTTTGGCCATATATTCAGCCAGTACCACTGAGCGGTGCTGCCCCCCGGTACATCCAATGGACAGAGCCAGATTAGTTTTTCCTTCTTTAATATAATGGGGAATCAAATACTTTAACAAACCCATGAATCTACGATTAAAAGCCCGAGTAACTGCAGAATCCAATACAAAGTCCTTGACTTCATGGTCCAGACCGGTCATAGTCTTCATAACCGGATCATAAAAGGGGTTAGGCAAGAACCTAACATCTATAACCAAATCTGAATCCAACGGTATTCCCATCTTATAACCAAATGAAACTACATTAACCGAAAATCCATTTATAGCCTGCTCGCTGTACAAACTGATTAACTTCTCTCTTAATTCCCGGGAGGTAGTATTGGAAGTGTCCATAACTACATTAGCCTGTCCGCGCAGTTCTTCCAGCATGGTTTTTTCGATCTGAATAGCTTCCAAAAGCCTCCACCGTCCAGACAGTGGATGCTTTCTCCGGGACTCCTTAAAGCGCCGCACTAGAACCTCATCAGACGCTTCCAAGAACAGTATCTCATACTGCATATTGTCCTGTTCCAATTCCCCCAGAGCTCGGGATAAATCATGGAAAAAATCGCCTCCCCGAGCGTCCATCACCAACGCCACTTTATCAATTTTTCCTTCTGATTGCACACCCAATTCTACAAATTTAGTCAAGAGTGCTGGAGGAAGATTATCAACACAGTAATACCCGATATCCTCCAGACAGTTAACAGTCTGGGTTTTTCCTGCTCCTGATAAGCCGGTGATTATGAGTATGCGTAATACTTCAACTTTTTTGACCATTTTTTATATCCTCCCCCGGCCCAATTATTGGCTATTTTACCTTCCTCGATTCCTAGTTCATCTACTACCATGTTGCCATAATCAAGTTTGCCTACCGTTGATGGAAAATGTGCATCACTGTTAATTATAAAATTTACCCCCACTCTCTTAGCTTCAATTATATCAGAAATCGGTGGGTGTTTATGACCACAATTTATTTCAAATAGAACATCGTTTTTTATACAAGCCCTAGCAACCTCTTCCATATTAACTTGAAAAAAGAGACCCGAATGAGCCAGTATATCTAATTGAGGATACCGGTAAATCGCTCCCACAACCGCTCTGGTATTGGCCATTATCGCTCTATTCCTGAAACTTTGACCCAGGTGGCGCAGGGAGTTCTGTCCCATGATGTTCCAGCCATCTTTAATGCTGGTAGGAAGAGTATAAGGATGCAAGCCGGCAATTAGTATATCCAGATCTTCCAGGAGCTCGGCATCAATATCCAGAGTACCCTCCATATCTCTTATATTCGCCTCTGCCCCCAGCAATATGCTTATATCAGTTTGGCTGGACAGATCTCTGATCTCCTGTTTTATCCTGGCATAAACACCTGCGCTTTTAACCCCGATAACTGCGGCCAGAGGTCCATGATCAGTTATAGCAATTTCCCGCAAGCCCTTGTTAACTGCAGCGTTAACTATATCTGCAACACTCTGACGGCCATCACTGTAACGGGAATGAGTATGATAATCACCATAAAATTTCATAAATGCCACCCTTGCTCTCCCCATCTATAATTTATCCATTTTTCTTGAAGTCTACTACTTAACCTTCAATACTAATTGGAAAACAACTTCATGGGTCTGGTGCCTCCGCCATATGGGGTTAATTAGAAAATAGCCTCCTGGGGATGAAGGCTTAAGGTTAGCGCAGGGGGTAAAGGCGATTCCCAGAGCGGCAACACCAGGCTTCCAACTACTGAATCCGAAGCATGGCCCAGCTAACTGATACCTAAAAGTTGAGACCGGCCCCAAGCGTTCTTAAGCCTTCAGCCCCCCACCCAGCCACTTGTCGCAGCCTTGGGGGGTGAGATAGATGATTGAAACCAGGGAATATATTCCCTGGTTTCAATTAACTTTTATCCTATTGGGCCAGCTGGTCTTTGAGATAGTCTATCATTTTTACCGGAGTGGGATTGATACCGTATTCCAGAGCCAGGTAGACACTGGCGTAATCACCTACATAGATAAGAGAAAAGACTCGGGCTAAATAAGATTCACCCCGGCTATGGACTTCGATTATACTTTTGACCTGATCTTTAATGATATTTTTACTGATTTCAATCCGTTTTTTTATCCGCTCGTAATCACCATCATCCCGTAGAATGATGTATACCTGTCTCTGCAGTATTTCTTGCGGGACTTCAAATCCAACTATTTCATTATGGTTTAGTTCAGGAAAAATATTATAATAAGCGGGGCTTTTGGCATTCTCATTAATCTGAGCTTTCCAGCGCTGAGCCGCTACCTCTGATACACCTGTAGTCCCCCAGATAACCGGGATATTGTCCCGAGTTTTTCCGGCAATAACACGAGCCAGATTTCCAGGCACATCTACAGTTGGATTCAGGAAATCTCTCATCTGTTTCAATACCTCAACGGTTTCCTTTATTTCGTTCTCTACTCCCGGTAATATGCCCATTTGTCCCAGTACCAAGGCCACTGGAGCAAATAGCCAAGCGGCCGCCGCCCGAGGCACAAAAGCACTTGGAACCTGAATAACAGCTTTATTATCCCGTCGAGCATATTCGGATAGTTTACCCCCACTACTCAGAACTATAACGTCTGCTCCTCTATTTACAGCCTCCTGATATGCTTCCAGGGTTTCCTCAGTATTGCCTGAATAGCTGACGGTAAATACCAGGGTATCCTCGCCAACAAAAGCAGGCAGATGATAATCCCGGTTTACTACCACCGGCAGGCTAGCCCGCTTGGCTGCATAATTCCTTAGAATATCGCCTCCAATAGCAGATCCTCCTAATCCGGTTACAACTATATTCCGGTAAACTTTCTGGTACTGATTAATAAAATCAAATTTCAAACCCAAGCTGTTTTGGAACTGATCTGGCAGTTCATAAAGATAACCCATCATTTTTTCAACACTCATATCATTTTGCAAATATCGGTCCCCCCTAACATTACCTATTAACCCCCTATGGCCGGGGGCTACAACTACTACTATCTTTTCCCATCTTTTGATTTAATATTAAATTAACCCTCTCACCATTTTATAAATTCTTCCAGGGCCTGCACTACTCCTTCTTCTTCATTGGATGCAGTAACAAAATCGGCTGCTTCTTTGACCAGCGGGTGTGCGTTGCTCACCGCAACTCCGGTTCCGGCCCATTTAATCATAGGTAAATCATTATAGCTGTCTCCTATGGCCATAACCTCTTCCTGGCGAATGTTAAAGCCGGCGGCAACTGCGGCTAGAGCATGGGCTTTGGTAGCACAGCGGTCCATTATTTCCAAAGTATTATATTTAAACCTGGTCAGATGCAGCTGTTCTCCATAGGTTTTCTTAATGGTCTGTTCCATACCTCGTCTTTTGGTATTATCCTCGAACACTGCCATAATCTCCAGCGGCTGGGATTGTCGCATCATACCCGGAATATCTTGAATAAGTATCGGCTCCACCCCGGTTACTTTTTTATGTTTTTCCAATACCGGTATCATTTTTTGGGTATATAAGTGATCATTAGCATAAACATGGTAGTCTATCTGATGAAATTCCAGGAGATCGCTTATCTGCAAGGCCAGTTCCAAGTCTATAGTACGTTCATACAGTACATCACCCGAGAAGGCGTTTTTTACCAGGGCCCCCTGATAAGTGATCAGGGGCAGATCCAACCCCAACTGCTGGGCGTAGGGAATCGCAGCTCTATACATCCGACCGGTAGCTAGAATCACATAAATCCCCTTCTCCTTGACCTGCTGAATGGCCTTAATGCTGGCCGGTGATATACGGTGCCGGGAGTCCAAAAGGGTATCATCCAGGTCAATAGCTACCATTCTAATCTGCATCTTTAAATCTGCTCCTATTCCAATACCCATTTCTGCAGGGCTTCAGCTACTCCATGCTCCTCATTGGAGGAGGTAACATAATCAGCCGCATCCTTAACCTCTTGCCGTGCATTACCCATAGCCACTCCTATTCCGGCCCATTGTATCATGGCCAGATCGTTATAACTGTCTCCTACTGCCATAACCTGTTGTTGCGGGATGCCGTAATAATCAGCCAGCAGTCTTAAGGCATTGGCTTTATTTGCTAGGGGATGCATTACTTCCAGATAATTTGCTTTAGATCTAGTTATGTGAAGGGTACTTCGGTACTGATGATTCAGTTTATTTTCCAGGTCCAGCAGATATTCCTGATCATTGGTTACCGCCATAATTTTCAGGGCTTCATGTCCACTCCGACACGAATCAATCAGGCTGTCCAGTAATATGGGTTCGACTCCAGCCAAGCGAGCATAAGCAAGTCCTTCTTCACTTAATGACTCCAAACACAGCCGATCTTCAAAATATGTATGGTAGTGTATCCCGGCTGCCTTGAAATACTCCATTATCTCAACTGCCATTTGCAGGTCCAGGGGTTTGTAATACAGTATCTCCTGGGTCTGGGAGTTTTTAACCAGAGCCCCCTGATAGGTTATAAGGGGCACCTCGACATTTAACTCCTGAGCATAAGGCAGGGCGGAACTATACATGCGACCAGTAGCCAGAGTTACTATCACCCCTTGATTACGGGCGGCTTGAATATTCCTGATACACGCATGGGAAATGTTTAAGCCTGAATCCAAAAGGGTGTCATCCAAGTCGATGGCCACCATTTTTATTGCCATGAAGACCTCCTTAGCAATATATACAATAAACCGGACTGTTGCCCGGTTTATAATACTGAGATAAGTACATTTTAATGGACTATCGTAATTTGAATTCCTTATCCTTGACGATAAAACTGATTACAAAACTTATGATACTGATTACGATGGAACTAACTATAGCCCAGCCAAAACCATCGATATCAAAACCCCGAATAGTAATAGCTGTAACCCACAGCATGAACCCATTAATGACAAAGGTGAACAACCCCAGGGTCAACAAATTCAATGGCAAAGTGAGTAATATTAACAGGGGCCGAATGATAGCGTTTATTACACCCAGAAATACTGATCCTACCACGGCAGCCCATAAGGTTAGATTAAACGCAGGTATAATGACCGCTGTTAGCACTATTGCTAGTATATTTAATAACCACCTAAGAACCCAACCCTGCATCATATTATTCCTCCCTTCCTGCATTTCTATTAAATAT
>CAZXIR010000113.1:0-7280 GCA_964640845.1 uncultured Syntrophomonas sp.
CCTACATATTTATGCATCCAAACCAGTTGTGCTGGGGTTTTCGCAGGGGAATCAAAAATTAATTATGCAAAATCCTGGATTAACATTTCATTTTCTTTCCGGTACAGGATGCGTTTGGAGTTTAGGTAATTGATTCACCATTACTCTTAGGGTATAATTCCGGGGAGGGTGGGTAGCAGGCTTTTAGCATAAAAATTGGCTGGTGCGAAATAGGGTTAGGTATTATAAAAGGAGAGTATAGTTTAATGTTTGAAGCATTGCTTTTTGATCTGGATGGTACTTTATTGAATATAGATATGGATTACTTTCTTCCTCGATACTTTGCCAAAATGGCATCCATGGCTCAGGATCATGGATACCAGGGGGCAGATCGATTGATGAAGCAGATTTGGCAGTCTACTGAGAAGATGATTGCCAACGTCAATCCCCACAAGACTAACGAAGAGGTATTCTTTGAAGATTTCTACCGCAACTGGCCTCATCCTGCCGAAGAATTCGACAAGTTTTTTGACATGTTTTATAGAGATGAATTTCCAAAATTGAATGTATTTTGCCAGCCATTTCCAGGGGTGCCACAAATGATGGAACATCTCTTTCTTCAACGGGATTTTAAAATTGTCATAGCCACTAATTCGGTATTCCCCTTGACTGCTATTAAAAGCCGGCTTGATTGGGCGGGAGTAGGACATTTCGATTATGACTTCATTACTTCCTATGAGACTATGCATTACTGTAAACCCCAGCCTCATTATTATGAGGAAATATGCGATGTGATTGGGGTTAAGGCGGATAATTGTTTAATGGTAGGTAATGATACTGGGGAAGATCTGGTGGCCGGGCAGGTAGGTATGAAGACTTTTTTGGTAAAAGATATGTTAATTGATAAAGGGGCTGGCCTGCAGCCCGATTGGCAAGGTGAACTACAGCAGCTGTTTCATTTCTTGAAAAATATTTAGAATAAGAAGACCCACTGCCGGGGGAGATTAATAATAATAGATTTATCTGCGGTGGGGTGATTATGAAAGAAAAGAAAAAAAAGAAGCAAAAACCGCTTACGGAAAAAGATCTCATGAAAATTGAGATTGCCAGAGAGCTTGGCATTTGGGACCAGATTGAGAAACATGGGTGGGAATCCATGAGCAATGCCGCCTGTGGTCGGATAGGGGGTATAATGAGTAGAAGACTGAAGGAAAAGAAGCAAGAACAATAAGAGTTGTGTTTTAATCCCCGGCTATGCGCCTGCGGCTGCATAGCCGGGGATTGTTTGTTTTTTCCCTTACCCTCCTTGCTTGGAACAGGAATAACACTCGCCTGGTTTGGTGCACTAAAGTTATCAACAACCCCGTTCTTTTGACAACTTCCCCTGAGATACTGGTTTTGGTTTATAATTATAGTGTAGTAAAAAATTCAATGGTGGGTGATTAAGGAATATGACAGAAATTGATAGGGTTAAGGCTTTTTTGCAGGAAAGGAATCCGGCTATTGGTATTATGGAATTTGAACAGGACACCAGCACATCATATCTGGCTGCTCAGGCGGTTGGCACAGAGGTGGGACAGATTGCTAAATCCATGCTTTTTAAAAGTAAAAAGGATGATTACATAATGGTGGTTTCTACTGGTGATGTTAAGATTGACAGCAAGGCGGTGAAGGAGCTGGTTGGGGCTAAAGTGCGAATGGCTAACCAGGATGAAGTTAAGGAGGTTACCGGATTCAACATCGGTGGGGTATGTCCTTTTGCTTTAAAGACCTCAGTGCCTATTTTTCTAGATGAAAGCCTAAAGAGATATCAGGTGGTTTATGCCGCCGCCGGGACTGCTAATACGGCGGTCCCTATCACTTATCAGCAGCTTATGGATGTAACTGGGGGTAAGGCTTGTCGGGTGTCATTATAGTGTTGAATACGTTGTAAGAGGAGAGTTTATATGAATGCAGGTTTTGTGCATTTACATAACCACAGTGAATACAGTCTGTTAGATGGTGCCTGCAGGATTAAGGATATGGTAGCCAGGACAGCTGAGCTGGGTATGGCTGCGTGTGCAATAACCGACCATGGGGTATTGTATGGAGTGGTAGATTTTTACCGGGCGGCTAAGAAACAGGGTATTAAACCTATTATCGGCTGTGAGGTATATGTTGCTCCCAGGAGCCGTCTGGATAAAGAGGCTCGGATTGATGATAATATGTATCACTTGGTATTACTCTGTCAAAATCAGCAGGGTTATCAAAATCTGGTACAGCTGGTCAGCAGATCTTACCTGGAAGGTTTTTATTACAAACCCCGGGTGGACAGGGAACTCTTATCACAATACAGTCAGGGTCTGATAGCTATGTCCGGGTGTATAGCCGGGGAGATACCTCAGGCAATTATATCCGGGGATTATGAAAAAGCTAGGGATACGGCTTGGATGTATAAGGAAATATTTGGAGCGGGTAATTTCTACCTGGAGATGCAAAATCATGGTATGCCCGAGGAACAACGGGTCTGTGCCGCTTTAGCGCGGATCAGTGCTGAGACTGGTATACCGCTGGTGGCCAGCAATGATGCACATTATATTAACAAGAACGATGCTGCCCATCATGATGTGCTCTTGTGTATCCAGACTTCTACGGTGATAAGTGATGAACAGCGCATGAGATTTCCTCCCGGCAGTTCGTTTTATCTTAAGAGTGCACAAGAGATGTACCAGCTATTTGGGGAGTGGCCTGAGGCCCTTACTAATACTCAGGTTATAGCTGATAGATGTCAGGTGGATTTTGAATTCGGTGCCTTTCATTTGCCCCATTTTGAAGTCCCGGCCGGATATAGCTCGGAAAGCTATTTAAACGAATTGGTATGGAAAAAAACCCGGGAGAAATTTCCCCATCCGGAGCAGGAGGGGATTGCCGAACGGATCGGCTTTGAGCTGCAAGTAATAAATGATATGGGTTTCGCGGCTTATTTCTTAATAGTTCAGGACTTGATAAACTGGGCTCGTCTTAACAATATTGCGGTAGGACCGGGTCGGGGATCGGCGGCTGGAAGTTTGGTGTCCTACGTTCTGGGGATAACTACTATAAATCCTCTTAAATATGGATTGCTTTTTGAGAGGTTTCTAAATCCGGAACGGGTAAGTATGCCGGATATTGATATAGATTTTTGTTTTGACAAAAGAGAGCGGGTTATCGACTATATCATACAAAAATATGGATCGGACCGGGTGGCACAGATTATTACTTTCGGGACTATGGCGGCCCGGGCTGCTATACGGGATGTAGGCCGAGCTATGGATATTCCTTATGGGGAAGTGGATAAGATAGCTAAAATGGTTCCCGCTGAGCTAGGGGTTACCTTAGACCGTGCTCTAAGTATTGCTCCTGACTTGATTGAACTGTATGGCAGTGATTATACGGCCAGAAAAATAATAGATACCGCCCGGGCCTTGGAAGGGATGCCCCGCCATGCTTCCATTCACGCGGCGGGGGTGGTGATCGGAAAAGAGAATCTTAGCAGTATTCTGCCTCTGCAGAAAACAAGTGACGGTCATGTTGTTACCCAGTTTGCTAAAGAAACGGTAGAGGATATTGGACTGCTTAAGATGGATATCCTGGGATTAAGGACTTTAACCGTTATTTACCGGGCGGTAGAAATTATTGAAAAAACCCGGGGCCAGTATATAGATATTGATAATATACACCTGGATGACGAAAAGGTTTATGAGTTGTTATCCCAGGGCGAAACTATAGGTGTATTCCAGCTGGAAAGCGATGGTCTGCGCAGGATTTTGAAAGATATGGTTCCCAGCTGTTTTGAAGATTTGATAGCTATTATAGCTTTATATCGACCCGGTCCATTGGGTAGTGGCATGGTAGAAGATTTTATCAACTGCAAGCATGGTCGTCAGGAAATTGAGTATATACATCCGATTTTAAAGGACATATTGCAGGAGACTTATGGGGTGGTACTGTATCAGGAACAAGTAATGCAGGTGGCCGGGCTGTGTGCCAATTTTACTATGGGTGAAGCCGATGTTTTGCGTCGGGCTATGGGCAAGAAAAAAGCGGAAGAATTAATGGCTCAAAGGGATAAATTTATCAAGGGGGCGGCGGGGAATAATATAGATCAGTCCACAGCGGCTCGGCTTTTTGATATAATGGAAAGCTTTGCTGGGTATGGATTTAATAAGAGTCATTCGGCTGCTTATGCCATGATTTCATACCAGACTGCCTACTTGAAAGCCCATTATCCGGTGGAATATATGTGTGCTTTCCTAAGCAGTGTTATAGATAATCAAGATAAAGTAGTATTCTATCTAAAAGAGTGCCAACAGATGGGGATAAAAGTACTGCCTCCGGATATTAATGAGAGTTATGAAAACTTTACGGTAAGTGGAAATAGCATTCGTTTTGGACTGGGGGCCATAAAAAATGTGGGGCTGGGGGCGGTCAGCAGTATCGTAAATATCAGGAAAAAAGGGCATTTTGTATCCCTGTTTGATTTTTGTCAGCAGGTGGATATGGGACAGATTAACAAAAGGATACTGGAGAATTTAATTGTGGCCGGATGTTTTGATACTCTGGGGATAAGTCGGAAAGAGGCTTTATCTATCATGGAGGAGTGTGTGGCATTATCGGTGCAGATTAAACAATGTCAATCCAGTACTCAGATGTCCTTGTTCGGTGAGCTTATGGATATGGTAGAAGAGCCCCAGCCGTTATTAAAGGGTGAGTTTACTTTTCGGGAAAGGCTTAAGCGGGAAAAGGATGTCTTGGGTTTTTATGTTTCGGCCAATCCCATGGATGAATATCAGGATATTCTGCCCCTGCTCAGCGGTGTTAAAATCAGTGATCTTAATAGTGCTGATGAGGAAAGCTATGTTAGACTGGCCGGTATAATTGTGAATTTGAATCGGCGGGTCAGCCGCCGGGGTGATACTTATGCTCGATTTTATTTGGAAGACGGCAGTGGCAGGATTGAAGTCTTGGCATTTCCCAAAGCTTTAAAGAAAAATAACGAACATTTAAATAATGATGGGGCAGTTTTGATTGAGGGTTTTTATGATACCCGTGATGAACAGCCGAAAATCTCATTGCAGCAGGCCCGGCCTATTCCCCAGGTATTGAAAGAGATGCATATTAGAATTCCTGAGGATCAGGAGGATAACTTCAAAATGAAACTGCTGAAGATGCTTGGGCAGTATCCGGGTTCGGTAGAGGTCTTTTTACACCTTCAGGGGCGTCGTACCGTACTGCTGCAGGAGAAATACTATGTCCAGGCCCAAAAAGAACTGCAGGCCAAAATCGCTGCCTGGTTTGGAGTCAAAAATGTATGGTTTTATTAATAAGCAGACTTTGGGGCAGCTGATAATTGCGATTGAAAACACAACATTTAGATAGGAGGTTTTATGCATGAATGGAGAATATATCGGACAAGACTATATTATGATCAAGGCACTGGAAAACGGCGTCACCATAATAGGATTAACTCGGGGAAGAGACACTAAACTTCATCATACAGAAAAGTTGGATAAGGGTGAAATTATGTTTCTTCAATTCACAGAGCAT
Organism: uncultured Syntrophomonas sp.; assembly: GCA_964640845.1. GTDB lineage: Bacteria > Bacillota > Syntrophomonadia > Syntrophomonadales > Syntrophomonadaceae > JAAYJK01. The sequence continues at coordinate 5,545 of CAZXIR010000113.1, forward strand.
ACTTCTGCGGTTAAAATCCGTGGACATGCGGAGATATTGCACCGCTATGGTAACAGCACCAGCGGAAATCCATTTGAAAAAAATAAATCCTGACCAAGTACAGGAGGGAAATTAGCTTAAAGGTGTCTACGTCAGACTGTGGACCATCTTCCAGTGCCGGCAGGATGAAGGAGGTAAATGTTTGCAGAAGCTTGCAGTACTAACCAGTGGCGGAGATGCATCAGGAATGAATGCAGCCATACGGGCAGTGGTAAGATCGGCCATCTACCAGAAAATGCAAGTATATGGGATTTATCAGGGTTTCGAGGGTCTGATAGGTTGTCGTCTGAGTGAAATGACTTTGGGTTCGGTGGCTGACATTATACATCGGGGTGGGACCATACTGCAGACTTCCCGGTCTAGTTCGTTTATGCAGGAAAAAGGTATGGAGCAGGCCAAAAACAACCTGGACCAACTGGGCATTGAGAACCTGGTAATTATAGGTGGGAACGGCAGTTTGAGGGGAGGCTATGACATTTCGAGAATGGGGATAAATGTTATTGGTATCCCGGCTACTATCGATAATGATGTGGTATATACTAAGTCCATCGGCTATGATACAGCGGTAAATACGGTTTTGATGGCCATTAACCATATTCGTGATACTGCCAGCAGCCATGGCCGGGTATTTATTATAGAGGTTATGGGTCGGCATTGTGGGGAGTTAGCTTTAGCGGCAGGAGTGGCCGGTGGGGCCGAATCCATACTGGTACCTGAAATAGAGACTGATTTTGAACAGATGATTGAGAAAATACAGGCTAGTGCAGGAAGAGGCAAACTGCACAGTATAATTATTGTGGCCGAAGGGGTATACCCGGTTATGAAATTACAGGATTATATTGTGGAAAAAACCGGGCAGGATACCCGGATTACTATTCTGGGGCATATTCAAAGGGGCGGCACTCCCAGTGCAGTAGATAGGATACTGGCCTCCCAAATGGGGAAAATGGCTGTGGATTGTATAGCCACCGGTCAACGGAATGTTATGATAGCCGGTCGGGAAGAAAGGGTCTTTACTATACCGCTGGGGGAAGTTATCAACGGAACCAAGACCCCGGAACTGGAGATGTTTGAACTGGCACGTATTCTTTCCATATAATTTCTAAAGGCTAAATAATAGCTTTTTCAACCAGATATGGGTGGATCTGGGTTTGTATTGCAAAATTCAGAAAGATATGATCTTATAAAGTTATTACTCAACTAAATGAGGATTTTGCATAATTAATTTTTCGTATTATCAGAGTATTTCAGTAATGTCATCTTGAGGCAACGTCGAAGTATGTAAAAGATTTGCACTTAGAATGACAAGCAGAATTTTTTAATTATGCAAAACTCTAAAATATTTTTAGCTTTAGATAAAATTAGTAATATGTCAGGAGGTGGGTGCGGGTTGAGAAAAACGAAAATAATTTGTACCATTGGCCCGGCTAGTGAAGATGTAAGTATATTGATGAAATTGATCGACAATGGAATGAATGTAGCCCGGCTTAATTTTTCCCATGGAAGGCATGAAGAACATAAAATGCGGATAGAAAATATAAGGCAGGCAGCCCTGGCTACCGGAAGGCCAATAGCTATTATGCTGGATACCAAAGGACCAGAAATTAGAACCGGTACCCTGGCTAAGGGCAAGATCAAGTTGCAGGGGGGCCAGGAGTTTACACTCACCAGTCGGGATGTACCTGGAGATGAGAATT
>CAZXIR010000114.1:0-729 GCA_964640845.1 uncultured Syntrophomonas sp.
CCGGCTGCCCTAATTGCTGATGTAGCCACTGCCCCACCGGATTCGGTTCTGGAAGAAGGAACCGGCTATATCTCACAAATTTTTGCCATTGTTCCGGTAGAAGGTAAACTGCGCATAGCCAGAGGAGGCGTATACTCCTATTACGAATTTCCCTGGCCGGCAGCAGACCGTCTCACCGATCAAAAATGGCGGGAAATGCTGCAAAATCAGGAAGCTCCCGAAGCTCCGGTCTGGACCCAGGCTTTTACTGCCCAAGGTCCCAGTAATTCAGTCAGCCCTTAAAAGTCAGCTATGTTGATATCAGTAAAATATAGATTAGGTTGGATAATAATTTTAATTCTAGCAGTACTTATCTTGTCAGCCAGTGTAATGTGTACGGACAGGGTAAGTACCGGCTTCTTTCTTGCTGGACAACCAGCACTGGCAGAAAATCATGATTTAAATTGTGACGGGGTTATAGAATCGTATATATTGGAAAACCACAGCCTTAAGATTATGGAAAATGATTTGAAATTGTGGCAATCCCCTGCTGATTGGAAGGTGGCTTCCTTTGTGATAGGTGATGCCAACCATAATGGCATAGAAGAGCTGATAATGGTGGTTTGGAAGAAAGGCAGTTTCGGAGCGGATAAACCCTTTTGGATTCAGCTTAATGATCAGCAAACACAATGTCACCTGTTCTTATTTAACCTGTTAGATAATAAAATCAAACCAGTCTGGATGTCTTCT
>CAZXIR010000114.1:739-5730 GCA_964640845.1 uncultured Syntrophomonas sp.
ATCAAATCCTTACAGATAAAGGACATCAACCAGGATGGGAAGAATGAGCTGGTAGTACAGGAAAGCAGCTATTATCCCTTAAGCCGATTAATTAATTCCGATGCTTCCACTACCCTCTGGCAATGGAACGGCTGGGGTTTCTATCTGCTGACATAACATTTTCTTGGGGATTATGGAACTATTCCCAAAATCATGGTATAAGTATAGAATGCGTAGTATTCAGGCAGGTCTAGGATGAATCCTGGAGATTCTAATGTACATAAACGCTGGTATTCTGCTCTCATCTCAGTTGAGAGTTCAGACTGACTATCGCTCCAGCGCATCTGCAACAAATCGATCATTGCGTTACGCAGTTCAATACTTAATGGGGCATTGACATTACCAACAAAAGATCGAGCCTGGGCCTGGGGGATCCCGGCCTGGCTGAAGCTGCTGCGTCCACGTGTAAAGTGCTGGGCCGGATCCATACTGGTACTAAACGGGGCTATTCCTGCAGTACTGGCATTCAAACCAGCTTCCAAAACAGGATATCCAGGAAGCAGCATCTGCGATGACCAGGCCATGATGAATACCATACCTCCAGGCTTGACTACCCGCCGCAATTCCCTTAATAAATCAGGTGTATTGTCAGAACCATAACCTATAAAATCTACACTGCAAGCCCAATCAAAGGTGTTATTATTCCATGGCAACTGACTGGCATCACCAACCTGAAACATGATCCTCTGTCCACAATCTGTATGGTCAGCAATACTGCGGGCCTTATTAATAAATATAGGGTTGGCATCAAGTCCAGTCACATTTCCTGCGGAGCCAATCATACTAGCTGACAACCGGGTAACTAGTCCCAGACCACACCCCACATCTAAACCTCTGCTGTTAATAGGAAGATCAAGGCTGAGCAGAGCAGATTTTAGAACTGGTTCCCTTAGGGGTTCTGAGTCCAGTAAGTTTTTCATATACCTTGAAACAGCGGTATTATCCATTGCACACCTCCATGTCATGCTTACAGTTTATTACCAGTATAGTACATTAAGCGTATCCTGATAAGGCAATGTGCAGACGTTTGATCATACCATGCCGATATTTATCAGGCCATTTAATTGCCAAAAATCGTTGGGCCGTCTATAATTTTAACAAGCATATGCTCTATATACTAAAGTTGGTACTATATTTTAGGAGGCCATTATGCCTAGTTATTTTTATAAATTTCTTTTGATAATATTATACTCTATCGTATTTATTACTCCTTCGGCTGTGGCGGCTGAAACTCATGCTGATACAATTACTTTACCAGAGTATTACGCAAAAGCTTCTGTACTGGAAGTTCAGTCACTTAACGATGAACTTTCAGATAACCACATAATGCAGGAACAGCTGGTGAAAGTCCAGGTCCTGGATGGCAAATACTCCGGCCAGGTATTGCTGGCCCGGAACAGCCTTTCCGGCAGTGCAGGTGTAGATATAGTGGTAGATAAAGGTGACCACGTGATTGTATTTATCACCGAGCAAATTCCTGCAGAAGGTGAAGAAGCTGAACTTGCTGAAATATATGTAGTTGAAAAGGTCCGTACCGGGGCTCAAAAAATACTGCTGGGAGTCTTCATGGGTTTGCTGGTTCTAATTGGGGGTATACAGGGAGTTAAAGCCTTGGTAGGATTAGGTTTTACCGGAATAGGGGTTTTCCTGATTCTCATCCCTGCCTTGGCCGATGGGTATTCACCACTTTTGGTAACCTTACCATTGCTGGTAGCAGTTACTTTACTGACCATGTTGGTAGTAGCTGGGTTCAGCCGCAAGGCTCTAGCTGCTACCCTAGGTACTGCAGGTGGGCTTCTGGTAGCCGGGCTGCTGGCAGTACTGGTGGGTGGTGACTTGGCTTCCTTACAGGGCTTAGGTACTGAAGAGGAGCGTATGCTCCTGTATATTGAAAGCGTTAGCATTGACACTCGGGGAATTCTATTCGCAGGCATACTGCTGGGGGCTTTGGGGGCTATTATGGATGTTGCTATGTCAGTGGCTTCCGCAGTGGAGGAAGTAAAAAAAGCTAACCCCCAGTTGTCTCCGGCCGAGCTCACTCGGGCAGGAATGCAAGTAGGGCGGGATGTTATGGGCACTATGGCCAACACCTTGATACTGGCCTATGCGGGTGGAGCCCTGCCCTTCCTGTTGCTATATCTTTCTTACCAGGCTCCGGCTGTATACTGGCTGAATACTGAATTTATAACCAGCGAAGTGTTGCGCGCAGTGGCAGGAAGTGTTGGCCTGGTAGTATCAGTTCCAATAACTGCAGTACTAGCTGGAGTCCTTAGCCGCAAAAACACTTCCCTCGCAGGACGCTCTTTTCCCGACAGCCCGCAGGAATAATACACTGCTTTAGTTCCAGTCTGGGATAATCGTTCATGTCCTGGTTGAGGACGAGCTGTCCATGAATTCTCCCTCCTCTACCGGGAAGAGTCCGAGAAGCATCTACAGCCATCGTCTTACCCTGCGCTTATAGTCAGTATACTCGTTTCCAAATACGTCTTCCAGGTGTTTTTCTTCCACATGAATATACAGCACCTGACATAGCGTCATAAAAATCAAGGGACAGATAAAGGTAAGCAAGCTCCCTATTAATATCGCTTCACCCAGCAGTATTAGAGTAAACCCAAGATACATGGGATTGCGGCTGAACAGGAAAGGACCTGAAATATTCAAGTGACATGGCCTTTCATAGGGTTTTACGGTAGTACCGGTCTTTTTAAACAAAAAATCTGCCCATATTGTAATGATGCTGCCCAATAATACAAAAATAACGCCTCCGTAAGAGTAAGGGGGATAGATTAATCTATTAGTATCTAATACCAAATGCATAGCAACAGCTGCTAGAAATATAATAATAAAGTAAAAAGGGGGATTCATACGACTGGTTCTAATTTTCATATATATACCTCGTTTGTTAACATTACCCTCACTCCCAGTTTCAATCAGTATATATAGCGGTTAACATTCTTCGTATACTTCTCTCCCCTGCCTGGCCCAGCTTGTCAATTTATTGCAGTCAGAAGGCGGTGCAACAAAATTATTAAACCGAATTAGTCTTCAACTATCTTCTTTTCTCCCAATCGTAATCGATAGAACCAGGGCCAGGATTAAGATCAGGAAATAGCTCTGACCCTTCTGGAATAGAATATTTCAGAGCTCCAGATGGACAGGAGTTAATGGTTTCAATTATTTTCTGAGGCTTATCGCCATCTATGTTAACCCAGGGCCGTTTTTCCGGGTCAAATACCGTTCCCAGACTGCTGAAACAGTTAGTATCATGAGTACATCTTACCGGATTCCAATAAACCACGATGTCTTTGTTGCTATATATCCTAGGATAATTTTCCCTTTCAACAACTAAGGGAAAGTTAGGGTTGATTCTTATCTGGTAGCCCAGGTTGGGTTCCAAAAGCGTTTCTTCCCCCAGAATCGCTCGAGCAAAATCCTTGCCGAAATTCTCTGCCTTTGCAAGATCCAAGCTTCCTGGGTTAAGCCGCATTCTCAAGCCTGGCAATATTCTCAACCTGAGCATCCTCAGGCGCGCTTCAATATTTGGAACCGCTTCACCACTCCAACCATAAGATCCAAAAGCAGCAGCCTTTATCCCGGTACATTCTGTCGGTGAAAGTTTATTTAAAAGACTCCATATGGGTGGCAAAGTATCTTTGTTTATGGTAGGAGAACCAATCAAAATGCCATCCGCAGACTGCATTTCCTGTAGCACCTGATCTTCTGGGGACTCCAACAAGTCATACCGCTGTACATCTATATCACCGTACTTACTGATTGCTTCTGCTATCTTCTGGGCTAGCCGTTTAGTATAACCATAGGCACTTACATAAGCAATTACAACTTTTGGATGTTCATTCTTTAGCATATTGGACTCTGCCCACTGCCGGTAAAGTTCGATATAAGTGCTGACATTTGCTCTAATTACTGGTCCATGACCCGGACAAATCATCTTGGTTTCATACCTGGATAATTTGGCTAAAGCTCTAATAACATATGGTTTGAAAGGCCCCATGATCATGTCGAAGTAATATTTGTAGGAAGGAATTAAATCTCCTTCGATTAGATCGTTAAATATTCTATCATCAGCATAATGGCTGCCAAAAGAATCACCGCTGAATAATATCTGGTCCTCCTTGAGATAAGTATAAATATTATCCGGCCAATGCAGCAGCATAGCGCTGATAAATTTCAGCGTTTTCCCTCCCAGTTCTATTTGCAGCCCTTTGCCAATGATTTCATGTTCGAATTCACCATTGATTATTTCCTGTAAAAACTCAGCTGCATTTGCGCTAGTCACTATCTTTAACCCAGGTATAAACTGTATTAATTTGGAAACACAACCCGAATGATCCGGCTCTGTGTGATTAATAATTAGATATTTTATCTCAGATAAATCAGCTACGCTGGTAATATTATCAATGTATTCATCCCAAAATTTTTCCTTTACGGTGTCTATCAAAGCTATCCCGTTAGTACCCTTTATCAAATAAGCTCCATAACTGGTGCCAAACTCGGTATTCATAATTATATCAAAAACTCTCAAATTGGGGTCCTGCACTCCAACCCAATAAACTCCCTGAGCGATTATAACTGCTGCCATAATCATTCCTCCTATCATGAAATTGTTAGTATCACTCTAATCATAATGATGTGAATTTTTCCCTACGGTTTAATTAGCCTCCTTTCCAATCTCATAACGTGTTCCCTATATAATTCAGAGTCCAGGAAATTTTATCCTTATTCCTGGTGTAAGTATAATTTAACTCTTTTTATTGCTTTCATCAACACAGTATATCCCGATACCTTGTCTAGCCGGAGCAAAGCACTTATTATCTGATACACATTTAGCAGGACTGAGATCACCGGATTCCCAACGCTTAATCAGATCAGGTTCACGTATAAATGGTCGGCTCATGGAAACATAATCTGCCCTTCCTTCTTCCACCAGACTT
>CAZXIR010000114.1:5740-7263 GCA_964640845.1 uncultured Syntrophomonas sp.
GATCGCACGCCACCTACCAGTATCAATGGAACATCAATTGTATCTTTGAAAGTGCGAGCCTCTGCTCGAAAATATGCTTCTTTTTCCTGGGATTCAATACCCATGCGGCTGGGAGACATTTTCCCTCCGGTTATTATACCTCCGCTTAACTCTATGGCATCCACCCCAGCCTCAACCAACAAACATCCAGCCTGAAGTGAATCTTCCATACTTAGTCCATTCTCTATAAAATCGCGACAGTTTAATTTAACCAATAAAGGATAATCATCCCCCACCACTTTCCTGATAGCATGGCATATTTCGACATGAATGCGGGCCCGATTTATGATTTCGCCACCATACTTATCCTGGCGCTGATTAAAAGCCGGTGAGAGAAACTGATTAAGGAGATATCCATGGGCCGAGTGTAATTGAACTCCGTCAAACCCTGCATATCTAGCTCGTTGGGCCGCTGCAGCATAGGCCGCGATTAATTCCTGAATCTCTTGAACGGTTAATTCCAGGCCTGCCGATTGTCCAGCTCTTTCATAATTGCTAACCAGCACTCGCTGTTTTCCGCTCAACTTTTCTGAAGCAAATAGTCCCGCATGAGAAATCTGCAGGACCATTTTCCCCCCACATCCATGGACTGCAACAGCCATTTTCTGCAAGCCCGGAATAACATGATCGGTATGGATACCAAGCTGACCAGCACCCGCCTGTCCTTCACGTCTGACATAAGCGTGGCTGCTGATGATTAACCCCACTCCACCTTCAGCTAGATCAGTCATAGTTTCGATCAGTTGGGGAGTTACTGTCCCATCATCGTCCGCCATACCTTCCCAGGTAGCCGAGCGGACAAAACGATTACTGAGCTTCATACCCTTTATTTCCGTGTTGTCAAACATTATACTCATAGCTGCCTCCTCGTTTTACTTACTTACTCCGTTGTTTAGTATGAATATTACTTTAAAAATGTCCGCAATACTCAACTTGATTATACTAATAATTGCTGTTGATCACGCGACTCCTCAATTATACCTTTACTGGTATTTTAATGGCATCAGAAGCAAGAAAGGTGTAGAATTATGGTTACTGACAATAAATATTAGCATATGATGGATCTGCTAAGATAGGTTTTAATTAACCGCGCTCAAATAACTTATTATGTTATGCGCCAAACTACTTAATGAATATAGGGAATGAAATAAAACTAAAACGAGGAGTATGGTTAATGAAAATTAAGCCCATAAAAAAGAAACTTAGATTGTATGGTTTTAATAATTTAACGAAAAGTCTGAGTTTTAACCTGTATGATGTCTGTTATGCTACCAATGAAGAACAACGCAGAGAATATCTAGAATATGTAGATGAGGAATATAATGCCGAAAGGTTAGCAGGAATCCTGACAAATGTGTCAAATATTATTGGTGCTACGGTATTAAATATTGCTCGCCAGGATTACGAACCACAGGGAGCAAGTGTGACTATGCTCATTGCCGAAGAAGAACTGCACAAACAGCCGGTGCATAGTGCCGATGAAT
>CAZXIR010000115.1:0-7244 GCA_964640845.1 uncultured Syntrophomonas sp.
GCCAGCTCGGCATAGCTCAGAATTTTCATACTCGGTTGTGTTTTCTAATCATGGGGGTTGATAAATTAAACCGACCACTGATTATATAGAATATCAAAAAAAAGCAGGGACCTGCTGAGGCCCCTGCTGATAACTACTCCTTCTTTTTAGTAACATCCGGTGCTTCTATGCTTATCTTCTTGTTAATATCCTTAAAAACAACCTCAATTTTCAATATGGTCTCAAAAGAATCTTTGTTCTTGGCCTCTACCTTGGCCTTTTTAACCAAACCTTTCTTATAGTCAATCCAGAACTGATATTCAAAATCCTGCCAGAAGGTTTCCAACAATTCGCTTTGAACCCCAGTTTTGCAAGCTGCCACCAAACATTCCGTGCCTTCAATCTTTTCAAAACCCAACTTCTCAACTGTAACCGGTGCCCGGATTCGGAAGTTGCTTAAGGGATTTAGTTCTGATATAAGCAGTTCTTCCGAATTCGTAGTGTCACTTTCAATAATCAACCATTTCTCGGAGAGAGAATCGTAATTATAGATGGTCCGGTCAATGTAATAAATATCTATAGCTGTATTAACCATCTCTCCCTTTATATGAGTTTTTCCCTGACTTTTCTCACCTGCTACCTGACTTATCACCTCCTCTCGACCTTCAACTGCAAAACCTGATTTCAGGTTATATCTGTATTCAGTCGTTTTCTCTATATTGGCCAGTGCTTTGCTTAGTTCTACCTGAGCTTCCAGTTGGGATTTTATATACATATCCCGCAGGGTGTTGAAAGCCAACCCAAAACCTAACAGTACAACTACTATCGGCACCATAATCATGATTAACTTTTTGCTTATTAAAAACACCCCCAGGATCCAAAGTATGAATCAGAACCTTACATGTATTACATCTTATTAAGGTGCTTTAAGAGATATGCCTGAACAGCACCAAGAATATTATTCCAAAGTATTTCGTAATTCTATATAAAGCATATAAAATACTTTACCAAACTGTAATTTTTTTGCTATAATTTCGGAGTGTTTATAAGAGGCAAAGGAGGCTTTTATATGTTCCAGAGTTACGATGAAGTAACCGCTTTTTGCAATGAGAACAAGATTCAGATGATTGACTTCAAGATGATTGATTTATTAGGTAGATGGCGCCACCTGGGTATCCCTATGGGTCGTTTCACACCCGACACTCTCAAATACGGTATCGGATTTGATGGATCCAACTATGGTTTTGCTCCGGTAGAAAAGAGCGACATGGTTTTCGTTCCCGATATTACCACAGCGGTTTTTGACCCTTTCACTGATGTACCTACCTTAAGCATGATCGGAGATGTATTTGTTATCGCAGAGCCTGACAACTACAGATTCGATCAAGATCCACGGGCCATTGCCGTTAAAGCTGAAGAATACATGGCCTCAACCGGTATTGCAGACGAGATGAGAATTGGTCCTGAATTTGAATTTAATATTTTTGACAATGTAACCTATACTTGTCAACCACAGAAGACCGGTTTCTCCATCGATGCCGAACAGGCGATATGGAACAGTGGTGATGAAGAATACCAAAATCTTGGGTATAAGATACCTTTAAAGGGCGGCTATCATATAGCTCCTCCTCAGGATATTCTGTATGATTTAAGGGCTCGCATGTGTTTGCTGATGGAAGAAAACCAGATCCCGGTCAAGTATCACCATCACGAAGTGGGTGGTCCGGGTCAGGTGGAAATCGAAGTTGAGTTTGGTTCAATGCGGGAAATGGCTGATAAAACCATGCTGGCTAAATATCTTATCAAGAACCTGGCTTTCCAGGAAGGCAAAACAGCCACCTTTTTACCCAAACCTCTCTTTGGAGAAGCTGGCAATGGCATGCATGTGCACATGCACCTGTTCAAAAACGGTGAACCCTTGTTTTATGATGAAAATGGTTATGCTGCCCTCAGTAAAGAAGCCCTTTATTTTATTGGCGGTTTGTTAAAACATTCATCATCTCTGCTGGCTTTCACCAATCCCAGCACCAATTCTTACAAAAGACTGGTACCCGGATATGAAGCTCCAGTGAGTGTCTGTTTCGCTACCTCCAACCGCAGTGCGGTAATCAGAATCCCGGCCTATGCCAAGACCCCGGAAACGAAACGTTTTGAATTCCGTTCCTCAGATGCCACCTGTAATCCGTATCTGGGTTTCGCAGCTATCCTGATGGCAGGTCTGGATGGGATAAAAAACCAGATAGATCCCATGGCAGAAGGATATGGTCCTTATGATGTAAATCTATACAAACTTCCTCCCGAAGAGCAGGCCAAAATCAAATCCCTTCCCAAATCCCTGGATGAGGCCCTGGATGCTCTGGAAAAAGACCATGAATTCTTACTGGCCGGTGGAGTTTTCCCACCTCGGCTGATAGAAATCTGGATTGCAGCCAAACGCGCGGAAGCTAATAAGGTCAACAGTATTCCCCATCCCATGGAATTCGAACTGTATTATGATTTGTAATATCCTAATAACAAATATTACCCTTTAAAATAACGGTAGCGGAGAATTAATTCTCCGCTACTTATATTTAGTACCAAGAACTAAAGGTACCAACCTAACTTTTCGGACAGGTGAGTGTTATCTCTGCCTAGAACCATTATGCTACCTCAATACACAACCCAGATAGATTAGAAGCACCTTCATTCGGCAGCCCCAGACCGTCCGACATCGGGAGTAGACATAATACTCACCAAGCCGTGCCAACTGCGGTACTATCGTATCAGCGAGTATTATGTCTGTCAAAGAGGAAGGTGATTTGAAATCTGACATCCGCTACAGGGATTCTTTTACCCTTTGCACCAGCAGTTTGACACAAAGACTGATATTCTCCGGGGTATAAATCATCAGATCATCCCGATAATAACGTTTATACAAGCGTTTTTCCATTTCCTCTTCATCTATTCCATCCTCCAGCATCCGCTGAATGTATTTAAAGGCTTTATGAGCCGCTTCCAGAGCCCTACGATAGAAGAGATGAACTGATACTCCACTCCATATCTGACCATGGGGCAGAGCGAGGATGCGGGTAGGATAGGTACTCATTCTCTCGATACTCTCAATATACGCTTCAAAGTTCTGAAAGAATATAGGGAAAATAAAATCATCTCTTATTTGGTATCCCCCGGCATCAGAAAGGCACATCAACTGTTCTTCTTGGTAATAAATCGCTATAGAGCCCGGGCTGTGACCTGGAGTCTCCATTACTTTTAGAGCCCCGCACCCATCAATTTCAATTACATCACCCTCGCTGACATACTGATCTATGGTGATAATATCTACCTGAGGGGTAACCGGTTTCTCTTTGATAATGCCCCGGTTTTTCAACACCATAGACATCTTGTCATCCTGCTGAAAAAAGTCTTGTATTACAGCAGTTTTTTTCAGGACTCGGCCACATCTGGAGTGAGCTAAAAGTGGTACCTGGGGAAACATCTCTCTTAACCCTGGTATGCCGCAGACATGGTCAAAATGTTCATGCATCGCTACCATATTTTGAATTTCAAGTTTTTTTGGCAACTGCTGCCAGTCCTGGAGGAAACTAGCCACCCCGGCACTAACACCGCATTCAATGAGAACTGCCCGTTTACTTCCCAAAAGAAAGTAATTAAAGTGCCGGTTACCCAACATCAAAACATTATTTGAAAGCTTTTGTATCATTCGAGAAAACTCCTCCCCCGTAATAAACGTCTAGTCAGGCTTCCCCTGTCCTATTATTTTTCCTAGGCACAAATTTTTCGGGAATATATTTCTGCTTATTCTCTCAACATCCCTGCTGCCAGGGATTCATGAAAGGATAATACTAACTCTATCATCTCCTGCTCATCTATTTCATGTAATACGATCCACCTATATATGGCAAACTTTATGATGCCCAGGATAGCATGCGCGATGGGAAGTACCGGTTGATCCTTAAAAACACCTTTGGCAATGCCATATCTGATGTTATTGGAACTGTAGTCGATAAAATGTTGATCAAAACAGTTTAAAAAACTGTCTATCTGAGCACTTATCCCTGCTGACCGGCTATATATCTCAGCTAATTTCGGATTTTCTATAAATACTTCCAGTACTACTCGTTTACTCTCAATAAAACGTAAACTGAGGTTGTCCTGGACAGCATAAAGATCATTGACCCTCCCGATTATAGTATCCAGGAAGTCTGCCAGGAGAGTCTTTAATATCTCCTCCCGGCTTTCGAAGTAACGATAAAAAGTACTGGCACCATAACCGGAAAACTCGATAATATCCCTTATACTGGTGTTTATGTACCCCTTTTCCGAAAACAACTGCAGAGAACAATACAGGATATGTTCCCGCTTGACTAGCATCTTATCGGTTTTTCCAGGCATATAGCACCACCTCCAAAACGGAACAGTCGTTCCTTTAAATTATATATTAATACATTTCTAATAAAATAACCACATTTTTGTATTATTACCAGTAATTATGCTTATAGCAAAAAAACCTGCTCTGGTTAGATTAATGCAGGGTTTCTTTACTGAGAGTTTTGCATAATTCTAAAATCCAGCTTGTCATTCTTAAGCCCAGCGAAGAATCTTTTAGGTCCTTCGGCGTTGCCTCAGGATGACATTACTTAAAATACCTGGCTAATAATATGAAAAAATTAATAATGCAAAATCCTCTATAAGAGTAATATAATCCTCACCTGACTAAATTAGAGCAACGGGAGTTAACTTGATGTATAATTAAGTCTGTATGATGAATGTAAATCAGCTTAATATCAGTAAAGGAACACCATTATGCTACAAATTCTAACCCGGGGGGCTAAAAAAGGATTAAATTTAACCTGGGAACTGGTTATCAAGATAGTACTGCCGGTCTATATAATTGTCTCTCTGCTCAATTATACCCCTGTCATACCCTGGCTATCTGATTCGTTATCCCCTTTTATGAGTTTTTTGGGATTGCCTGGGGAAGCAGCTCTGCCACTGGTCTTGGGAGCTCTGGTCAGTTTTTATGCCGGGGTTGGAGCAGTAATACCTTTAGGTCTGGACCCAGGACAACTGACTATCGTGGCCGCTATGCTGCTCTTAGCCCATGACCTGCCTGTGGAAGCGGCAGTGAGTAAGAAAAGCGGCAGTAGGATCGCTTCCCTTATTTTGATTCGAATAGTAGTCGCCTGTGCCTTTGGAATAGGCATCAATTTAATTTTATAAGTGGGGATAAATAATGACTGCCATAGCTTGGGAAATCTTGAAAAATAGCCTTATACTAGTTGTAGAACTGGGATTGATAATAACTTCGGTGATGATTGCAGTTGAGTTTATGCAAGAATACAAAATTCTGCATCGTCTGACTGGCCTGGCTTCACCGATCACTCGTCTGCTCAGACTGCCTCAAGCAGGCAACCTGCCCCTGCTGGCCGGTTCCTTCCTGGGTATAAGTTATGGTGCTGCGGTAATTATCGATTCCGGCCGCAGTGGTTACCTGGATGGAGAAGAAATCTATCTTATCAACCTGTTTTTAGTAATCTGCCACAGCCTGGTGGAAGACACTATTATCTGGATGGCCCTAGGGGCTTATATTGTTCCAGTTCAAATAGCCCGCTTTATTGCCGCCCTAGCTATCTGTTATGTAGCTTCCTGTTTGGTTTACAAACAAAAGACAAAGGGTCAGCTACATGCCAATAATTAACAGGTAATCTAATCTGCTGCATTAAACAAACTATAGCTATGATTACAAGATTTATTATCTATGGTTTGGTAGGTTGGATATTCGAAATAGTATTTACCGGTACCGGGTCTCTGCTACGAGGTTCGCTGGGTTTAACCGGATACACCTACCTGTGGATGTTCCCTATCTATGGGTTAGCAGTTTTATTGGAGCCAGTACATGACGGAATCAGATCAGCTCCCTGGCCTATCCGGGGAATCATCTGGGTTGGTTTGATTTTCTTCATAGAATATGTCAGCGGATGGCTACTACAGAATTTAATCGGCTTTTGCCCCTGGGATTACTCCGGGTTTAGTCCCTATGTGGTAGATGGCTTTATTCGTTTGGACTTTTTGCCCTTCTGGTTCCTAGCCGGTCTTATTTTTGAAAGAATTCATGATTTTCTGGACTCCATCAGCAGTCATTATCTTTCATCTGCTGCATTCAAGCCAGACCTGGATTATGATATAAAAAGCGAAAAAAAGAAGCCTTGAATTGCCAAGGCTAAAAAAGGAAAGTTATTGAATAAAGCATTCTTATCCCTGCCTGCGATAACAGACAGGTATGTATAATGAGGGTCGAACCTTTAAAACTCAATTCTGCCCCTCATCCCCCAGCATCTTTGCTTAACCTAATTATAATACTTAAAAAGCGTAAGATGTCAGGCCAAATGCTGGTAAATAACCAGACCAGTATTGTCTAGTACTTGTGGTCAGGATTTAATCATAATCAACATCATCTTGAATTGTGTAACACCATGGATAGCATGTGGTTCATTGGCAGGCATAATAATCATCTCACCGGACTTCAAATGATGTTTATGCCCGGATATGGTTACTTCTGCCTCTCCATCCACTAAATATACTGCAGCATCAAAAGGCGCAGTATGTTCACTTAGACCTTGTTCTGCATCGAAGGCAAAGACGGTAACGGTTCCACTGGGTTTATTAATCAAAGTACTGCTCACTACTGCATTGGGTTGATAACTAATAGTATCAGCAACCTGAAACGTCCTGGCCATAATATCCAACCTGGAAAAACTTTTACTCATTAATATCATCCTCCTTATTCTTGTTTATGGTCGACTTTTTTGCCAGATCAGCTAGGCTTTCACGCTTTAATTCACGCAAGAAAGCTCCCTGAGCCCTGGCCAACACTGGAGAAATCGGGCAGGTATCCCGATTCGGGCAGATATAACCCTGCTCCAAACATATATTGAAAGCTATCGGTCCCTCTATGGCTTTCACAATATCGGCCAAAGTAATATCCTCCGGAGCTATGGCCAACATTATTCCCCCCTGAGTCCCCCGTCGGGTATTAACCAAACCGGCCAAGGCCAAAAGCTGTACTGTCTTTTTTAAAAACTCTACCGGTATACCCTGCCGCTCAGAGATTATCTTGACCTGTAAAACCTCACCCACGGGTCTGGCAGCTAGCTCCAACATAGTCCTGATAGCATACTCGGTTTGTCTGGTAATCTGCATAACATCACCCATTTCTATAGTGGATAGATTAAGTCCACTTTGTCTACTAATATTATAATTGATGG
>CAZXIR010000116.1:0-7190 GCA_964640845.1 uncultured Syntrophomonas sp.
TTTATCTTTGATTCTATATAAACGGCCAGTAATCCTCTTTCAAATTCAAATTCGGTGCCAGGCACCAACTTATCACCAACTTATCAACCCCCATGATCAGGAAACACAACCGAGTATGAAAATATACCATTTTCGTGTGAATTTATTGATGTTCTGAGAATTTGGCCGACCTGTTTATTTGCCGTTTACTAATGGATTAATTACAACCAAAAAACTAATTATCCAAAATAAACAACTCTTCAACCCTTGTATTTAAACATTTAGCCATTTTCATGGCTAGCTCTAACGAAGGATTATATAACGTAAGTTGACCATCAAAGGAATGGGATAAAAAATTGGTACACCGATAAACTTTGTTATCGGGGTACCATTAAGTGTGTAGTGTTTATGTTAATTGCTTGCTTTACTTCTTCAAGCTTGTAGCTAGATTTGGTTTGCTATCAGAGTAAGTGTAATGGATATTTTTAACCAATACTATTTCTGGAACGTTCATCCCGGCCATGCTCAGGAGTTCACATACAGGCGAATACCTGAGTAAGGCACAGGCTAATTCGATGGTTCCAAATACCCCGCATAGGGTGGCGGTCCAACCAGTAACGGTTTCAGTTCCTGATAGCAGGAAACAGCATAAACATAGAGCGTAGCGGATAATAACACTTTTTTTACTTAACATAATTTGCTCCCACCTTTCTTAATATTCCATAAATCATTTCCGAACATTTTTCCTAACTCTTATCAAGGCTTCAAATGCTTTGTCTATTTCATCAACTTTAAACAATTTACACATATTGCCGTACATTTCAATAATATCGTAACTGACCATACTATCCAGCCGATCCGGAGTAACAGTGCCCTCAGCGGCTAATACCAACCAACTCTCAATTCGTTCGAAGAAGGTATTTAGAATCCGATTGAAAAAGGGCTGTATTTCTTTAGTCTGCTCAGAAGCCACCGGGGCTTCTATAATTTTTCCTCCGTTATTGTAGAAATAACTCAACAATTCATTTAGATTTGCATTATTTATTTGCTGAATTTGTTGTTTTATTTCTAATTCATTTACTGCCATCCTTTTGAACTGAGATTTAACTTCACCTTGGCTTATTTCAGCTAATTGCAAATACATATCACCGATGTAATACTGGAGATTGACGCCGAGGGCATACACATCATTCGAATAACGAGGACAGGTAATGGTCTTGGACACATCGTTAACATTTTCATAAGAGTAATTCGACATCCTTTGCATAACTTTAGCCATAAATTTCATCTCCTTTCATTTCAAGGGTTGCGCTTGTACTTGTTATTACATTCACTTGCTCAACTAGAACGTCCGTCTGTTTCTATTTGTTTATATATCATTGCAAATTGCATGCCAACTACAAGATAAGGTACTTAAAAGTGGCTAAACAAAAGAAAATGCCCCTTTTAGAGAGGCATTCACATCATTTTGTAAACGTAGTGATTTATCGAATATTGTCGCATCATTGTACCAAAACTGTTCGTTGCGTAATATGAGATTCCGAAAAAGTGACACTTTTGCAACATACCATAATAACTATGTAACAAGTTTTAATTTATACCAGGTGGAACAAGTCCTATTTAAGCCCGATTTCTTCGTCGGTCAGATAACAGGCAGGATCTGATTCCCAGAAATCTCCCGTCACGGCTTCCGCACGGGTCCTGAAGTTGCCATTGCAAAGGTCCAGGTATTGACATTTAGAACAGCGTCCTTTCAAGAGCGGTTTGCGGTTTTTCATACCGGCCAAGATGGGGTGCGAGGTATCAGTCCAAATATCACCAAACTTGCGTTCACGGATGTTGCCAAAGGTAATATGCTGGGTAAATTGGTCCGGGTGAACATAACCGGAAGGATCCACCTGAGCAAAGGCTATTCCTGATCGGTTCCCTCCATTCATACTGAGCAGATCTTTTATGGACTGCGCTTTTTCCGGATCTTCATTCAGAGTTCGCAGATACATATATACCCCGTCACAATGATTGTCGACAGTTAGGATCTCCTTTTTTAGCCCGCGTTTTTCGAAGTCGATGGTACGACGAATGATAGTCTCCATAGCTTGCCTGGACTCTTCCGGTCTGACATCCTCATCTACCATCTGGTTACCTCGGCCCGAATACACCAGATGATAAAAGCAGACCCGGTTGATCTTCTCTTCCTCAATAAAATCGAAGATATTATCTAACTCGGCCAAGTTATGACTGTTTATGGTAAAACGCAGTCCGACCCGCTGCCCCACGGCTACGCAATTCTGGATTCCGGCCATTGCTGCCTCAAATGCTCCTGCCTTTCCGCGGAATTTATCGTTTACCTCCCGTAAACCATCAAGTGAGATGCCTACGTACCCTACTCCAATGTCATTTATCCGCTGAGCCATCTCCCGAGTTATCAATGTCCCGTTGGTAGAGAAGGTGGGACGAATACCTTTGGAGCCAGCATATTCCGCCAGTTCAAGAATATCCGGTCGGATCAAGGGTTCACCCCCCGAAAACAACAGAACCGGCACCTTGAATTCAGCCAAATCGTCGATCATTTGTTTGGCTTCTTCAGTACTGAGTTCACCTTCATATTTCTTGGCCTCTGAATCCATATAACAATGAATACACCGTAAATTGCAGGTCCGGGTGGAATTCCAAACCACTACTGGCCCCAAACCGCTGGTGGTACCATGGGTTGCCCCCTTAGAAGTATGGCTATAGCGCAAACCATCTCCAAAATATTCATCATCGAAAAGCAATTTGGTTACACTTATCATTTTCTTCTCCTTCTAATCAAGGTATTTTATCAAGTATATATCATTATCTTATGTTTCAAAATAGCTGGCTTCTAGTTCACGGTGCCTATCACCAACTTATCCCAACTTATCAATTTATTGAATTTTCTGTATTTGGCCTAGGAACAAATCCTTGTCCAAGAAGTTCGATAGATGCTGTTCCCCCGGTAAGATTATCTACTTCTGCCATGAAACGGGGAAGTTTCTCAAGAGCAATCCAGGCTTCCAAACTGATCCGATCAGCATATTCAATATTGATTACCCGGTTCAGGGATTTGAAGAACAGCTTTTCAAAACTGCTATAATAGCTGTAGTCCAGAGTAATAAGGATCTTCTCTGAGTATTCCTGGGTGACGATCCGAGCTTCATTCACGGTCGATTGAACCACCTGGGTGTAGGCCCTTACTAATCCCCCGGTTCCCAGCAAGGTTCCTCCAAAATAACGGACTACCACAGCTATTATATTTTCAAGTTCCCTCTTCTGGAGTACATTTAGAATGGGCGAACCCGCCGTACCGCTAGGTTCGCCATCATCACTGCACCGTTCCATGATAACACTATCCTGTCTCAGTCTATAAGCAAAGCAATAATGTCTGGCCCCGGGATATTTCTGGCCAGCTGCTTGAAGACATTTCTCTATCTCCTGAGGCTCAATCAACGGTGATAAGATACATATAAATCTGGACTTTTTTTCAATCAATTCTAAGTTAATTACATCATTGATGGTGTAGAAAATCATTAGCTATTCCCATTCTTTCCATATCGTAGGCTGGTACCCAATGGTTGCCTGTTTGCCATTACGTACAATAGGAGTATTATAAAGGATCGGATTATTATATAGTATTTCTTCTCTCATAGTGCTGCTGCCAATACGGTCCAGGTTTAATCTACTATAGTCTTTGGCCTGGGGGTTAATCATAGCTTTAAGCCCCATAGCTGCTTTAACACTGGCCAGTTCACCTTTGCTTAAACCTTTTTGATTAAGGTCTATAAATTGATATTTAATGTTACGTTCCTTAAAATACCGTTCAGCTTTCCCGGTATCAAAGCATTTCTTTCTTCCGAATATTTGAATATTCACCCATATTACAACCTTTCATTGGTTTAAAACCACCCTGACTAACGCCCGGGGCGACAATGAATTCTCTCGGAATCCCCGTTTGTTCAAATCCTGGGTCATAAATTGGTAAGCAATGCATAAGCTACAGTTCTTTATCTTTTCTAATAGTATATATGGAAACTTTATCACAAGGAAGCAACTATGATTATGCATCAGGATTTGTCCGACCAGCGTTTATAGAAGAGCAAGAACAGCAGCAACAACTGTTGTGCTTTAAGATAATGAAAACTGGTACTGAAAATAGCAAGGCTTATGTGGATGTTGGTTTGAGCTGGGCGAAACAAGAAAGGTCTCTCATTTCTGAAACTAAGCGATATTATTTAAGTAAGGACGAGGACGGGTACTGGATAGATGCAGAAAACCTAATTGAATAAATCCAACTAACAGAAAAGAAAAACAAAATTTTATATAGTTAATTGAAGGATATATCTCAATCAGAGCAGTCTTATTACATTCATTATGCAATACCCATAATATCCTTTGCCAAAACAGTTTATATCTTTAGGTATCAAGGAAGACAGGGTGTAGATATGGGCAACACCCCCCATATCACATTAAGTTCATCTTATCTGGAAGCAGGGCATGTAATAACAGTATTACAGCAAACATAAGCAATGCAGCACCCAGCCAGAAGGATAGTATTGGAAATACCGATGTCAAAAACAAATACTTTTGCATAGCGCACCAGAGCAGAAAGCCAATTATCGCAAGCGCCACCAAAGTTTGAATCCATTGTATCCTATAAAAGTCAAACCTTTTTTGTACTAACTTTGTTGTATAGAATGCTGCAAGCACTCGTAGAAGCAGCATGAATCCCATGGCCATCAGCATTCCGACTATTGCACTGAGAGCGTAGCGACCCCAAATGATTTTCCCCATTCCGACAGATGGAAAGCCTCTCCACTGCGCCCAATCACTGAGCAAATAAGCAATGAAGGGCCAGCTCCTTTGACTGTTGGTCAGGATCACAATGGCATCCCCCGTCTCCGGCACTGCCTGGAAATGAGTCATGATGCCGCTGCCTTGACCTCCGTGGGAAACGGACAGCATGCCGTTAGGCAGTTTCTCTATATAGTGCCCCAGACCGTATGCGTCAAATACCAGCTCGTAAATTCCGATTTTATCACTTACAGGTGTATACAAACGCTCTATGCTTTCGGTACTCAGCACGGGATTGTCGCCCATGCCTGCCATTGCAAACATAGCCATATCGTCAGCCGTGGCAAACAGGCCGCCCGAGGCTTTTTCCGGATAGACGTATACAGGCACAGGTTTACCATTCAGATGGTATCCCGTAGGTGGAGCAGGCATCATAGTGCTATCCCAGTTAAAGGAGGCTCCTTTCATACCCAGAGGCAGAAAAACCTCCATTCGCATATATTCCGAAAAATCCTGTCCGCTAACCTCCTCGATGAGAAGCTCCAGCAGGTTGTAGCCGGTGTTGGAATAAGAAAATGCAATACCAGGTTCCTTCACGGGAACAACTTCCTGCGTAAGCTTTTCTTTGAGCGAAGGCATTTCCTCTCCAGGAGAATAGATGGTAAACACATCCCCCAGGGGCAAGCCAGCGGTATGGCTTAAGAGACGGCGAACCGTGATTGCTTCCAACGCATAATCCATCTCTGGAAGGCTCCAGCTTTTCAGGTATTGTGTTACGGGGGCATCCAAATCAATCATACCTCGCTCCGCCAACTTCATAACCCCCCAGGCGGTTACTGATTTTGATATGGACTGAACCCGCATTGGGGTATCCGAAGTCAAAATTCTGCCACTTTCCAGGTCAGCGTATCCATATGCTTGAAGCCAAACTATATCATTATTTTGTACCAGAGCGATGCTGCAGCCCGGAATATGGTATTGCTTCATCAGGGCAGAAACGCGATCATTCATATGGGACAGAAAAGCGTCAAGCGGATCGCCCGGGCGCACCTTTTGTTTGGGCAGCACACTACCCGTAATCATCGCTACAAACATAAATGCAAGCAGCGACAGAATTAGCAGCCCTATCCATGCCCTGCTTCCTAAAAACACCTCTGTGACCTTCATAAACTGAAATCCCTCCCTTCCTCCGTTGATATTTGCCTTCCACCCTATTCCAATCTCATCACTATAGCTATTTCAGGGTGAGAAACTGCCATAACAGTGGCTGCAGATAATAATGCTTATTCCTTTCCGCCTATTTCCAAACCTTAGGTTAATTTTGGAGGTATGAAATGAACGCTGCTTAGTTTGTGTGTTTATGTTCCACTATCATGACAGTGGTTCTGCATTAACGGTTCAAAAGGGTAATGCTTTTCAATATTCAGCACGTATAGTCCAGTTGACGGCTTCCATAAGTCATGAGTTGTACTCTACTCAAAAATAAAAATCTCCTCATCGGTGCTTTTATAACTCGTGAAATATCGATGGCTAATTTAAGCGATGGATTGTACTTGCCTGCTTCCAGCCAAACGATGGTTTCTCTCCGTACTCCAAATAATTGGCAAGCTCATCTTGAGTCAACTCTGCTAGTTGACGATACTTTTTTAATTTACAAGTAAACTCTGCGATGAAAACTCACTGTATAATAGAATGGCTGTGAATATAAAATTCTTCCTGACTTGGCTGGTATTTTTTCTCCAGGCTTTCCAAACCCTCGTCAAAGCGCCCAGCTTCTTGTTCATCTATCTCAAATACAGGACTTTGATAGTAAACCCATTTTCTTCCGTCCAAGACATCTGGTTTGAGTTCTTTTACCATCATTGCCGCCGGATATGTCCCATTTTCAAGACAGACATTGTACTTTTTGCAACTCTTAAAACCGCTGCTTACATAATTATTCGGATTTCCGAATATTACAACCACATCATAATCAAGTGCGGCCGCCTGTTCAAAAGAATACTCCATTAGTTTTTTCCCATACCCCTTTCTCTGATATTCTGGCAAAATGCAAACTGGACCGAAAGTAAGGATGTCTTTTTCTTCCCCAGACTCATCAATTAGTTTTGTTTTCGTATACATGATATTTCCGATGATCTGATTATCAACTTCAATCACCAGATCCAACTCCGAAAGAAAGTCTTTATGGGATCGCATAACATGAACTAAATAGTGTTCAATGCATCCCGGAATATATAAATTCCAAAAAGCTTTCCTTGTGATTTCTTCTACTCTCTCATAATCTGTTTCTTCTTCATTCCTAATCTTAATCATTTTGTTCATTTATAAACCTCCGATTATTTATCCAAGACCACTGAAAAAGTACCTGTTTTGTCATCCTGAGGAGCCGAAGGCGACGAAGG
>CAZXIR010000117.1:0-7117 GCA_964640845.1 uncultured Syntrophomonas sp.
ATGCTGCATCAAACGGCTCCTACATATTTATGCATCCAAACCAGTTGTGCTGGGGGTTTTCGCAGGGGAATCAATATTGCACTTAACAAAAAGGTTGACAATTCCTAATAAATATAAGTAAATATAAACATATGAACATTTATTCAGGTGTACATCGTTTTGAAGAAGGAGGCGGCCCATGAATCATTTATTCGAAGATAGGTGTCAGGTAAGATGCATTCATACTGAAAAGGTGCAAAAAGCCCGTCAGCATATGCTACAGGACGATACCATCAATAGTCTGGCCGAACTTTATAAAAGTATGGGGGATCCCACCCGTCTGAGGATAATTCATGCTCTGACTCAGCAGGAATTATGTGTTTGCGATCTTTCAGCAGTAGTAAATTCATCAGAGTCAGCTGTATCTCATCAACTCAGACTGCTGCGCACCCAGAAATTAGTCAAATTCAGACGAGATGGCAAAGTCTTATACTACTCACTGGATGATCATCATATAGAGATGCTGTTCAATCAAGGCTTAGAACATGTAAATGAGTAGTACACACAAGTTACCAGCAGTTTCAAAGCCAAGTTATTAAAAGCCAGCAGTAAAGCTGAAATTATTACCATTAGTCAAGCGGGATGGAAAATTGTACTTTAAAGAAGGGCATAAATATAATTCCGGGAAAAACTTAGAACAAGTGGCGAAGTACCAGAAACTACAGTTAAGTTATAGAAAGGAAGGTAACACGATTTATGAAGTATTTACTGCAAGGACTCAACTGCGCCCACTGTGCCGGCAAAATTGAAAAAGAAATAAGTCAAATACCAGGCTTAAGCGATGTGACCATCAACCTGGCTACCATGTCCTTGAATTTAGAGCCTTCCTTCGCTGATGAAGTGCAGAAGATTGCTGATCGAGTAGAACCGGGGGTTCGTCTGATAGCCATAGAAAATCCTGCCGTTAAGCTAGAAGTGGCAGATGTTCATCATATAAAAAATAATCTGATCCGGATAGTTATTAGTTCAGTATTGCTGGGGGCCGCAGTGCTAATAGACCGGAACCATAGTCACCATTATATTCATTATATTCTCTATATAGGTGCCTATTTAACGGTTGGATATCCGGTATTGAGTCGGGCTGTAAAAAATATAATAAAGGGACAAATATTGGATGAGAACTTCCTGATGTCTATTGCAACTGTAGGCGCAATAGGTATAAATGCCATGGGAGAAGCAGTTAGTGTTATGCTTTTCTATGCAGTTGGACAGATGTTTCAAGATCTGGCCGTCAACAGATCGCGAAGATCCATATCTGACCTAATGAATCTGCGTCCGGATTATGCCAATCTGGTGATAAACGGCGGGAGTGAAAGAGTAGATCCGGCTGCAGTTAGGGTGGGACAGATAATCGAAGTGAAACCAGGTGAAAAGGTACCCCTGGACGGTACCATCATAGAAGGGAGTTCATATGTAGATAGTTCTGCTCTGACCGGGGAGTCCAAACCTCGCCGGGTAGAAGCGGGGACAGAAATTCTGAGTGGAGTGATTAATGACTCCGGTCTGCTTAGAATTAGAGTAGATAAAGAGTATGCAGAATCCTCGGTATCAAAAATCCTGGAACTGGTAGAGAATGCCGCAGGCCGGAAAGCACCTGCTGAACTGTTTATTACCCGCTTTGCCGGTTGGTATACCCAACTGGTGGTAGTAGGAGCACTGATTACCGCTTTTCTGCCACCGCTGATCATTCCCGGGGCAGAGCTTAGCGCCTGGGTTTATAGAGCTCTTATACTACTGGTTATTTCTTGTCCTTGTGCTCTGGTGGTTTCCATACCCCTGGGTTATTTTGGAGGCATAGGTGCAGCTTCTCGAGCCGGGATACTGGTCAAGGGAGCTAATGTGCTGGATGAAATAGTCAATGTGCATACGGTAGTATTTGATAAAACCGGAACCCTTACCCGGGGAGTATTCAAGGTAACAGAAACAGAAAGCTATAATGGTTTCTCAGAGCAAGAGGTATTGGAATGGGCAGCCCTGGCTGAAATACATTCCAGTCATCCCATAGCCAGGTCAATAAGAGAAGCCTGGACCGGCCAAGTTGATCCAGCCTTGGTTGAACAGTACGAAGAGATTAAGGGCTGGGGGGTCAAAGCCCAGATAAAAGGCCAGCCGGTTTTGCTGGGAAGCAGCCGACTCCTGGAAAGAGAAGGGGTAGAGACCATCACCTATCCTGAAGGTGGAAGTAGGGTTCATCTGGCAGTTAACGCCCAATACGCCGGTTCAATCCTGATATCTGATGAGATTAAAAAAGATGCCTCCGAGGCCATACGGGACTTGAAGCAACTGGGTGTGAGGCAGACAGTAATGCTCAGCGGAGATGATAGAAAAATCTCGGAAGCAGTGGCGGGTGAATTAGGGGTAGATCAAGTTTATGCCCAACTTCTTCCGCAAGATAAAGTGGAAAAAATGGAAGCCTTAAAACAACTTATTACCACCCCCAAGGGTAGGCTGGTATTTGTAGGGGATGGCATAAACGATGCCCCGGTTCTTGCTCAGGCCCATATCGGTGCTGCCATGGGAGCATTGGGTTCTGATGCAGCTATTGAAGCAGCCGATGTAGTTTTAATGGATGATGATTTGGGTAAACTGCCCCGTGCCATTAAAATAGCTCGGTTCACCAGGAAGGTCATTGTTCAGAACATTGTGCTGGCCTTGGGCATAAAAGCCGCAGTGGTTATTTTAGGTTTATTCGGATATGCAACCATGTGGGAGGCAGTATTTGCCGATGTAGGGGCAGCCCT
Organism: uncultured Syntrophomonas sp.; assembly: GCA_964640845.1. Lineage (GTDB taxonomy): Bacteria > Bacillota > Syntrophomonadia > Syntrophomonadales > Syntrophomonadaceae > JAAYJK01. The sequence continues at coordinate 2,781 of CAZXIR010000117.1, forward strand.
CCTGGCAGTACTCAACTCCGCTCGCACCCTGGGGGCAGCGAAACACTTTTAAACAGAAGGTGTGGTTGGTTTTGGCTCTAAGCCTGGTGATCGGGAAAACCACTGACTGATCATCAGGCTTCGCTTTTCATCCATGCCAACCAAATTTACCCAGGTAGCAACAGTGCCAGAGGCAATGGAAATTTTCAAGGTGGTCAATTTCTTTCTGGCTTGAAAATAGGTGTGGGTAATAGACAGGGATTGTATCTTGGGTCGGGGAATGATGGTGCTGACTCTGCCTAAAGTTCTTGATCGAATTATTAATTTACCATCCTGCAGTTTTAGACCGGCATCCCGATATTGCAGGTAGCCCAACCCAAAAGCCAGGGGGAGCAGGAACAGGCTGAGATAACCATAGGGAAGAAAGTATGATGCTAATATTACCATAACCAGGGCGGGAATAAGGTTTATCAATATATATCGCATTCGGGAACGAAGAGGAAGGGGATTGGTATCCAAGCTGACCCAGAACTCCGGTACTATTTGTCTTAAAAAATCTTCCGCTTGGTTCAAAGCGATTATCGGCATGATTACATTTCCTTCACCCTTTTCTCCGGTATTACTGATGGTTACTACTTTGATACTTACCATTCCCAAGGGCTGGCGTAGTATACCTTCCACTAGGCGGATGGCCTGAATTCTTCTAATAGGTATGGTAAGCTGTTTTTTCTCCAGCAGTCCGCGGCTGATTTTTAAATTGTCTCCATCCCTTATAAGTGTAAAACCACCAAACAGGATTATATTCCCCAGCAAGGAAAGCAGCCAGGCTAATAGGAATACAGCCGCCAGGATTAGTATAATGGTACCGACTGTTTCGGAGAGTACATGACTGGCATACTTCTCAAATCTTTCCCATATGTTCTGGCCGGGGATAACCTTGTCCAACTGTGAAACAACGGCCAGCATACCGGCCAGGACCACACCCAGGCTGTTTGAGGTACTTCCCAGAAGCAGCAGAGCAGACGTGGTAAGCTGAAATTTTTGTAAATCAGCTTCATCTGCTACAGCAGGTTTAAAGCCGGTGGTATTTTGCAGAATCATTTGCAGTGCCTCGGCCTTAGCTCTGGAAACAGCCGGGAGTGACAACTCCGCCTTACTGCCTGAGCCTGCGGTTTCCACCTGCAGCTTCACTAAGCCAAACAACCGCTGTATTACTCCGGCAGATACCTGTACCGTTTGTATGCGTTCAAAAGATATATAGCGCTTTTTTCTTACGATTACCCCGAATTCCAGGCGCAGTTCATTGTCTTGAACATAGTACACATAACGCAGCCAATATAAAGTACCATAGATGATAAAGCAAACCAGCATAACCGGCAGGATGACAATTAGCCACCTGCGAATAACACTATTGCCCAGGGCCAGAAGCATTAAAGGCAACATAGCTTGAACCAATTTATATAAATTACCGATCAAAAATTCCAGTATAGCTGCGGGATGCAGCCTCTGCGGTTCATACATCTTCATCAACCACTCGGGCCAGGACGGAAATCCGAGCTCTTAACTCAGCGGCCACACTATCAGCCAAAGCTGGAATCTGGTGCTTGCCGGCAGCAGTTGAAATAGTAACCGTAGAAAGCTCGAAATAACGCAGCAGTGGTCCCTGTTCGGTATCTACATGCTGAACCCGGACCATGGGGATCAAGGTGCGGTGTTTAACAAACACCCCAAAATACAAATCTATCTCTTGTTCAGATACATCGTAACGCCAAGTATTCCACCTAACCGGGGGGACAAGAAAAACATAAAAGATAGTCCATAAGATGGCCGCGACCAGCAAGGCTGGGAAAATCCAGTTCGGCGGATTCCACAGGGGCATTATGCGATAATATGCCAATACCATTATCCAGATAATAATAGAATTTATCAGACCGGACCAACGCCAATAGCTTACGGCCCGGGGGTCGATTTGATAGGCAGGAATCGCCTGCAAATAACCCACCTCCAGATAAAGAATAAAATATATTGGTCTTAATGCAAAACAATTTGCTTCCAATCACTATCTACTATAATAATTCTGGCGGAAAAATACAAATGATTACCTAGGGGACTTAAGGGGTTCCCCAGAGGTGAATTTCCGGAGTGGGGATTATAACAATGGAAATTTGTTAGTCGGCTTGCGGGTCCACTTGGTCTCGCTTAAGATTTAGTTTACGTAAATGCCTTAAAAGCACCAGGGCAGTTATTGATGCGGCAGCTAAATCCGATATCGGAGAAGATAACCATATACCGTTCAGTTGAAAGAAACAGGGGAAAATCAGCAGCATGGGAATAAGAAAAATAACCTGCCGCAGCATATTTAGAAACATGGATGTAAGACCCTGCCCGATAGCCTGAAAGAAATTAGCGCTGATGATTTGAAAACCGATCACGGGCAGGCATAACAAGAAAATCCTTATACCATGGGTCCCGATTTGAACCAGTTCCTTTTCCGGGGTGAAAGCCTGCATGATTGGCCCGGCAAAAACCTGGATCACAACAAATCCAACCGTTACGATGAAAGTGGCATACAAAATGGCCAGCTTAAGAGATTCTTTTACCCGATCAAAATTTTCCGCCCCATAGTTAAAACCGACAATTGGCTGCAGACCCTGGCTGATACCGATCACCGGCATAAGAGTAAACATGGTGATGGTATAGATGATCCCGAAAGCACCTATGGCTGAATCACCACCATACTCAGCCAAACCCTGGTTGTAAAGGATGACTATAAAACTGGATACCAACTGCATGGCAAAGGGAGCCATGCCAATACTCACGATACCCATGATTATGGGTTTGCTTAGATGCAGGTTTTTCATACGCAGCTTGACTACACTGGCCGGGCTGAGAAAATGCCTGATAACCAGGAAGGCAGATATAGCCTGGGAGATGACAGTTGCTACAGCAGTACCTGGCATTCCCAATCCTAAAATATATACGAAAACAAAATCCAGCACCACATTTAAGCCTGCATTGATCAGCATGATATTCATGGAAATACGCGGATTACCCTCAGAACGGATGGTAGAACCCAATCCAAAACTTATATGCTGAAATACTGATCCAAACAAAATGATGCTGATAAACTGCCGCCCGTAAGGTAGAATATCCGGACTGGCTCCGAACGCAATCAGAAGCTCATCCAGCCAGAACAGTAATGCTCCTGATACGACCACAGCAATTATTAATAAAAGGGAAAGGGCATTACCCAGAATATGTTCCGCTTCCTCATAGCGTTTTTGACCCAGGCGAATGGAGATCATCGCCCCGGCCCCAATTCCAACCAGCATACCAAAGGCCATGACGATAAGAGAGATAGGCATGGTAACTGACATCCCTGAAATAGCGTCCGCACCTACCACATTGCCTACAAACAGCCGGTTGATTATCATATATGACGAGTTGGCCAGCATCCCGATGATGGCCGGCAAAGAAAACTGCCAGAGCAGGTGGTTTATTTTTTTCTCCCCTAATTGCAGGGCTTTTTCATCCATGATTCAATTTCCTTATCTATCAAGTATTGTTCATCTAAATTGGGTCTGTCAGCACAGCCCCAACAATAACTGCTGCCTCTTCTAGCACCATAGGAAATTGTACCACTAATAAAAATATAATGACAGAAATATTAGGGCAGGTAAACCAAGGGGACGGTTCTTCTGGTTGCGCGCTCTTCTGATTTTGTTATTATGAATCAGATGTGATTTAATGTGGCGAGAACTGCAAGCGGTGCGAAAGTGGAATATAAAGGGATAGACTTTTAAATAAGCCAAGATAGAGAACCGCAAGAACCTTCCCCTTGGTTATACCGGCATAGAAAACGAGGGTAAATTGGAGCATTATTCAGGTAGAGGATGAGGGTCCTTAAATGAACACTGGATCAACGATTTTTGACAGTAAATTCAGTTATTCCAAATTAATTTTGTGCAATTTGTAAAAACAACAATGATTAACAGGAAATGTTTGACATAGTATAGAAATGGTATGATAAACGTCGGTTTGCCGCTAGAAATGGCAGTGATTAAAAGGTAGTATTTGATTGCTGCAATGAGGGCAACAAAGTGTGCGAAGGGGATATATGTAATGATTCTTTTTTTTAACAAGGAAGATGTATATATTGGATATTCGATCGAAGAACTATCAAAAGCAAGAAGAATTCTAAACCAGGAAGGGATTAAATATACCTACAAAGTAATAAATCATTCAGGACAATGGTTCAGACGAGGTACGATAAGGGGTAATTTTGGAAGTTGCGGATTGAATATGGATTATGAACGACAATATGTTGTATCTGTCAAGAAAAAAGATTACGAGAAAGC
>CAZXIR010000118.1:0-7085 GCA_964640845.1 uncultured Syntrophomonas sp.
ATAAATAACGTATCTCCCTTGGATTTTTTCTGGAAACAGTATGGCATCTTTGTTCCAGACATCCGTAAAGGCCAGACCCTTTCTTATCCATTTATCAAACCGGCGGTCCAGGAAGTCTGCTACATGAATTGAAGCTGCTGCAACTTGAGCTATAACCCCATCATAAGCGGTGTACATCATATGAATTTCATCATCGATGATAACCGTTCGCGGATCTTCACAACCCCGGCGTTCTTTTTTATTGGCAGGAGCAAATATGGGATCCGGTAATCTTTCAATTATCCTGTAACCATCGCTAATAGCCAGGCCGATGCGAGATACCTCGTCATCTCCGTAAGCACGGTAAAGTATATAAACCAGGTTATTAATCCTTAAAGATGCAGCGTTGAGCACATATTTACTTTCCCAGAAATGATTTTTGATAGGATTAAGGATTGGGTTACCTTTATATCTGACCAGCTGTTTAGCAGGAGGATAGGTAATGGCTTCCTGAGCCACCACTGTTACATCTTTGGGTCTAATACCTAACAGGGAATCCAGAACATTTTCACTGGCTCTTCCTTCACCAATAAGTTGTACTACCCCTGAATTAATACTTGAGACATCATAACCCAATTCTTTGTAGATATCTTCCAGTAAGTCCTGGTTAAACCATTTTTCTTCCACATGACTGGATAAGGGGGTGGGAACGCCCTTCCCTCCTTTATACTTATAGCTGGACCAACTCCAGGCGGATAAAGGCACAAAAGTGCCATCATCAAGAACCTGGCTTAGACCATAACTATCACACATTATCTTTATCGTTTCCGCTGGTTCACTTAGGCCTTCCTGCTGGAGCTTTTCTGCCAACCCCCTGAAGTTGCGTATCAGGGAGCGATGATGCAGATTTTCAAAAATATTGTGAGCGGAAAAAGCAGCAGTTTCATAACGACCAATCAAGGAATTACGCATTTTGGTCCCTAAATTCTTGCGCTCCCGGGCAAAGGTTTTCCATAGCTGGGCATAGTTTTCAGCTATAGTAATGTGCCGGGCTATAAATAAACAGAAGCGGAGTCGAGGAAAATCGCCCCCCATTCCTTTATTAAACGGGGTCGTGACTATCCTGGTGGTAATCTTATTGAGATTGGAAATATTGCCTAATCTGGCAATCTGACCGAACTTTGGCTCCAGGACAATAAATTCTATATCTACTTCTTCCAGTCCTTCGGGGCGTATATTGTCCAATATCCATAATAGAGCCCGATCGGCGTACTTGCGGGTCTCGATTAAGTTGGCCAGGCTAACCGCATCTCTTATATTCATTTGCTCAATTAGATCCCTGGTGCTTTGGCAACCTGCTGGTATCATAACATTTACCGGGGGAAATCTTGTTACCATTTCTTTAAAGGTATCGTCCTTAACGGAATACATCTTTCCGTATGGAAGCAGGTGGAAAAGACGCTCCAACACCTGCTTAACTCCTTCCTCGGTATATAGGTCACCAGGGAACAGAAATTCCATAGTCTGTTCCAGCTTATGCATATACTCCTTTACCCGATTCACTATTGTTTCGGATCCGGCATCTTTTGGCACTCCCAGAGATTGGTAGATAACCTCCTCAAAGGCCTCCTGGTAACCCTTTTGCAGACGATTAAATACTTCTTCGGTATATACCTCTTTACCACCTCTGCCAGTGATGGTGTTGGGCAAGACTATCGGAATTCCCGGAACATATTCCAGGTAACGGGAAGGAGTGATAGGAGGAGTAACCTCCAGCAATTTTTTCTCCCATTTATCATTGAACCGCTCTCGTAGTCTTAGAAAACTCCTGCGTTGTTCGGCTTTAAGAGAGGAAGCTTCGACTTCAGTGAAATGGCTGATGTTAATGTTTCCCATGCCTTCCAACTGATCCTGCCATAGTTGGATCTGCATCACATAGCTGGCTATTCTTCCATTAAAGGCTGAAGTAAGAGTATTTAATATATCGTCTGGGTTCATTTCTTTGGAAAAGCAGTACTCGAAAAGCAGGGACAAAACCAACTCAGCCCAGCTATCAGATTTTAATCTAAATTCCTTACTAGGAGTTAAAACGGTGTTTAGTATATCATTATATAAATTCCCATTTACCGCTGCCTCGTATATGCTGGCATACTGGTTGAAATTACGTTTGAAGAATAATACCATTTCTTCGGCACAAAATATTACTTCTTCTGGTTTTTCCTCGTTTTTCACCCCATAAAGGTCCGGTACCCGGCAGACCATCTGGTCTCTTAGCCAGTATTCTTCATCCCTTTTGATGCACTCGAATAAGGCTCGGGTAATTTCCTTGAAAACATAGTTGACCTTTTCCAGTGAGAATCTTTCCAGTTTAGCACCCAGGGAAACTTCGCACATGTCCTTATTCCACATCATAACCCGGGTCAATATCCAGGGGTCGATACCATAACTTTTGGTAATGTCCGGCCAGAATTTTAACTCCAGGCACAAGTCTTCCACCAGGTTATATGAAAGAGCATAGATACCGCTTAAAGGACCTTCTATCCGGTACCCATAAAAATTTTCCAGCAGTGGTGCTACCAGAAAGCTGTTAACAATATTATCGAAATAGTGTTGCCGGTAGGTGGTTAATACAAAATCATATTTCAGCCTTAAAGGCTCAATAATGCGCGATATCCATGGTGCTTTGACCCCTCTATCTTTTTCACTGCTCAAATCAGCTGCAAAAACTACCATATCCGCGGTCAAATGATTAGCTATTTCAAGCATAGCCCTTATGCTGGCACCTCTCCCATTGCTGCCAGGTTTCATAAGGAATTCATAGTGGACAAAATTAAAATCCATCTTTTGAATAGCTTCTAAGGCTTCAGCACCTTCAGGATCACCCACGCACAATACTAAAGGGTTTTTATAGTTTTCAACCGATATCAAAGCTTCTTCAATAATTTTTAAGATCTCAGGTAAGGTATCTTTTTCATTATAGAAAGGAACTCCAATTACCAAATCCACTTGAAGTGATCCTAATTCTTGTAAAGCCCTGTGCAGACTTTCATTAAACAGGTTTTCGCTTTCTCCCAACGGCTGGGACCCGTCTGGTTTAAACTGCATAACTATACCCCCTCCCTGCAATTATAATTATACGTTTGAAAGTGGGATTATACCAGGTATATATGAAACCATGTTCATGGCGTAACTCAATTTTTCTTGTTGTATTGGGCTGCAAATTGTTTGTTTTTCTACCTTGCTCCTGGCTGTCAGATTAAAGTTTAAGCCTCCCCTTGATAGTAGAGCAGGAAATGGATTGCAGGCACCTGATAACAAAGAAGGTTGTTATAACGAGCGCTGTGGATAGGGATAGGGTGCACCCGGTGTTTAAATGCAATACCTAATGATTTTGAAAAGCCAGGAGCTTGGTGTTGTTAGTCAGGCGTATGGTAAAAGCTAATAGCTGAACTGTGAGGTTTTCCAGTATCAACGAATCCATATAACGGCATTCTCCCGTGTCGTTATTGGTTAACTGCGATACTTGCGTTTCTTAAACAGACCTGCTAATAGTAGTCCCGCCAGTAACAATCCAACCCACCCGCCCAGGTAGGCTAGTTGTACTGTGGAGAAGGTATCGGCAGTCTCTCCTGGTCTGCCATCTCTATCGTTTCTCATAAAATTAGGTTCTTTTCCCAATTCACCGGCCGGTGGCTCGCCGACCATACCTCCGTTGGGACGGTCACGTCCAGCTGGCATAGTCAGCATCATCTGTATCTGTTCTTCATCAAAGCCCAGTTCCTTCAACTGGGTGATCTGTTCCTGACTGAGTTCTCCATCTTTAGCGCTCTGTATGATTCCCATGGCGGCCCTTACGTTTTCTCGATCAACAGGATTGCCGGCACCAGGCTGAAAAGCTTCGGTATTTGCAGCATCAACGTCAACCGCATCTTCAGATACAAATTGTCTATCAATCACTGCACGGTCTCTATTTGGCGGTTGCATATTACCAGGCTGACCCAACCCGGCATGGTCAGGATTATTATCCCTGCCACCGCCCATACTACCCAGGTCTCTTAGATTTATGCTTGAAGCATCGATCTTTTCGTTATTTCCAGCTAACTGAGCGGTAATAGCTTGAGCTCGCAGCCGGGCAAAGTTTTTTAGAACGGGTAGGGAAGATCCATAATCCTGGTAGGTGCAAAAGGCCGTGACATCCCCTTCAACATAGCTGTTTATTAAACGGTCTACTTTATCTACCGTTTCATCAAAAAGACCGCTGTCTATGTAGATGTTAACCAGTTCGTCTAAATACTGATGATAAAGTTCATTATACTCCGGAACTTCCAGCAGCTTACCCAGTAGGGGTCGTTGTTCCAGAGTAGTGCCATTAACTGGTTTATCTATAGAATAATTTACTGCATCCTGCGCACTACTGCTGCCAAAACCGGTGAAGGCCAGGTTCAAATCCCAGGGTAGGATAGTACATACCCCATCCTCCTCGTAAAGATAATAGTTATGTTTCAGGCTGCCTTGATAACTGTCAAAGTTGACCAGGAAAGTATTGACTGCAAAATAGCGCAGGGTTGTATCTACATCGATATAAGTCTTTAGATCACTGCCTTCGTTAAGATTTTTTATCATAGTGATTACTTTTTCGAAATCACGGTCACTGACCTTATAGGCAGCTCCGTTTTTGATACCTGAATAATTGGAACTATTATCTCCGGTATAAACCAGATCTGCACCTGAACCTTCAGGTTTGTAGAGATGACCATTTAAATTGCCATATACTCTTTTTACAAAGCTTTTATCCTCATCTTCAACGGCCAGGTATAGTCCCCAAGGCTCACCATTAAGAGTTATATTGGCATAAGAGTAGGCTGGAGTTACTACTCCCATCTTGACAAACATTTCATAAGCTAGGTATTCCTTCATATAGGAGTTATCTTGAATTATGTTGTTTAAACAAAGCTTATCTAAACCAAAAGCGGTTTGCCCATCGATATAGGTATCGAAATCAACTTTGAAGCTGAATCTATCGGTTGTATCATTCTGTAAAACCTTTCTCAAGCTGCTATTGCCTTTAGGTCTGATGCCTACATTATGAAAAGTAGTGCCATTAATAGTTATGCTGCAGCTGCGGTATTGTTCCTGGCTGGCGTTGTCAATAATGTATTGCCAGTCATCTTCATCGATGTCAATATTGATCTCACTAACCTGCTCCTTATTGAAGATAGTCTGGATATATTCAGGTTCGCTCTGGTCAGCACTGCAAAGTATATCCGGTTTAAGCAAGATAAGGCTGATAAATAATGATGCTATGACCATAATAATTACGATTATATGATTAATATATTTATTTTCTATCATGGTTTAACCACCTTAAGACATATATTCTCCGTTATAGCTTACCAGCACCACGCTATTTACTCCGATTAAGCTGCTGATTTCGTTTACAAATTTAGTGGAGGCATCCTTCAGCCTTATCTCAACCGTGAGCTCAATCACATCGTCTGCAGCTACGGTTTTAGATTTTATTACGTGTTTCCTAATGTTTTTACTTATGTATTCCATAGCCCTATTTTCACTTTCATCACTACTGCAGTTCAGTATCAGTATATAAGGATTATCAGTGCTCTTGTGATTGACAAACACCAGCATTATTATACCTATAAACAGCGAACCGAATATAGCCAGGGGAATGAGACCTGCTCCCAGTACAATACCGATTGAAATGGCCCAGAAAACGAAACATATATCTAGGGGCTCTTTTACTGCGGTGCGAAATCTTACAATGGACAGGGCTCCCACCATACCCAGGGAGAGTATGACATTGGAGCTGATGGCCATGATGATTAACGTCGTGACCAGAGTCATAGCCATGAGTGAAACCCCAAAACTGGATGAATACATGACCCCTTTAAAGGTCTTCTTGTATATCAGATAAACGAAAAGCCCTAAGGCAAATGCCAGTCCCATTGCTATGGCAGTATCCAATAAAGAGAATGATGTTATCTTATCCAAGAAATTCGATTTAAAAATATCATTGAAATTAATCTGATTATTAAAATCCATTGTTATCTCCTTTCGTATCAGCCTAACCGAATATACGGCAGGCGGCATATTTCGATATTGCAGAGTTGCGCCTTTGATTAGTCTGAATTACATCCCGAATAAGCTCGGGAAGAAATTCATCATATTTAACCTCTAAAATTATTTGTTCCCCAGCCGTTATAGCCATGGTTGGTAAGTCAGGATCAAAAAAATCTTGGGAGAACAATCCGCTGTGCAGATTACTATCCATAGTAATTCTTACATTGCCGGCTTGATAGCAGTAGGCTTCTCGGGTGTATTCAACAATAGTTTTGGGACGCAACAGCTGATATTTCATTTTGGCATACAGCTCCTGCAGGAGCAGGTGATCAGACTTAATAAGCCAGCTAATATTACCGTTGATCAACTGTTTACACTGTTCCTGGTTTATCGGGGCTGAAAATTTCGTAGATAAGGTGTTGAACTTGCTTTTCTTTTCCAGCCTTATATAGGAGAGGTCGTGGTTATAATAACGTATCCTGAATTTCTCGCGCCGGTTGACTCCATTGATTTTCTCCATCAGGGCATTGTTGTTGGGGTCATCAAAGTAAAGACTTCTAATGGTGTAGGTTCCATCCTGGCCAGCAAAAGGATCCGGATAGGCTATATATTTTAATCGGCTTTTTAAGGCCAGGTAATCAGAAACATTGATATAATACTTGAGCTCATGCCTTAATTTTTGCGGTTTCATAGTATCACCTCCCTGATTTGCAATTATGGTTACACCAATACTATAAAATATTTACCTTAAATCAGTCTTAAAACTACAGGGTATTTTAAGGTTTCTCTGTTAATATGAAAATAACTTAGTGGAGATGAATGCTTAAGGTTAGCGCCCCAAGCGTTCTTAAGCATTCAGCCTCCACCCCCAGCCAATTTCTCTAATAGGTTGTGGCTTGGTGCCATGGGGGTTAGAATTAAAATGCTAATACTGAGACTTTTGTATAATTCAAAAATCCAGCTTATCATTCTGAGTGCAGCGAAGAATCTTTTAGATCCTTCGGCGTTGCCTCAGGATGACATTACTGAAA
>CAZXIR010000119.1:0-1249 GCA_964640845.1 uncultured Syntrophomonas sp.
GGCCAAAGACTGAGTTAATGTCAACTGCAGATAGGCCTAAAAGAATAATGAGATCTTGTTAAGCAGCTTGAAGCTGCTTATATTTTTGCTGGGGAAAAATAGTAATTGAGGATTTTGTATAATTTCAAAAACCAGCTTGTCAATCAGCGCAGCCAAGAATCTTATAGATACTTCGGCGTTGTCTCAGGATGACATTACTGAAATACTTTCCTTGATAGAATACTGGGCAAATGCTAAAGTTGAGTTACTATTATTTGGATAATTAATTATTCATTGACGAACATCTCCTCAGGCTATAAATGGATTAATACCAAAATAACTTCATGGGGATGAAGGCTTAAGGTTAGCGCAGGGGGTAAAGGCGATTGTCGTAGGTGTTTGTGGCCTCGGGTCATGGAGGTAGAGTTATAATTTGATGAATCTTACGGAGGTTTACATATGGTATTGGCCAAAAAGCTTCACCAACTTCGGGAAGAATTTAGACGGGCCGGGCAGGTTATTCTGGCTTTTTCCGGGGGAGTGGACAGCACTCTGCTGGCTTGTATCGGACAAGAAGAATTAGGTGAGAACTTTCAGGCCATTACGGTTGATAATGGAATGCAAAGCAGATTTGAATTGAATAATGCTTGTAGTCTAGCCGCCGGCCTAGGAATAAGCCATAAGCTATTGGAAGTTGATTGTCTGAAAAATGAGCAAGTTAGAGGCAATACAGTTAGACGCTGCTATTATTGCAAGAAAATTATGATGGAGAAATTGCTTATGATGGCTGCAGATGAGGGTTCTCAGTTAATAGAAGGGTCTCATGCCGAAGACTTGCTTCAATACCGGCCAGGGCAGCAGGCCTTATTGGAATTGGGTGTTATTAGTCCTCTGCAGAAGGTAAGCCTTACCAAAAGTGAAATCCGTCATTTGGCTCGCGATCTGGGAATGCCCAATTGGGAAGCACCAGCATCTCCCTGTCTGGCTACTCGCTTTTCTTATGGAGAAACTCTTAGTCCGGCTCTATTGAGGAGAGTCGAGGTAGCTGAAAACATTATTCGTCAGGCAGGATTTCAACAGTTTCGGGTTCGTGTGCACCAAGATTTAGCCAGGATTGAAGTGGAGGCCCAGGAACGGATACGGTTCTTTAATACTGATTTCATGGATGAAATTGAGCGGGCCTTTCGCAGGATGGGCTTTATTCATGTTAGTCTGGATCTGGGTGGATACCGGATGGGCAGCATGGATAATGCAATGGAATAGGAGTGAA
>CAZXIR010000119.1:1349-7082 GCA_964640845.1 uncultured Syntrophomonas sp.
TATACAGGAGGGGCAATTAGACATAGACCAGGCCATGAAGAAGTTGCAGCATCTGCCTTATGAGAATCTGGGTTTTGCTCGGGTTGATCACCATCGCCATCTGCGTACCGGTTTCCCGGAAGTCATCTACTGTACCGGTAAGGGGGTTGAACAGGTACAGGAAATCGCTTATGCAATATTGTCTCAGGGCAGTAATTTGTTGGCTACCCGGGCCAGCCAAGAAATATTCGAAGCTATTAAGATTATTGACTCAGACGCGGTATATCATCAACTGGCTGGTCTGGTAGTAGTCAAACGACAGCACGTCAAGGAGATTAGCGGTAAGATTTTGGTCATAACTGCCGGTACCTCTGATCTGCCGGTGGCCGAAGAAGCAGCAGTGGTTGCCGAAACCTTTGGCAACCAGGTTGAGCGCCTTTATGATGTCGGTGTGGCTGGGATTCATCGACTGCTAGCCCATGTAGATTTATTGCAGCAGGCCCGGGTAATCATTGCAGTAGCTGGAATGGAGGGAGCTCTGGCTACTGTAGTAGGAGGGCTGGTGGATAAGCCGGTCATAGCAGTACCCACCAGTGTTGGTTATGGGGCCAGTTTCGGGGGACTGGCGGCCTTGCTGGCTATGTTGAACAGCTGTGCTGCGGGGATAAGTGTAATGAATATTGATAATGGTTTTGGGGCCGGCTGCCTGGCCAGCATTATTAACCGACAGGTGGACCAGGCACTACATACCACCATCGAAGAGGGTATTGATTAGTAAAGGAGAGTGAGTTGTGGATAGAGTTCTGTTTTTTGACTGTTTTGCAGGCATCAGCGGTGATATGATCGTGGGAGCCCTTTTGGATTTGGGAGCCAAAGAGGATTTTCTATACCAGCAGTTGAATAAGCTTAAGCTCCTAGGCTATCGTTTGCATATTCAGAAAAAGCAAAAATTGGGTATCTGGGGAACTGATTTCCGGGTAGTGATAGAAGAAGATGACCACCATCACAGCCATCATCATGTTCATCGAGGTCTTTCTGACATAGTTGCAATTATAGGGGAAAGTGATTTACCCTACAATGTCAAAAAACGCAGTCTGGATATATTCAGACATCTTGCGGAGGCGGAAGCCCAGGTGCATGGAATAACCCCGGATGAAGTCCATTTTCACGAGGTGGGAGCGGTAGATTCCATTGTAGATGTGGTAGCAGCCTTGATATGTATGGAGGATCTGAATATAGACAAGGTGTATGCATCCCCTCTGCATCTGGGAGAAGGTTTTGTGCACTGTGCCCATGGCCTCTTGCCTGTACCAGCCCCAGCAGTATTGGAAATCCTAAAGGGGATACCGGTATATACTACAGGAATACGGTCTGAGCTGGTAACACCTACCGGGGCTGCGGTCATTTGTAATCTGGCTGAATATTTTGGGCCTTTTCCTGAGATGACAGTTGAGGCAGTCGGTTACGGACTAGGAGATAGGAATCTGGAAATTCCTAATATGCTGAGAATCATAAAAGCCAGGCAAAACAGTCTGCAACGTATCTGGCTTTTGGAATGTAATATCGATGATATGAATACTCAATACTATTCTTATCTATTTCCCTTAATTATGGAACGAGGGGCCTTAGATGTATACCTGACTCCCTTGATTATGAAAAAAAACCGGCCAGGCAATTGTCTTAGTATACTGTGCGAGGAAAACTTTATTGATGAATTAGAGGAAATTCTATGGCGGGAGACCACTACCCTAGGTGTGCGCAGAATGCAGGTACAACGCCGTATACTGCAGCGCGAATTAGTATCCGTACCTACTGTGTGGGGGTCGGTCACCATTAAAATTGCTTATCAGGATGGGCGGTTGCTTAAATTTGCTCCTGAATATGAGGATTTGAGCCGTATAGCAAAAGAGGTTGATCTACCTTTGCCAGAAGTCCATGCTCAAGTGCAGATAAAGGCTGGGCAATGGTTGAAAGAAAAGGGTATGCTTAAATAGAGATATTTAAGTCAGTATATGGTCTAAAGACCATTTCGGTTAGCAATTTTTTTACAATATCACATAATTTGAGCAACATTTATCCCATATTTATGGCTTAAAGTAATATCATACAAAGTAAATAAACGCAGTAAACCTAAGGAGGTGGGAAAACTAAGAACACCATCATTGTTCGGTAGGGATACAGGTATCCCTGAAGCTGCAGGCTTAAACCATGAATGTAGCAAAAGCTTCTTTCCCCAAATTCGTTAACATATTAAGAACTGCAGGCATTTTATCGAACATATAAATTTGCTAAAATATTATTAAGATACCCTTCCTCTTAACTAAGTTAAGCTAGAGCATATAACAAATCCAGGAGGACAGACAATGTCTTACAAGATCTACCTGGTAGAAGACGAAGAAAACCTGAACGAACTCTTATCCTCTTATCTCTCCAAAGAGGGCTGGCATATCCAGCCCTTTTTGTGTGGAGAGAAAGCTATGAAGGCCATACCTGAGCACCCTGATTTATGGATACTGGATATTATGCTGCCGGATATCGATGGGTACCGGCTCCTTCAATATATAAAGGCCGATGATCCTTCAATTCCAGTTATATATATATCAGCCCGGGATGCTGAACTGGATAGGGTTCTGGGACTGGAAATGGGAAGTGACGATTACCTTGCCAAGCCGTTTTTACCGCGAGAATTGGTAATTCGCACTCGTAAATTATTGGACCGGGTTTATGGTGAACAGTATGTTGATATCAATATCATCAAGGTTCATCCTTATTTAATCCACGAAGGAAGACGCAAAATAACCCAGGATGGTAAGGAAATTGATTTAACTTCCAAAGAATTTGATTTAATGGTTATGTTAGCCAGAAATCAGGGACAGGCATTTTCCAGAGAGCAAATCTTGGATCATGTCTGGGGCCAGGATTATGTAGGATCAGACCGAGTGGTGGATGATCTGGTACGAAGATTGCGCAAAAAACTACCGGAATTTAGAGTGGAAACTATATACGGGTATGGCTACCGATTGGTGAAATCATGAAAAACAGTCCTCTGGCCTCACAAATATGGATGATTTTCGTGATTATCACCATTGGTATTTCCACTTTATTTTTGTTGCTGGTGCCTTGGGCATTGAGGGATTTTTTCACTAAGCAAACATATGCTACGATTCGGGAAGCTCAATCTATATATCTTTCTAATGGCCAGATGATTTCTGATGTAGATGATATAGCTGAATGGGATGAGATCAATCAGCAGTACCAAACAGTGAAACATATAGTCTTCATGGTAGATGGAGAGGTAATAGCAGGATCAACCTCATTGCTGATATTTAGCAATTTCGATTTTATTCTACAGGAATCTAAAAAACAGCAGGTAGCAGTCCAACAGTACTCCCGTGAAATCAACGGGGAGAGAATGTATTATATTATTCGTCAGGGAGAACTAGCCAATGTTCCAGTGTATCTATTTTCGTACACCTGGGAATCTTATCAAAATGATTTGGTGGAAAATCTCTTTAGCCAATTATTGTGGCTTATCGCGGTTATATTGCTCCTAAGCTGGATACCCTCATTTCTAATGGCCCGCTATATAACCAAGCCAATCATTAAAATGGAAAATCATGTGCGCAGTATAGCTAACCGGGACTGGTATGAATCGATCGATGTCAATCGTGATGACGAAATAGGCAAATTGGGACAGTCTATTGAACGCATGAGACAGCGTCTGGTCGAGCAGGAAGATATGCAGCGCACTTTTTTACAGCATATATCTCATGAATTAAAGACTCCGGTTATGGTTATTCGAAGTTATGCTCAGGCTATTGCCGATGGTATTTTTCCTAAAGGTGGACTGGAAGGATCAATAGAAGTAATAGAAAAAGAAGCTGCCCGTATGGAAAAAAGGGTTAAAGACCTTTTGTATCTTACCAAACTGGATTATTTATTTGGTAAACGCTCATCTGACGACATGATTGTAATGGGAGAATTGATCGAGAACATAGTGGAACTTCTGCGATGGCAGCGTGTTGAGCTCAGCTGGCAGTTGGAGGTAGAAGATATAGTCTTTAAAGGTGGTCTGGAACAGTGGCAAGTAGCTATTGAAAACCTTTTGGATAACCAGATCCGTTATGCTGATTCTTTGATTAGTATCACTGTTAGTGAGCACTATAAAAACAAGCAACCGCATATGTTTATTCGCATATTCAATGATGGTCCTGCGCTGGAAGAAGGTCTTATCGATAAACTGTTTGAAGAGTATCAGCGGGGATATAGAGGCGAGTTTGGCCTTGGTTTGGCCATAGTAAGAGAAATCGCCGCATATCATGGCGGTAAAATATGGGCCTGCAATGAAGAAGATGGGGTAGCCTTTTACCTGGATATACCCCTCCGGGATTAGCAAACTAGGGGGCGACTTTCTTGTTTGCTAGCATCCTTCGGGGTCTTTAATGATTGCTAGGCAATTATTGTAACCGAAACAGTTCTTTTAGTTGCTATTAGGAACACTTGTGTATAGGGATTGTGTTATTATGATACACATTTGTGCATGCATATTGTTCTGATTTAAAACGGTGATGGATACAAAGACGGTTAAATCAGGTGTGAAGGCTTGAGGGTGATTGACTAGTGAAGTTGGCATAACATTTGCGTATTAATTCTAGGAAGGGTATGGGGATATAACTTTTATGACCGAACAAATCCTTGGATTTAGAACCAATATTAAAAATATCAGTCAGATAGCTGACACTATAATCGGGATTATGTCAAAAAATGGTCACTAAGTGAAAGGTTTCGCTTAGTTTTAAATTTTTATATAATTCTAAGGCTTCAGGGGGTAAAAGTGGGTTCTACAGGGTTCATTTTCAAAAAGAGGGGTCATTTTTGAAATGATTAAACGGAAATAAGCCTAAGTTAAACCTTAAGCGATGCCTAGAAAACTAGAATGTGAATCTGCCAATAACATGGCATGATATTTGCATCTTTACTAAGATAAAGGAGAATTGTGTTGGTGGGGGGGAGAAAGATGATTTCTATTGGAATATTGGAGCCAAATGTTTTAATAGTCACAGGTCGCAATAAGCGTATCAGTAATAATATAGGAAGACATTACACCAACCTAGGGGCTAGGGTTATGATTGTAGATATTAACCTATATAAAAGTCGGCTGATTATTGAGAATCTTAATGAAAAAGGTGTACGATACGCTTCGATTACCAGGGAAGTCCATGATGCAAGTGAAGCTCAAGAAGTACTGCACAATTATCTCGATGACTGCAGCAAATTTTCTGTAGTTATTAATTTGGCGGGAGAGGAAAGTGCCATATCAAGCAGACTGATAGATATACTGGACCCGGAAGGCGGAGTTTTATACACAGATGTGCTGGGCTGTTGCAATACATGTCCATAACTACTTAAAAGATTCCTCTTATGCGAGACAAGAATTCTTATTGCTCAGGGTTATTTCACAATAAGTGATGACCGGTGCTTATGATTTTTTGCGGCAATTCCAGGCTATAATCTGATAGTACAGGTTGATATCTATTACATAATCAAACCATGCTATTCAATCATATTTGTGTCAAAATAGATTTTATAAGAGTCGAGCCTTCAGAAAATGAAGGCTTGTGTCATTTTCTGCTCCCGTGAATTCAGTAAATGTGTTGTAAGGAAACCTTGGCTTTGTCATATATCTTTGTAAGCAGGAAAAAAGAAAGCTGCATTCTAGTTAAAGAGGAGGAAAATGTTTTGGGAAGTTTTTCG
>CAZXIR010000120.1:0-7028 GCA_964640845.1 uncultured Syntrophomonas sp.
AAAGCCCTCCCGGAGCCCAGGGCAGATTCAAGTGGTAAGCAATTACGGCCAACACTGCCAAACCCCGCAGTCCATCCAATCCCGGCATGTAACGTCTGGTGTTAAGTTGTTCCTTGGCAATAAAAGAACTACATCTAGTGTTTCTACCCTGCTCCATGTTCGAATTCACTCTCCATCCAGTATGATGCAATAGCACTCTTCGCCTATCCATTGACCATCTTGTCCTTTTTTATCACAATAACAATTTTTGGTGTTAATTGCGTTACAAAATGGTTAATAATAGTTACGAAAAGGTTATAATTGCCGAAAGGACTCGAAAACAAGGAGAAGCGAGTATTTCTTTCCTCACGCCCAAGTTTTTTTATTGTTAATGGAGGTGTGTATCACTTGAAGCTGTCTTTTAATGGAAATCTGGGTAGGGTGGATCGTACCATAAGGATTATCGCTGGGGGTCACGAATACTATATTCTTACCAGCCAGCCATGGAATTCGAGCCCAAGTTGACGGTTATTTGCTGGCGATTGTAAATCGTAAGCTAATGATTCTAACTTATAGCACCTACTCCATGCTTCAAAGGAAGCAATTCCGAGTAATATCTCTATTACCAAATACTATCCTTTTTCCCCAGTATATGTTATTTTACTTTTAATAAGATATATTTCGCTTTGGTATTCAATACGATTGAGTAAAGGCCTTTTAGGAGAGCCCATGAGCTCCATTGCACTTGGCAATGAAGCTTGTTATTATCCGATGTTCCGGACCGTAGCGAGAGGAGGTATCCATGAATAAGATCTTCACCTAATTCAAGACAAAAAGCTGTTTTAATAAGAATGCAACCCATTATATACCCATAAATATTTTCGTTTTAAGGAAAGGAAGATTAAAACCCGGGGCTGTTAATCAACCCCATGACCATTAAACATAACCGAGTATGTAAATTTTTGGCTATGTCGCAAACGGGTGGTCAAACACCGCCCCTACAATTATTTGGCGATCAGAAACACTGGGTAAATGAGGATAAACCATTTTCGTTAAGTTATTGGTATAGAGAGGAGTAGCTTATGAAATCTGCACAAGAGTATAAGGAAGAGATTCGTAATATGAAACCGGTTGTTTACGCTTTTGGAGAAAGGGTGGAACAGGTAGTTGATCACCCGGCTTTTACTCCCACCCTGAATTCAATCGCCTTGACCTATAAAATGGCCAGGGAAAAAGAAAATGAAAACCTGATGACTGCTAAATCACCATTTACAGGCAAAATGACCAACCGATTCTTGCATATCTGCCAGTCCCCCGATGATTTAATTAAAAGAGGCGAGTTGAGCAAAGTGCTTACACCTTTTCATGGGGCTTGCATAGGTGCTCGCTGTGCCGGCACCGGAGCTTTGAACACCTTGTATGCCATGACTTATGATATTGATAAAAAATACGGAAGCGATTACCATCAAAGATTTATTAAATTCCTGGAACATGTCCAGAATGAAGATCTGGTATGCAGTGGCATGGTAACTGATGCCAAAGGAGACCGATCTCTAGCTCCTGGCCAGCAAATGGATTCGGATGTATATCTGCATGTGGTCGAAACACGTTCAGATGGCATCGTGGTTAGAGGTGCCAAGGCACACCAGTCAGGTGCCGCCCTGGCTCATTTCAACATTGTAATTCCTACCACCTCTTTGAATGAAAAGGAAAAGGAATTTGCAGTAGCCTTTGCAGTTCCCGCCAATGCTCCAGGAATTACTCATATATCAGAGGCTCCTGCCCCTAATGCTCGCCGCTTGCAGAGTAACGACGAGATGGATTTTGGTAATTTCGAGTATGGTGTGCATGGCTCAACTTTAGTGGTGTTCGATAATGTCTTCATCCCCAAGGAAATGGTTTTTATGTGTGGTGAATGGGAGTTTGCAGGAACCATGGCCGCCAACTTTGGTACCTTTCAACGCCTGGCTACAGCTTGCTGCAAATCAGGTCATTGTGATTTACTTTATGGAGCAGCAGCCGTGGCAGCAGAATATAACGGCTGTGATAAAATGGGGCATATTCGCGATAAGATTATAGAAATGTCATTCCAGTCTGCCCTGGCCTATGGAACCGCCATTGGTGCAGGTTACAAGGGGCGGGCTCATGCTTCCGGGGTATATTTCCCCGATGCCCAGTTATCCAATGCTGCCAAACTGCAGGCGGTGGATGCTGTTTGGTTGGCATCTAAATTAGCTACTGAAATTACTGGGGGCATAATTTGTACGGCTCCTTGTCAAAAAGACTTTGACCATCCTGATATAGCAGAATACGTGAACAAATATTTTAAAGGCCGAGATGACGTTTCAACAAAAAACAGGGTGCGCATCACCCGCCTGGTAGAGTACTTGGTCGGGCAAGGGTCAATCATCCCCACTGAATCGTCCCATGGAGGAGGACCGGCCGCTGTTCAAAGACTAGTCATGCGGCAGGCTAGCAATCTTAATTACCTTAAAGGACAGGCTATAAAAATGGCCGGAATAAAACATGAGTAAATGTCTCCCTAAATATTAGAGTGTCTGGGTGAACGGTTTGCTTTTTTGCTTAGGCCTTCTGCTTTACAATTCTATTAAGTGCGTTTTCTGTTCCATTATGAGAGATTCGGCACTGGATTTGTCCAACTTCTTGATTGCCTTCACGTCTGATTTGTAGTGCTTAATACGTCTTTGGACAGCGGCCTCGGTTCCATGGAAATAGCGGGTTTGCTGCACAGAATCTTTAAGGTATTCAACTTGCCAATATTCTTTCATTAACCCGCTGCCGTCCCCAATAGTATACTTTCGTATGATAGCTCCCGATTTTTTGGCAATATAAAGTCCTGCAGCTATACCTATAGTGGTTGCAGCGCCCACTCCTAAAGCTATCTTCTCAGCCCGTGTAGCTCTATTTATCGAGTCTTTTTCAGACATCAGACATACCTCCTTTTATTATATCGCCCAGCAATGTCTGCTGGGAAAAAGTACCTTATAATATAATTATAATGTATGCTGCCAATAGGTACCATTGAAACCAAAGCCATAATTCTCAGAGCCAAAGATAACCTGGATAAACCAAAAAAGAGCGTAGTATGGTATTTACCCGCTCTTTTTTGCTATCTGATTCCATCTGTTGGAAAGTATGAACTTGCTACGATTATGAAGTGCAAATATTACTTCAGTTCTTTCATATAACCCATCTGATTAGCCTTAGCTTAAGCAGGATACGCAACTCGGTTCATGGTATCTGAGCATAGGGACTCACAGAATAGAAGTGATGTCATTTACGAATTCCATAATCTTCCTTTCAATTTGTTTCCTGAGTTCTCCCGTATGATCAAAATCCGGCTGCTCTACCAGGATTGATTCAATGATGGAATCTACTCCCGGACTAACTTGCGATAGTTTATATTTGACTATGTTTTTTTGGCTCATCAGATCGATATACTCAGACTGGATCTTCCTGTTACTCCCACCCAGCCATGCTTCGAACCTGCCTTCCTCATGCAAATACACCACAGCAATTTTCAACTTCCTATTCTTTAAATCTGGAGGTGTAAAAGCAAAGTATGTCATATCCATATATCCGAAATACAAGGCACTGGCGGTATAATCCGGATATCTTCCCTCTAAATACTTTTTCAAACCAGACATAAATGTCATGATTCCTTTATAAGCTTTTTGAATCTGCCCTTTGCTTAATTGATTCGTATATTCCCGAATACAATTATTCAGCGAGTCCATAAGTGTACTCCTCATTCCAAACATATTTTTTACCTTGGCGCAAAGCACCAAGATTACAATTCATGCATAACCCGTTGTTGATAGCATATCAATCCACCGCACTCTGGGCATCGCACACTTTCCTTCTTCAATTATAACGTCTTTCTACACCGTAATCTTTAATGAATTCGAGATTTTCTATCATACTCATGTGGTATTTAGTGCGGTAGCGATTATCAAGGGATTTCGGCCTTTTGCATCGATACGGGCTGGAAAAATCCCTTAACCAAAAATATTTGGCCGGAAACACGACACTGTACCCGCATTACCATCGACAATGATTTCCTGACCATCTTGAATGATTCGCATGGCCCCAGCTACGTTTACTACGGCTGGTATTCCATATTCGCGGGCAACGATGGATCCATGAGATAAAAACCCTCCGGTTTCCATCACTATGGCACCGGCTTTTAAAAATAGGGGGGTCCATGCCGGATCGGTTGAGGGTGCTACCAGTATCTCTCCAGGCTGCAGGCGGTTTCCTTCAGATGGATGAGCTATTAACCTAGCTATGCCTGAAGCTTGGCCGGTCGCTGCTGCTACTCCTTGCAGGCAGTCTCCGGAACCCTGGCCGACCGGCTCAGAAAAGATGGGCTTATCACCACAGATAATATCAGGAGCAGAGAGCGCTTCTTTTTGCTTGTGGCGCAGTTTTCTAAATTCCACCAGGGCCTTAAGCCCGTCACCATTCCACTCCTTATGCAGAATAGAAAAAAGATCCGACCAGGAACAGAAAAATACGTCGTCCGGCTGGTCAATGAGGCTCTGTCGGCAGAAACGTTTTCCCAGCTCCTGGGCCATCAAGCGGTAAGGTTCTATGGCCTTAGCCAAAACCGACTTGGTCATTTCCCTTACTGCTGCACCTTCTTGTGCCTCCTTAATTCCCTGGCGGATTTCTTCCTGGACATCGGGGGGAACAGTTTCCAGCACCTCTTGCCAGGCCCGCTCAAACTGTACCTTCTGCTGAACCTTCAAATCGCCAGGCCGGGCGGTATCCATAGTATCCTTGATTATACCCAGCAAGTAAGTAAGATCATCCTTCCAGCGGGGGTTGATAATATCCAGTTCATATACTCCCCGATGACCATACTCCTCTAAAAAGGCCCGGAAAGCCTGTTTGAAGGGAGAGCTTTCCGGCAGTTCTTCTTCCCACAAAATGGGGTTAAAAGTACCAGCTGTCAAATACAGAACTGCAGCCTCATCCCCCCGGGCCATTTCGGCCAGTTCTAAGAGTCGGTACCCGTGATCAGCACTGGTTATCCCCGCCTGACCGCCTACCATTAAGCCGTTCAAAACCTCGGTTGCGCGAGAACCGAAATATTTATATAGCTTTTGCAACAGCGACATAATCGGCATGGAGCCAACTCCGGCCAGAAAAGTGAATTTCTCGCAATAAGTCCTTAGGATATCGCCAAGCTCAATGTACTTGCCAGCAAACTCCGAATCTGGCAGGTGAGCAAACCCTGTGCTGGTTACAGCTTTAGCCGAACGAGGAACTTGGGCAAAAATACGGGGCGCATCAACAGCCGCCTCCATAACGTGATTCATCATACCCATTATATGGTTCTGTCTTTCCCGGCCAACCTCCCCGGCAAAAGGATCAGGGTCATCTATTTCTATCTGGGGTTGGTGTCCTCCCCAAAAGTCATTAAAACCGTCGGGCAAGGCACCTAGACAATCGTAGTAGGCCCACTGCAGAGCAGATATATTGCAATATAGTCTTCCATTAAAAAACCGCGAAAACTCAAACCCCTCCGGCATCTGGTACCCGTTGGCGGGAAACTGGGCATATTGAATAGTATCAATCGAGTTCTTCAGCAGCCGGCGTTGCAAGGGGGAAATGACCATGGGTACCGCATCCCGATAATTACCATTTGTCCATATCGTCGGCTTGTTTTTCAGTGCCGCAAATGTATATTCCGGTAAGGCCGTTACCGGCCTGGCCTGCAATAAGAAAAAGTCCCGGCCATCATAGGCCCATTCCACATCCTGCTGCTCTTCGCACTCCCCCAGCGATTCAAAGATCCGTATCAGCAGCAGGCCCAATCTCTCAATTTCCTCATCACTCAACACCGGTCGGAACGAGAATTCATCGTTATATATAAATTGAGTACCGCTGTCCTCTGCAGGCTGGGTGAAGCCTTTTTTGCTCCCAGTATTACGCTCGTGCAGACCAGGTGCCGTACTCCAGGGCTGATTATCCAGATAATAGCTGTCAGGTTCAACTACGCCATTTACTACCGATTCTCCCAGGCCAAAATTGGCATTGATAACCAAAATATCCCGGCGCCCGGTCTGTGGATCGCAAGTGAATCCTACCCCGGCAGCCTTAGCTTCCACCATTTCCAACAATACAACGGCCGGAAGCACTTCATTATCATCCAGCTTCATCCTGCGCCGATAGGCTACGGCCTGTGGTGACCACAAACTGGCATAGCAGCCTTTGATGGCCGCAAGTATGTTTTCCATGCCGTGCACATTCAGAAACGACTCATGAATGCCGGCAAAAGATGCAGCAGCCGAGTCCTCCGCCGAAGCTGATGATCTTACCGCGATCGCCCTATCAGCCAGCCCCAGGTTTTGCAGGGCAGCAGATATTTCGTCCATAATGGCCGGAGGTATTAAGCCTGATCTAATTTTTTCCTCCAGCTGAGGCAACTCATGAATGTAATCGATGAGGTTGGCGGCAGTTAGCCTGCTTGATATATCTGCAATATCATGGTCTAAACCGTTGTAGTCGATGAACTCGATATAGGCATCGCTTGATAGTACGCCACCAGGTGGAATGTTAAAGCCAAACCTGGACAGTCGGGCCAGGTTCCAGCCCTTCCCTCCCACTAACGGGGCCCCTGATTCAAAGGCCTGATCCCACATGATAAAGAAATTCTCGGATTGTTTCTTCAAAACTAATCGCTCCTTTCAATAAATGCCAATCACAATCAAGACTGCGTCAATCTGGCTATTTCACCTTGCTATCACCGGTGCTTATGCCATTTAGAACTATATCTACCATTCTGCTGATCTCCTCACGGAGTTCGAAGCTGGAAGTATCCTGCAGCCATTCCCAGACTATCGTTCCGCGCAACAAATCAATATAACCAACCAGTAGCTTCAACTGGACATCGTACCTTATTTCTCCAGCCTCTTGCCCCTGTCGAATTATCTCAGCTATAATCCTATGGGTACCCCTTTCTTCAAGTTCAATTCCCGACACCTGATACGTAGTTTTAAAACGATAAGCGAGTACAATTC
>CAZXIR010000121.1:0-6887 GCA_964640845.1 uncultured Syntrophomonas sp.
TGAATGCAACTTGAGCATGGTTTGTCGAGGATTAAAGTGCGTACTTAGTGGTAATCCAGTTCTATTTTCGGTGACGAAATAGGGCAGACATAAAGGGAAACCGCCCTTTTGGCAACAAAAGGGAGAGCTGCTGGGAAAACCTTCTGGACCTATGTCGCAGCGTTTACTCGATAAACAACCTTTTGCCAGACCCGTTTATTGGGGGAGATACTAGAGTTGAGTAGTAGATTAAAAAAGAATATGATTATTTCCGGATTGCTGGTAGCTGTTATCACATTTTTTATAGCTCTTTTGGTCAGTCTGGGGTCAGAGGCGCTGGTAAGGGCCGTAAATAGTGTGCTGGTGGCATTTTTTTTGCTGCTGGTTATTATTTTTCTGGGGATATTTTTTGATATAATAGGAACTGCTGTGACTGCAGCTGAACTGCCGCCTTTTAATGCCAGGGCGGCAAAAAAAATATTTGGAGCCAAACATGGAGTTAAACTCATACATAATGCGGATATTGTAGCAAATTTCTGCAATGATGTTATAGGAGATATCGCTGGAACTTTAAGTGGTGCTATAGGAGCCGGGATTGTGGTTAGCATGGCCGGGCAATTTCCTATAAACGATGTAGCTTTGGCAGGCGCAGTAATGACTAGTCTGATAGCCTCATTAACCGTGGGCGGAAAAGCCGTAGGAAAAAAGCTGGCAGTTACTCAGGCTGATCTTATTATTTTTAAAGCTGCTCGAGTGGTAGCTTGGTTGGAACAAGTTAGTGGCTGGGAATTATTCAAGAACAGAAAGTGAGTTTAATTATGTCGGGGATACTTGACAAGATAAAATCTACTGAAGATATAAAAAAGATGAAATTAAAGGAAATGCAGGGTTTGGCAGCTGAGATAAGAGAGTTGTTGATAACCAGTATATCTCAGTGTGGAGGACATCTGGCCCCCAATCTGGGCGTGGTAGAATTGACTATAGCTCTGCAGTATGTTTTTGACACTTCAGTTGATCGGGTAATATGGGATGTAGGGCATCAAAGTTATGTACATAAAATACTTACCGGGCGCCAGGAAGCTATGATGACACTCAGGCAATACGGTGGTTTAAGTGGATTTCCAAAAAGCGAAGAATCCATCCATGATGCATTTAATACCGGACACAGCAGTACTTCCATTTCAGCCGCCCTAGGTATGGCTGTTGCACGTGACCTGCAGGGTCAGAGTCATTCCGTAGTGGCAGTTATCGGTGACGGAGCATTAACCGGGGGTATGGCTTTCGAAGCTTTAAACCATGCCGGGATTGAAGGTCGAGATTTAATAGTGATATTGAATGATAACGAAATGTCCATATCCAGGAATGTGGGAGCTATGTCAGGCTATTTGAACCGCCTGCGTACCGATCCATCCTATTCTAGGACCAAGGATGAAATCGAGACTCACCTGATGCGTATACCCGGTATCGGTCCTAATATTGCCCGGGCGGCAGGAAAATTCAAGGACTTAGTCAAATACTTGATGGTTCCCGGAATATTATTTGAAGAACTTGGGTTTACCTATATTGGGCCTGTAAACGGTCATGATCTGGATCAAATCCTACCGGTACTCTATAACGCCAGTAAAATGAAGGGACCGGTTTTAATTCATACCATAACCGAAAAGGGGCGAGGTTATGAGCCAGCCCGTATAGATCCAGGTACATTCCATGGGGTAGGACCCTTTGACATTGATACAGGAAAAACTATAAAAAAATCTATTAAAACATATACCGAAATTTTTGGGGAATATATGGTGGCCAGGGCCCAAACGGACCATCGAGTCGTAGCTATAACTGCAGCTATGGCAAATGGTACCGGTTTGAGTCAATTTGCCAACCTATATCCGGAGCGGTTTTTTGATACCGGTATTTGCGAACAGCATGCGGTTACCCTGGCTGCGGGAATGGCTAAGGCGGGCTTAAAACCAGTTGTGGCTATATATTCGACTTTTTTACAAAGAGCTTATGATCAGATTATCCATGATGTGGCATTACAAAAATTACCAGTTGTTTTTGCCATAGACCGGGCTGGTCTGGTTGGTGAGGATGGACCTACCCATCATGGGATATTTGACCTGGCTTATTTAAGAAATATTCCTGAAATGACTATAATGGCTCCTGCAGATGAAAATGAACTGCTGGACATGCTCCATACTGCCTTTACTATTAATGGACCGGTGGCCATAAGATATCCGCGGGGAGCTGGAGAAGGGGTAGACATTGTTCCTGTGCGGCAAATTCTCAATCCAGGAGAATCAAAAGTGCTGAAAAATGGCCATGATGTGGCCATTATGGCCACAGGTCGCGGAGTAACTATAGCCCGTGAAGTGGCTGCTTTAATGGAGGAAAAGGGCATTGGCATCCTGCTTATTGATGCTAGATTTGTTAAGCCCCTTGACATCGCAGTTATAAAGACTATTGGCGATAAATACCAGAGGCTGGTGACCATTGAAGATAATTGTATAAATGGAGGATTTGGAAGTGCCGTACTGGAAGTATTGGCGAACAATGCTCAGAAGGTTGATACTTTGTGTATTGGTATACCCGATGAATTTGTAGAGCATGGCAAAGTTGAACTGCTATTCAATTATTTAAATATGGATGCAGTATCGATGGTTGAAACTATTATTCATCGATGGCCTGAACTGTTGGGTTATAGCCGAGAATTGGGGTTGTTGAATTTTGGCCAAAATTAGACTGGATACCCTTTTATATCAGGAGGGCCTAACTAGTAGTAGAGAGAGGGCTAAAGCCATAATAATGGCTGGTCAAGTTACAGTTAATGGAAAGTTAATTGATAAACCTGGAACTAATGTAAATAGTGATGTTACAATACATATTAACAACTCATCTCCGCGTTATGTTAGTCGGGGAGGACTCAAACTGGAAAAAGCCATCCAGGAATTTGAGATAGATTTTGCGTCAGCAGTGGTCCTGGACGTGGGTGCTTCCACCGGTGGTTATACCGATTGTGCTCTACAGCATGGGGCCAGGAAGGTTTTCGCCCTTGATGTGGGCTACGGACAACTGGATTGGAAATTGCGCAATGATACCAGGGTTATTAATATGGAAAAAACCAACATTAGATATCTGTCCCTGGAACAATTGGGTGAAAAGGTGGATATGATAACCATAGATGTGGCATTTATTTCTACCAGACTGGTATTTCCAGTTCTCATAAACCTGCTAAAAGATAACGGGATTATTATTTCGCTAATAAAGCCTCAGTTTGAGGCAGGGAAAAAAGACGTAGGAAAAAAGGGAGTAGTCAAGGATCCTGAAATTCATCGAAGGGTTCTTCAGGCTTGTATCGAATCCGCGGCCGGAGCCGGTTTGCAATGTACGGGTATTACTTATTCTCCGATAACTGGGCCTAGTGGAAATATTGAATATTTTATTAAACTCGAAAAACATCCAGAATTTGTTGTAAAGGCGGAGCAAGTTATAAATATGGTGGTTGGAGAAGCGCACAGCCAGCTGGGAGGTAAAGCTTGAAAACACTCTTGGTAAACAATAAAAAATATCGGGAAAGTACTCATTATATGACCACAGAACTTTCCCAAAAACTTCAGTCCCGAGGGATACAAGTGCTGGTAGACGATGGTACTAAGAAGATACTGGACCGGGATATTACTAATGTTATCGTCCTGGGCGGGGATGGCACTATGCTGCGAGCAGCCCGTACCTATGGACCAGGAAACTTTCCTATTCTAGGAATAAACATGGGGACAGTTGGGTTTCTCAGCAACATCGAAATCGATGAAGTTGACCAGTATATAGATAGATTTATACAGGGTGACTACAGCATAGATACCATGATGATGCTGGAAGTTAATGTTTTCGAAAACGATGTTATCATAAATACTGCTTATTGTTTAAACGAGGTTATTATTAAATCCAAGGTACCTAGGATGGTAACCCTCAATTATAGGATTAATGGACAGCCCTGTGTACCTTACAAAGGCGATGGCTTGATATTTGCAACTCCCGCCGGCTCTACCGCCTATTCACTTTCAGCCGGAGGCCCCATAGTTGATCCTGAATTGGAAGCCATGCTTATAACTCCGGTAGCACCTTATACCTTTTTTGCTTTTAGCCAAAAACCAGCAGTAATTGCAGGCAATAAAGTAATTAGAGTAAACCCTCCCTACGGAAACGATATTATTATTAGCTTGGATGGACAGATAATATTAGATTTCAGGAAAAATTACAGCATTGAAATAAGAAAAGCCAGCCAAGGCCTACGTCTGGTAAACTTAAAGAAAGCCCCATTTTTTGCTACCATTAATAACAGATTAAAACGCAATGCAGGCAAGTAGACAGGAGATACTCAGAAGTTTAAACACCCTTCCGACTGGTACTTACTAATTCATAAAACGGTGAGGTTTAAGAGATGAAAGTACAAAGACATTTTGCTATTATGGATATTATATCCAAGGAACGCATAGCTACCCAGGAAGAGCTATGCGAATTCTTGAAGGATCAGGGATTTGATGTAACCCAGGCTACAGTATCCCGTGATATTAAAGAACTTCAGCTAATTAAAATACCAGATTTGGATGGTTATCGCTATTCATTGCCCGATAATACTGCTTTTAAAAATTCTTATGAACGGATGAAGCGAATATTCCAAGATTCGGTAGTGAATATCGACTGCAGTGAGAATATTATAGTCATAAAAACACTGCCAGGTGCTGCTCAGTCGGTTGCTTCAATGATTGATACCTCGGGGCTTAACCGTATATTAGGAACGGTAGCCGGTGATGATACTATACTCGTGGTAGTTAAACCCCTTCAAGCAGTGGAAGAAGTAATGGGTGAATTTTTACGATTAATCAGATAATAACTTCATGGGGATGAAGGCTTAAGGTTAGTATATAGGGTAAAGGCCATCTGCAGAGAGGGGGTAAAACCCTTCAACCTCAATCAGAAGCATTGCTCAGCTAACTTGTCCTTAAGAGCTAAGACCGGCCCCAGGCATTCTAAGCATACTCTCATAAGGTGGTTGTAGCTATTGGCCGTGGCGGTTAATGGGGGGATTCTCTGTTGATACGATGAGTGAAGTACAGAACCGTCTTCGGACATAAAAGTTGGGAAGGGATTATATGCTGCAGGAAATCTATATTAATAATTTCGTGCTTATAGATGAATTGCGACTTGAACTAATGCCTGGGTTGAATGTTCTGACCGGTGAGACCGGAGCGGGCAAATCAATTATTATCGATGCTCTAGGCTTGGTAACCGGTGACCGGATCAGCAATGATTTCATAAAAGATAGTGAATATAAAGCGGTGGTGGAAGCTGTGTTTGATGTGAGCGGTAATGACCAGGCTCGCATTTTTTTACAGGAAAACGGTTTGCTAGAGGAGGATGGTGTGCTTATATTAAGCAGGGAAATAGCACCGGGCGGTAGGAATACTGCCAGGATTAATGGGCGAAGTGTCAATGTATCGGCATTAAAAAATATAGCTGTGAATCTTCTGGATATGCATTTGCAAAACCATCACTTGAGTATCCTAAGACCGGAAATGTATCTTAAGTATGTAGATAGTTTCTCACCCGGGAGTGAAGAGATTCTGCCATTGATACAAAAAATTTATCAAAACCTAAGAAGTAAAAAACAAGAGTTGGAACAGCTCGAGTTGGATGAAATGAATAAGAGACAGAAAAGCGATTTTTTGTCCTATCAGATAGATGAAATTGAAAAAAATCAACTGCATATGGGAGAAGAAGAAGAACTAATCAACCTGGCCCATCGTATCAGAAACTCGCGGAAACTTCTGGAAGGGTCAGAACGTCTATATAGATTGTTATACGACGAACCGGAAGGCAAGAATGTTTATGATTTGATATCCATGTCTATCAACACTTGTAGCGAACTGGCTGATGAGCCATTCTTTATTAAGCTTAAGGAGCATTTAGAGGAGGTCTATTATCTTATCCAGGATAAGGCGACTGAGATCTCCTCGTATAGAAACCTATTGGATTTCGAACCAGGTCTACAGGAGGAAGTAGAAGATAGAATATATGTCATAGGCAAATTGAAAAGCAAGTATGGCAATAGCATAGAGGAAATATTGAATTATTTGGATAAAGCCCGAGAGGAAAAGCTGATGCTGGATAATAGCCAGGAAAGAAAAGAAACTTTATTGACCGAAAGTGCGAGACTGCTGGAGGAGTATAGTGATTTAGCGGACAGACTAAGTGAGAAGAGGAAACAGGGAGCTCTTGTTCTGCAGGATAAAGTTAATAAGGAACTTATAGAATTAAATATGCCCGGTATTCGCTTTGAGGTTGAGATCGAACCAGGTCAAGGGATAAGCCCCTCTGGGCAGGATCAGATAGAATTTCTCTTTTCCGCTAATCCTGGAGAAGCAATGAGACCGATATCACGTACTGCTTCCGGAGGTGAAATTTCTCGCTTTGTTCTGGCCTTAAAAAAGGCTCTGGCCGAGGTTTATAAGGTGCCTACCTTTATTTTTGATGAAATAGATATTGGGGTAGGTGGCACTTCTCTGACCTCCATGGCTCTAAAAATTCGGGAGCTTTCATCCAGCCATCAGGTGGTATTGGTTACTCATTCGCCCCAGGTAGCAAGTTATGCCAGTCAGCATTATCTTATTGAAAAACAAGTCATTGAAGGCAAAACATCTACTTTAGTTAAAACCTTAAGCCAGGATAAAAAAATTCAAGAAATAGCGAGAATGCTGGGCGGAGATAATTACTCCCAGCTGACTCTGGAACATGCTCGAGAAATGTATAATCGGGCTCAAAACACATCTGCCTAAAATTACAAATTTTAAACCAAAAGCCTTCCCGGTATGAATTCGCGTAGTAAATAAGCGAATTCATACCGGGAAGGCTTTTTT